>NZ_AP012978.1:1578571-1894285 GCF_000801295.1 endosymbiont of unidentified scaly snail isolate Monju | reverse complement strand
AGGCAAAGGACATCGCGCTGTCCTATGCCTCGGCCATCGGTGGCGGTCGTACCGGTATCATCGAGACCACCTTCAAGGACGAGACCGAGACCGACCTGTTCGGCGAGCAGGCCGTGCTCTGTGGCGGTACCGTGGAGCTGGTCAAGGCCGGCTTCGAGACCCTGGTCGAGGCCGGATATGCACCGGAGATGGCCTACTTCGAGTGCCTGCACGAGCTCAAGCTGATCGTCGACCTGATGTACGAGGGCGGCATCGCCAATATGAACTACTCCATCTCCAACAATGCGGAGTACGGCGAATACGTCACCGGCGAGAAGATCATCAACGAGCAGTCGCGTGCCGCCATGCGCGAGTGTCTGCGCAACATCCAGACCGGCGAGTACGCCAAGCGCTTCATCCAGGAAGGGCAGGCCAACTATCCCGAGATGACCGCGCGTCGGCGTCTCAATGCCGAGCATCCGATCGAGCAGGTCGGCGCCCGACTGCGTGCCATGATGCCCTGGATCCAGAAACTCGTGGACAAGTCGAAGAACTGAGTTCGCGACTGCGACTCGATGAAAGGCCGCATCGTTGCGGCCTTTTTTCTATACTGCGCCCTATGAACTCGCACAAGGAAACCCCCAAGGTGGCTTCACTGGAGAGCGAACGCCCCCGGCGTGCGCGCGGCATCTACCTGCTGCCCAACCTGTTCACCACCGCGGCGCTGTTCAGCGGTTTCTATGCCGTGCTGGTATCAATGAACGGGCAGTTCGAGAAGGTGGCAATCGCCATCTTCGTGGCCATGGTGCTCGATGGCCTGGACGGTCGAGTGGCGCGCATGACCAATACCCAGACCGCCTTCGGCGCCGAATACGACAGCCTGTCGGACATGGTGGCCTTCGGTCTGGCGCCGGCACTGGTCATGTACCAGTGGGCGCTGGCGGACCTGGGACGTTTGGGCTGGCTGGCGGCATTCATCTATACCGCCGGTGCGGCCCTGCGCCTGGCGCGGTTCAACTCCGCCATCGCCACCGCCGACAAGCGCTACTTCACCGGCCTGCCCAGTCCCTCGGCGGCGGCCGTGATGGCCGGCAGCGTCTGGGTGGCGGTAGACAATGACATCACCTCTGGCCGGGTGGCCTGGCTCGCCCTGCTGCTCACGCTGGCGGCCGGCCTGCTGATGGTCAGCAATCTGCGCTACTACAGCTTCAAGCAGGTGGATTTTCGTGGCAAGGTGCCGTTCTTTGTGCTGGTTGGGCTGGCGCTGGGGTTTGCCGTGGTACTGACAGACCCGCCGATGGTGCTGTTCGCGGTGTTCCTGGGGTACACCCTTTCCGGCCCCATGGTTGCCCTGCGCAAGCTCTGGCGGCGGCGAGGCTTGGCAGGTGGTGGCTGAGTGGGCTATATTCCAGGACCACCTTTCGGGCGAACTGACATGCGACTCGACAGCGTTCGACAAGCCGGTTTTCTCACCCGGGCCCTCGGTCCCGGCGTTCGCCTGCACACTGCCCTGCCAGATCTGCTGCTGCCCTGAGGGGCAGAGAACAGCAAGCGCCCGGGCGAGGGCCAGACAATCGCCACATCCGAACAGCATCAATGAATCAATCAGGCAACAGGCCCAGAGGGTCTGGCTGGAGCAGCACATGAGCAAGCAACTCATCATCTTCGACACCACCCTGCGCGACGGCGAGCAGAGTCCTGGCGCGTCCATGACCCGGGACGAGAAGATCCGCATCGCGCGCGCCCTTGAAAAGATGCGCGTGGACGTGATCGAGGCCGGTTTTCCCATCGCCAGCCCGGGCGACTTCGAGGCGGTCAAGGCGGTGGCCGAGACGGTCACCGAGTCCACGGTCTGCGGCCTGGCGCGCGCGCTGGAGAAGGACATCGACCGTGCTGGCGAGGCGCTGAAGAACGCCGCCTCGGGACGGATCCACACCTTCATTGCCACCTCACCGGTACACATGGAGCGCAAGCTGCGCATGCGCCCCGACCAGGTGGTCGAACAGGCAGTGTGGGCGGTGAAGCACGCGCGCCGCTACACCGACGACGTGGAGTTCTCGGCCGAGGACGCGGGGCGTTCCGATCTCGACTTCCTGTGCCGCATCTTCGAGGCGGTGATCGATGCCGGCGCGACCACCATCAACGTGCCCGACACCGTGGGCTACAACATGCCCTGGCAGTTCGGCGAGACCATCCGCCAGCTGATCGAGCGCATCCCCAATGCCGACAAGGCCATCTTCTCGGTGCACTGTCACAACGACCTGGGGTTGGCGGTGGCCAACTCGTTGTCGGCGGTGATGAACGGTGCGCGCCAGGTGGAATGCACCATCAACGGCCTGGGTGAGCGCGCCGGCAACGCCTCGCTGGAAGAGGTGGTCATGGCAGTGCGTACCCGCCAGGACGTGTTCGACTGCGACACCCGGCTGGACACTACCCAGATCGTGCCGTGCTCGCGCCTGGTATCCAACATTACCGGTTTCCCGGTGCAGCCGAACAAGGCCATCGTCGGCGCCAATGCCTTTGCGCACGAGTCGGGCATCCACCAGGACGGAGTGCTCAAGCACCGCGAGACCTACGAGATCATGCGTGCCGAGGATGTGGGCTGGAGTCACAACCGCATGGTGCTGGGCAAGCATTCCGGCCGCAACGCCTTCCGCACCCGGCTCGAGGAGCTGGGCATCCACCTCGAGACCGGGGAGGAGCTCAACGAGGCCTTCGCCCGCTTCAAGGAGCTGGCCGACAAGAAGCACGAGATCTTCGACGAGGACCTTCAGGCCCTGGTTACGGACAGGGGGCTGGAGAAGATCAACGAACGGGTCAAGCTGATGGCCTTGCGCGTCTGCTCCGAGACCGGCGAGACCCCGCGTGCCGAGCTCACCCTGAGCATCGATGGAGAGGAACAGACCACTGCCGCCGAGGGCAGCGGCCCGGTAGATGCCGCCTACAAGGCCATCGAGGCGCTGGTACAGACCGGGGCCGATCTCAAGCTGTACTCGGTCAACGCCATCACCAGCGGCACCGACAGCCAGGGCGAGGTGACGGTACGTCTGGAGAAGGGCGGGCGTCTGGTGATGGGGCAGGGCGCGGATACCGATATCGTCATTGCCTCGGCCAAGGCCTACATCAATGGCTGCAACAAGCTGCTGGATGCCGGCCAGCGGGCACACCCGCAGGGCGCTGCGGACGTCTAGGTCGACATGTTGGACGCGCGGCGCCGGGCCTGTCTGCGAGGTATGGGCATCGAGCTGTGGGTGCAGCGCGAAGCCCCTGCCCGTGATCCCGCTCCGGCACCGACGAAAGAAATGTCGCCGGAGGCGACGAGCGTAGCGCCTCCCGAGACGCCCCTGCCGGTCGAGTCGCCCCCCGCTGCGCCAGCGGCTGCCCCAGCGACGCCTGCCATGGATCAGGTGCCGGCCGTGCCCGCTATCGATCCGGCAAGCCTCGACTGGGACGGCCTGGCCGCAGCGGTCGCCGGTTGTCGCGCCTGTGGTCTGTGCGAGACACGTACCCAGACCGTGTTCGGGGTGGGCGACCGCAATGCCCGCCTGATGGTCATCGGTGAGGCCCCCGGCGCTGAAGAGGATCGGCAGGGCGAGCCCTTCGTCGGTCGGGCCGGGCAGTTGCTCGATCGCATGCTCGAGGCCATCGGTCTGTCGCGCGATCAGGCCTATATCGCCAATGTCCTCAAGTGCCGTCCGCCCGGTAACCGCGATCCGCGCGCCGAGGAAGTGGTCGCCTGCCGTGGCTGGCTGGACCGGCAGATCGCCCTGGTGCAACCCGAGTTCATCCTCTCGGTCGGCGGTGTGGCGGCCAAGAACCTGCTCGAGACCGACGAGGCGGTGGGGCGTCTGCGCCGGCGTGTGCACCATTACCGGGAAACGCCGCTGCGCGTGACCTACCATCCTGCCTATCTGCTGCGCCGCCCCGAGGAGAAGGCCAAGGCCTGGATCGACCTGCAGGCGGTGTGGCGCGAGCTACAGGGAGACGTGTCATGAGCGCGGTCATCCAGGAGCTGCAACCCACGTTGCGGGCGATGCGCGAGGGCGATCTCGGCGCGGTATTCGTCAACGAGCGCGCCGCCTATTCACATCCCTGGAGCATGGGCATCCTGCGCGACTGTCTGCGTGTCGGGTATCACTGCATGGTTGCCGAGTTTGCCGGCGAGCTGGCAGGCCATGCGGTGCTGTCCACCGGTGCCGGTGAGGCCCACCTGCTCAACCTCTGCGTGGCCCCCGACTGGCAGGGACGCGGCCTGGGGCGTCGCCTGCTGCGGCGCATGTTGCGCATCGCGCGCGAGAAGGATGCCGACACCGTCTACCTCGAGGTGCGCGCCAGCAACCACGTTGCGCGTGCGCTCTACGAGTCGGAAGGTTTCTGCGAGATCGGTCGCCGCAAGGGTTACTACCCGCACGAACGTCACGAGCGGGAGGACGCGGTGGTCTACGCCAAGCCCATGCTGACGGGTTCCGGAGCGGGGTTTCCGCGTTAGGCGCGGCGTTCTCGCCGCGAATGGTTCGGCCCGGGGACGGGCCTCCTACACGTGGGAACGGCGTTCCCGCCGCGAACCCTTCGGTCCAGGGCCTATTCGGGTTCGACCCAGTCCGCCGGCTTGCGCTGGTAGTCGAGCAGCTTGTTGGCGAAATAGCGGTCGCCCACCTCGGGGTCGATGCGGTTGCCTTCCAGGTCCACCAACGGCAGGTCGTACTCGTTCCAGCCGCGCAGGCCGGTCTTGAGCGAAGTGACGTACTTGTAGCCCATCTGCATCAGGGTCCAGGTGGCGAAGACGCTGCGGCTGCCCGATCGGCAGACCACCACGACCTGGCGGTTACGTGCCTTGACCAGCTCCGGTTCGGTTTCCTCGTGATCCCATTCCACGGCGGTCTCGAGGATGCCGCGTGGCACGTTCAGCGAGCCCTCGATGTGCATGGTGTCGTATTCGTGGGTCTCGCGCACGTCCAGGAACAGCAGATCGTCGCCTCGCTCCATGCGCTCCTCGACGTCCCAGGGAAAGCATTCCTTGATGTGCGGCGTGATCTCGGCCACCAGATCCTTGTACGTCTTGCGTTTCATCTCGTGCGATTCTCGTGGTGTGATTGGCGACATATTCTATCAGCCGTGAGCCTTGCCTTTCCCGTCCGGCATGACTATGTCGAAAGGAAAGGGGCAGGTATGCGAGGCAGGCACGATGTCGGACAGCAGGCACTGGGACCGGGTCTATGGAGGCAAGGCGGACGAGGAGTTGAGCTGGTTTCAGCGGAATCCGGAGCGCTCCCTGGCGTTGATCGAACGCTTCGGGCCAGGCCGTTCCGCGCGGCTGATCGATGCGGGCGCGGGGACCTCGCCGTTGCTTGGTGAACTGTTGCGGCGCGGTTACCGTGACCTCTGGTGGCTGGACCTGTCGCCGGTCGCCCAGGCCCGGGCGCAGCGCCAGTTGGGTGAGCAGGCTGCCCACGTGCACTGGGTGCTGGGCGATGTCACAGGGGCGGCATTGCCGACGGCCAGCTTCGATGTCTGGCACGATCGTGCCGTGTTCCATTTTCTTGCCGGCGAGGCCGGGCGCTCGGCCTATGTGCGGGCGGTGGCACGGGCACTGCGATCCGGCGGGCACCTGATCATTGCCACCTTTGCCGAGGATGGCGCCGAGCGTTGCAGCGGCCTGCCCGTTTGTCGCTACGATGCCGACACCCTGGCCGCCGTCTTCGCTGATCCCTTCGGGCTGTTGCACAGCGAACGCGAGTTGCACCGCACACCGGGCGGCGCCGTGCAGTCCTTTCGTTATTGCGTGTTGCGGCGCCGTGCGGACCGATCAGCCGACGAGTAGCAGTTTGAGTGAGATCGCCACCGAGACGATCACCAGCAGCGGGCGCACGATGACCGTGCCGTGGCGCATCACCAGGTGTGATCCCAGCCAGGCGCCGGCCACCTGGCCCAGCCCCATGCCCAGGCCGATGCTCCAGACGACCTGGCCGCCGAGCGCGAAGAACAGCAGCGAGGCGAGGTTGCTGGTGAGATTGAGTACCTTGGTCCCGGCGGTGGCGCGCTTCAGGTTCCAGCCAGCCAGCAGCACGAAACCGGCGGCGAAGAAGGTGCCGGTGCCGGGGCCGAAAAAGCCGTCGTAGAAGCCCACGCCAAGGCCTACCAGCAGGCCGAAAGCGGCCGGCGGGCGTCTTCCTCCCCGATGCGTGACGAGAACAGGAAATACAGGGCAAAGCCGATCAGCAGCACGGGCACGAGGCGGTCCAGCCAATCGGCCACCAGGTACTGTACCGCCAGGGTGCCGGTCGTGGCGCCGAGAAAGGTCCAGGCCACTGCACCGAGCAGGCCGCGCGGCTCGATCTCGCCACGGCGGATGTAGTTGAAAGATGCAGTGGCGGTGCCGAAGCTGCCCTGAAGCTTGTTGGTGGCCAGCGCCTGCAGGGGAGGCAGCCCGGCCCACAGCAGGGCGGGCAGGGCGAGCAGGCCGCCGCCTCCGGCGATGGCATCCACCAGGCCGGCGAGCACGCCCACGGCGGCAAGCAGGGCAAGGGTATCGGGTGCAAGGGCTTCCATGGCGACGGACAGGTGATAATTGGGCCGAGAAACTGTATTGTACGCTCCATCCAGTCGATCATCGTCGAGTTTCCATGAAGGCGCTGCGTATCCGCAATCTGCAAAAGACCTATGCCGGGGGCGTACAGGCCCTGCACGGTATCGACCTCGAGGTGGAAGAGGGTGACTTCTTCGCCCTGCTCGGGCCCAACGGCGCGGGCAAGTCTACCACCATTGGCATCATCTGTTCGCTGGTGAGCAAGAGTAGGGGCAGCGTGGAAGTGTTCGGGCACGACCAGGACCTGGCGCCCGAGGCGGTGAAGTCCTGCATCGGCTATGTGCCACAGGAGTTCAACTTCAATCCCTTCGAGCCGGTGGGTGAGATCCTGATCAACCAGGCCGGCTACTATGGCTTGCCGCGCGCCGAGGCGCGCCAGCGGGCCGAGGGCTGCCTGCGCCAGCTCGAGCTGTGGGACAAGCGTGAGGAGCAGGCGCGCTCGCTCTCTGGCGGCATGAAACGGCGGCTGATGATCGCGCGCGCCCTGGTGCATCGGCCGCGCCTGCTGATCCTCGATGAGCCCACCGCCGGGGTGGACATCGAGATCCGCCTGTCGATGTGGGAGTTCCTGCGCGGCATCAATGCCGATGGCACCACCATCATCCTCACCACCCATTACCTGGAAGAGGCCGAGAGCCTCTGCCGCAACATCGCCATCATCAGCAACGGGCAGGTCGCCGAGCGCGCGGAGATGCGCGAGATGCTGCGCCGCCTGCACCAGCAGGACGTGATCCTCGATGTCGTCGAACCGGTCGAGACCCTGCCCGAGATCCCCGGCTACCGTCTCAAGCGCCTGGATGCCTGCATGCTCGAGGCCGAGATCACGGCCGGGCGCGGTCTCAACGGCCTGTTCGAGGGCCTGTCGGCCGCTGGCATACAGGTACTGAGCATGCGCAACAAGCAGAACCGGTTGGAGCAGCTGTTTCTCGATATGGTGCATCATCACCGGGAGCGTTCGGCATGAGGTACTGGACCGCCTTTTCGACCATCGTCATCAAAGAGGTGCTGCGCTTCTCGCGCATCTGGGTGCAGACGGTGCTGCCGCCGGCGATCACCACCGCGCTGTACTTCGTCATCTTCGGCACCCTGATCGGTTCGCAGCTCGGCGAGATGGACGGCCTGCGCTACGTGGACTTCATCGTGCCCGGCCTGATCCTCATGGCGGTGATCTCCAACAGCTACGCCAACGTGGTCTCCAGCTTCTACCAGGCCAAGTTCCAGCGCAATGTCGAGGAGCTGCTGATCGCTCCCATCCCGCCCTGGGTGGTGCTCTGGGGCTACGTGACCGGCGGTGTGGCGCGCGGCGTGATGGTCGGCCTGCTGGTGACCCTGGTGTCGATGATCTTCTCCGACTTCCGGGTGCACAGCATCGGCATCACTTTGGCGGTGTTCGTGCTCACCTCGGTGCTGTTCTCGCTGGCGGGCTTCATCAACGCGGTATTCGCCAACAGCTTCGACGACATCGCCATCATCCCCACTTTCGTGCTCACGCCGTTGACCTATCTCGGCGGGGTCTTCTACTCGATCCGCATGCTGCCCGAGTTCTGGCAGCAGGTGTCGCTGGCCAACCCGGTGTTGTACATGATCAATGCCTTCCGCTATGGCCTGCTGGGGGTCTCCGACATCCTGGTCGGCGTCGCGGTGCACATCATCCTGGGCTTCATTGCAGTCCTGTTCTTCGTTGCGCTGTACCTGCTGAAGAAGGGCGTCGGCATCAAGAGCTGAGCCATGCGCCAGGGACAGGGCAGGCGCGCCGTCTGGAGCTGGGCCTTCTACGACTGGGCCAACTCGGTGTTTGCCACCTGCGTGATGGTGGGTTTCTTCCCGGTGTTCTTCAAGCAGTACTGGGCGCGGGACCTGGGAGTCACCGAGAGTACCTTCTGGCTGGGCGCGGCGAGTTCCCTCGCCGCGCTGCTGATGGTGCTTGCCGCCCCCCTGCTCGGCCTCTGGACAGATGCGGCCGGACGCAAGCGTCGCCTGCTCGCGGTATTCGCCGGCCTGGGGGTGCTGATGAGCGGCGGCCTTTTCCTGGTCGCTCAGGGGCAGTGGTGGTTGGCCTTGTTGCTCTACGGCCTGGGACTGGTGGGTTTTTCGGGCGCCAACATCGCCTATGACGCGCTGCTGCCCGGGGTGGCCGGCCGGCGTGACCTGGAACGGGTCTCCGCGTTGGGCTATGCCCTGGGTTACCTGGGTGGCGGCCTGCTGCTCGCCCTGAACGTGGCCATGGTGCTCTCGCCCGCCAGCTTCGGTCTGGCCGACGAGGCCGAGGCGGTGCGCTGGGCCTTCCTGCTGGTGGCCCTGTGGTGGACGCTGTTCAGTCTGCCGGTATTGCTGTGGGTGCGCGACGATGCGCCGGCGACCACGTCCGGCGTGGCGCTGTCGGAACTGCGCCGCACCTGGCGCGAGCTGCGTGCCCTGCCGCATGCCTTCACCTTCCTGGTCGCCTACTGGTTCTACATCGATGGCGTGGATACCGTTGCACGCATGGCGGTGGACTATGGTCTGGCCATTGGCCTGGATTCCGGCGACCTGCTCGGAGCGTTGCTGCTTACCCAGTTCGTCGGCTTTCCCGCGGCCATCGCCTTCGGGCGGCTGGGCGAGCGCTGGGGCGCCCGCCGCGCCATCGGGCTGGCGATCGTGGTCTTCATGCTGGTGGTGTTCTGGGCCTGGCGCATGCAGACCGCGGCCGAGTTCTATGTCCTGGCGGCCGTCATCGGCATGGTGCTCGGCGGCATTCAGTCGCTCAGCCGGGCCCTGTTCGCGCGCCTGATACCGACCGACCAGTCCGGCCGCTTCTTCGGCCTGTACAACATGCTGGGCAAGTTTGCGGCGGTGCTGGGGCCCTTGCTGGTGGGTGGTGTGGCGGCGGCCACTGGCAGTTCGCGAGCCGGCATTCTTGCCGTTTCCGTGCTGTTCCTGGGTGGCGCCATCCTGCTGTCGCGGGTGAACGTGGGCGAGGGCGAGCGCCAGGCTGCCCTGCTGTGATCGGGGCAAGGCCGCGCAGCCCGACGGCGCGGGTTTTCGTCAGGCGTCGCGCTCGGCCAGGTATTCGGACAACGCCTTCTCGGCCCAGTATTCGCCGGCCTCTATCACTTCGGTGGCGCGGTAGAATTCGTGCACCGCGCAGGTGTCGATGGGGATCTCGATCAGCAGGTCCGGCGGGTAGGCGGCCAGTTTGCAGGCGGCGATCTGCGCCTGCATGGCGTCGATGGACAACAGGGCAGCATCGACCAGGGAGAGTGCCTCTTCCTGCTTGTGCCAGCGGTCTTCATGTCCGAAGCGCTCCTGCAGTTCCTCGATGAAACGATCGATGCGTTTGCGATAGCTCGGGTTGCGCCGTTGCTCGCTCGGCGGGGTCGGGCGCGGTCGTTTCCGCGGCGGTCCGGACAGGCTCACCGCCACCACCAGGTCGCCGCGGTTGTGCATCACCGGGGCGATGATGGGCACCGGGTTGAGAATACCGCCGTCGAGCAAGGGGCGTCCCTGTACGACGTGTGGGGTGAAGACCGTGGGCACGGCGATGGAAGCGCGTATGGCATCGAACAGGTCGCCCTGGTTGATCCACACCTCGCGCCGTGCGCGCGGGTCGGTAGCGACGACGGTCAGCGGGATGGGCAGTTCCTCGATGTGGTGCTCGCCGATGAACTCGCGCAGCGTTTCCATCACCGCCTGGCCCTTGAGCAGCCCGGCTCCGCCCCAGGACAGGTCCAGGTAGCGCATCACGTTCAGCTCGGTGAGCTCCTGCACCCAGTCGGCATAGGCCTCGAGCCGGCCCGCGGCATGGAAACCCCCGATCAGCGCGCCCATCGAGCTGCCGGCAATGGCGTCGATGCGCCAGCCATGACGCTCCAGTACACGAATGACGCCGATATGCGCCAGCCCGCGGGCGCCGCCGCTGCCCAGAGCCAGGGCGATGGTCTTGCTTTTTGTGGGCATGAGTGGCTACCTCGGATAGGAATCTTGTGACTAAATCGCGGCCGGCCAGTTTCCTGTGGGGGGCCATTGGTTATACTCGCGGGCTACCCGGCTATTGCCAGAAGGGCGCTATGGACTCGAGTCTGCCCAGCGAGGCATCACCCACCCGGATCGCCAAACGCCAGGGGGGAACGGAAAAGTTCTACATCTGGACCATCCTGGTCCTGGCGGTGATTTTTGTCCTGTTCGCTATCGGAAGTTGGCACAGCCTGCGTCAGCGGGCAAGTAACGAGACCAGTGAGGCTGCGCAGCAGTTTGCGCAGATGGCCCGCGCCGAATTCTCTCACCAGGAATCCATGCTCAAGCTGCTCGGCAGGCACCTGCTGCACGCCGGTGCCCTGAGCGAACCCGCTCGCGGTCGTCGCTGGGTCGAGGACATGTTGCGCGCCAACCCCGCGATTGCCGGGTTCGGCCTGGCCCGTCCCGATGGCCAACTGGTGCTGGTCTCGGGCATCCCGGCGGGTCGCAAGCTGCCCAACCTCTTGCTGCAGGCGCCATCGCGGGAGGGCTTCCTCTCGGCGCTGAAATCCACACACATGGTGGTCGGGCGTACCTACTATTTTCCCCTGTTGGAGCGTTGGCTCATCCCGGTGCGCCTGGCTCTGCGCGATGCCAATGGCAAGGTGCTGGCGGTAATGGCAGCCGGCATCGATGTTACTGCGCCTGGGGCCCTGTGGAATGTCATTCGGCCTCGTTCAGGGATCCAGATCGCCTTGTTGCGTGACGACGGATACCTGCAATTGCTGGTGCCGCTGGCGGAAGAGCGGATGGACGAGATGTACGCCAAGGCCTTCGATTGGCGGCAGGACGAGGGCCTGGATCCTGCCGGCCGGCGCGCACTGGTGGTGGTGAGCCGCCTGCCCGAGTCAGGACTGTCGGTCGTGGCCTCCTATGGCTATGCGGAGATACTGCGGGACTACGCATCGCAGATGACCCTGCCGGCGGTGTTGTTCCTGGCGGCCACACTCCTCAGTTTCCAGTTCTATCGCATGGCGGTACGTCGTCAGCAACGCTACGAGGAGACGCTGATCCACCAGGCCACGCACGATGCCCTGACCGGCATGCCCAATCGCCTGCTGATCGAGGAGCAATTGCACCACGAGGTGGCGCGAGCCATGCGCAGCGGCTGTCAGCTGGCGATCGCCTATCTCGATGTGGACAACTTCAAGCAGATCAACGACAGCTACGGGCATCCCGAGGGCGACCGCCTGTTGCAGGCGTTGGCGCGGCGCTTGAAAACCGTGTTGCGCGAGGTCGACATCATCGGCCGCATGGGGGGCGACGAGTTCGTCATCCTGTTGCCCGATATTCGCTCGTCGCGTTACGCGGAGCTGCTGGGCCAGCGGCTGCTGAAGGTCTGTGAGCAGCCGTTCGAGCTCGGTGGACACGATTTCTACACCAGTATCAGCGTGGGCAGCCCGGATGATGGTGATGCCCCGGACGTGTTGATGAGCCACGCGGATGCCGCGCTCTACCGGGCCAAGGAATCGGGGCGCAATACGCTGTGCTTCTTCGACGAGCGCTTCAACCAGGAGAACGAGCGGCGCCTGCGTCTGGCCAATGCCTTGCGCCAGGCCGAGGCGCGTGGCGAGCTGGACGTGGTGTACCAGCCAAAGGTCCGCTGCGGAGACCACCGCTGGGTGGGGGCCGAGGCCCTGATGCGCTGGCACAGCGAGGAACTTGGCGAGGTGTCGCCACTGGAGTTTATCGCCGTTGCCGAGGATACCGGCCAGATCGAGATGCTGGGCCAGTTCCTGCTGCGCCGGGTAGTGCACGACATGCAGCTCATCCATGAGGTAGCGCCCGAGTTCAGGCTGGCGGTGAACGTCTCGATGCGTGAGTTCCGCAATCCGGCCTATGTCTCGGACCTGCTCGCCCTGCTGCACGAATACCGTAGCGATCCGGCTCTGCTCGAACTGGAGGTGACCGAGAGCATCATGGCCGATCCCGATCGCATGGAAATGGAACTGATCCGGCAGGTAGGCCTGCAGCTGGCGATCGACGATTTCGGTACCGGTTTTTCCAGCCTGAGCACCCTCAAGCGCCTGCCGGTCTCCACGCTCAAGCTCGACCGCGCCTTCGTGCCTGATCTGGAGACCGACCCTGCCGACCGCGCCCTGATCAAGGCCATGCTGGCGATTGCCCGCGAGCTGCAGCTCGACACCGTGGCGGAAGGTGTGGAGAGCGAGGCGCAGGCTCGCTACCTGTGCCGCGAAGGCTGTACCCTGTTGCAGGGTTATCACTTCTCTCAGCCCATCCCGCTGGACCAGCTCCTGCTGCACCTGAGATCGCGCTGAACAGGTGCCGGTTTTTCGCCCTGCCATGGGGGCTGCGGGCGCCAAACTTTCGTCCCCGTTGCGCCTGTTCTTCGCAAGTCATTGATATTCCTTGTTTGTCAGCGAGGTTGCGGCCTGGCATGGCGATTGCAGTTCCTGTGGCAGGCAATGACTGGTGACCACGGGGGAAACCATGGCGAAAGATGACAAGGACATCGAAGGCGAAGAAGGCGGCGGAGGCGGCAAGAAGAAGCTGATCCTCATCGTGGGCCTGGTGGTGCTGCTGCTCGGTGGCGGTGGCGCGGCGTTTTTCCTGATGGGCGGCGAGGAGCCACCCGAGGACGGGAAGGCGGCGCAGGCCGAGGAAGAACAGCCCAAGCCCGAGGCGGCGCCCGAGGGTGAACCGCTCTACGTGGAGATGGAGCCCAAGTTCATCGTCAACCTGCCACCAGGCGGGCCGGCGAAGATGTTGCAGATCGCGGTCACCGTCTTCACGCGACAACAGTCGGTGACGGATTTCATCGCTGCCAACGACCCCATGTTGCGCCACCACCTGAACAACCTGTTCGAATCGCAGTCGTCCGCCGAGCTGCTCACCCTGGAGGGCAAGCAGAAGTTGCAGCAGGCGGTGCAGGAACTGCTGCAGAACAAGATGGAAGAGATGGATCAGCCAGGGAAGATCAAAGCCGTGTATTTCACCGAGTTCGTACTGCAATAGGTGCACCACCATGGCCGACGAGCTGCTTTCGCAAGACGAAATCGACGCGCTGCTCCATGGGGTGGACGATGGCGCGGTGGAGACCGAGACCGACGTCCCGGTCGATGCCGACGGTGCGCGCGCCTACGACTTCGCCAGCCAGGATCGTATCGTCCGCGGTCGTCTGCCGACGCTGGAAATGATCAACGAGCGCTTCGCCCGTTACTTCCGCACCAGCCTGTTCAACATGCTGCGGCGCAGCTCGGACATCGCGGTCTCGGGAGTGCAGATGCTCAAGTTCGGCGAGTTCGTGCACAGCCTGTTCGTGCCCACCAGCCTGAACATGGTCAAGATCGCCCCGCTGCGCGGCAAGTCGCTGTTTGTGCTCGACCCCAAGTTGGTGTTCAGCACCGTGGACAGCTTTTTCGGTGGCACGGGCCGTTTCCATACCAAGATCGAGGGGCGGGATTTCACCCCTACCGAGCTGCGCGTGGTGCAGATGCTGCTCGAGATCGCCTTCGAGGATTTGAAGAAGGCCTGGGAGCCGGTGCTCGATGTGCGTTTCGAATACCAGGGCTCCGAGGTCAATCCGCAGTTCGCCAACATCGTCAGCCCCAGTGAGGTGGTGGTGGTAACCACCTTCAACGTGGATCTGGAGTCGGGTGGCGGCGATTTCTACATCTGCCTGCCGTACTCCATGCTCGAGCCGATCCGCGAGCTGCTGGATGCCGGCGTGCAGAGCGACCGCGGGGAAAAGGATGAGCGCTGGGAGAAGGCCATGCGCGAAGAGATCCTCGATGCCTCGATCGAGATCAACTCGGAGCTGGCAGAGGTGGAGCTGAGCGTACGCGAGCTCTCCGAGCTCCAGGTAGGCGACATCATTCCCATCGATATCCCCGAGACCGTCGAGGTCCGCGCCGAAGGACTGCCGCTGTTTCGCGGAGTCCTCGGGGTACACAAGGACCACTATGCCATCAAGGTACAGGAGTGGATCGAACGTCCCCGGTCGGTCTGCATGATCTGATCCTGCTCGGCAAGCCCGAAGACGAGCAGGCCGAGACACAGTCGGAACCGCGGGCATTGACACAGGAAGCCGTATCATGAGCGAAGAGACCGAAAACACCGAATCCACCGTGGATGATCAGGCGCTGGCCGACGAATGGGCCGCTGCGCTCGAAGAGCGGGGCGAGGTCGAAGTCGAGGATGCCCAGGCCGCGAGCTTCGAGCAGCTCGAACCCGAGGGCTCTGGCGGCGACATCAAGCTGGACGCCATCCTCGATGTGCCGGTGACCATCTCCATGGAGATCGGCCGCACGCGTATCAACATCCGCAACCTGCTGCAGCTCAACCAGGGCTCGGTGGTGGAGCTCGACCGCCTGGCCGGCGAGCCCATGGATGTGCTGGTCAACGGCACCCTGATTGCGCAGGGTGAGGTGGTGGTTGTGAACGAGAAGTTCGGTATCCGCCTCACCGACATCGTCAGTCCGGCCGACCGGGTCAAGACGCTGCGGTGCTGAACATGCGACAGCTGCCGTTCCTCTCCAGCCTGATCGCCCCGGCAGCCTGGGCCGCGGTGCCGCCAGCTCCGGCACCCGATGCCGATCTGGGCGGACAGCTTGTGCAGACTGCTGGCGGCCTGGTGGTGGTGCTGGGGGTATTGCTGGGACTTGCCTGGCTGGTCAAGCGTTACCTGAGCACCCCGGGTATCGGCGGCAAGTCGCGGGTGCAGGTGCTCGGCGGAGCGTCGCTGGGACCGCGTGAACGCGCGGTGATCGTCGAAGTCGAGGGCGAGCGCCTGCTGCTCGGTGTGGCCCAGGGCAACGTGCGCTTGCTGCACGTGCTGCGCAAGACCGATCAGGACTTTGCCACGCACCTGCGCGAAGCCGGGGAGGAGACGGCATGAAGCGCCTGATCTGCCTGCTGCCTGTCGTGGCGCAGGCCGCACCAGGCATCGACGCCCTGACCGTCAGCCCGGACGGGCAGGGTGGCCAGACCTGGACCTTGAGCATCCAGGTGCTGTTGCTGATGACGGCGCTGTCGCTGTTGCCGGCGGCACTGATGCTGATGACCTCGTTCACCCGCATCGTGATCGTGCTGTCCATCCTGCGCCAGGCGCTGGGTACCGCGCAGACGCCATCGAACCAGGTGCTGGTCGGTATTGCCCTGTTTCTCACCTTCTTCATCATGTCGCCGGTGTTCAACAAGGTGTACGACCAGGCGCTGGGTCCCTACCTGGCAGAGCAGATCAGCGCGCAACAGGCACTGGAGCGGGCGCGCGAGCCGGTGCGCGAATTCATGCTGGCGCAGACTCGCGACGACGACCTGGCGCTGTTCGCGCGCATCGCCGGCGAGGCCGGTTTCGAGCGTCACGAGGATGTGCCCTTCAGTCTGCTGATGCCGGCCTTTGCCACCAGTGAACTGAAGACCGCATTCCAGATCGGTTTTCTATTGTTCATCCCCTTCCTGGTCATCGACCTGGTAGTGGCCAGTGTGCTGATGTCGATGGGCATGATGATGTTCTCGCCCCTGATCATCTCGCTGCCGTTCAAGATCATGCTGTTCGTGCTGGTCGATGGTTGGGCCATGGTGATGGGCACTCTGGCAACGAGTTTCTACGTGTGAGGTGAACATGGACGCGGATTCGGTCATCACCATCGGGCGAGAGGCCATGGAGGTCACCATGCTGCTGGCCGCGCCCATCCTGCTGATCTCGCTGGCGGTGGGTCTGCTGATCGCCATGTTCCAGGCGGCGACCCAGATCAACGAGATGACGCTGAGCTTCGTGCCCAAGCTGATTGCGGTGGCGCTGGTGCTGATGGCCACCGGGCCCTGGTTGTTGCGCCAGATCACCGGCTTCACCCAGCGCCTGATCGAGAACATACCGTACATGATCGGTTAGCCTGCGCGGCTGGCCGGCGGATGGGAAGCTTGCAATTCACCGACGCCCAACTGCAACAATGGCTGGCTGATTTCTTCTGGCCTTTCGTGCGTATCGGTGCCGCCTTGATGGTTGCGCCGGTGTTCAGCGTGCGCCAGGTGCCGGCGCGCTGGCGGGTGTTGCTGGCGGTGTTGATCACCCTGTTGCTGCAGCCGTTGATTCCATCCTCGCCGGTGGTCGATGTGTTCGGCGCCGAGGGGGTGATGATCGCACTGCAACAGGTCGGCATCGGGGCCATGATGGGCTTCGTGCTGCAACTTGCCTTCAACGCCCTGGTGTTCGGCGGACAGGCGATGGCCTACAGCATGGGCCTGGGCTTTGCGCACATGATGGACCCGGCCAACGGCGTACAGGTGCCGGTGGTTTCGCAATACTGGCTGATTCTGGCCATGCTGGCCTTTCTGCTGGGCAACGGGCATCTGTTGCTGCTCGGCAGCGTGGCGCAGAGCTTCTACCTGTTGCCGGTGGCGTTCGACGGCCTGAGCCGTGCCGGGCTCTGGGGCGTGGTGAGCTGGTCCTCGCGGCTGTTCGCCGCCGGCCTGCTGATGGCCCTGCCGGTGATCGTTGCCCTGCTGCTGATCAATATCGGCATGGGCGTGGTGTCGCGCGCGGCGCCGCAACTCAACATCTTTTCCATCGGCTTCCCCATCATCCTGCTGGCTGGCTTCCTGGTGATATGGCTCACGCTGCCGCAGGTCATGCGGGGGTTCGATCAGCTGGTGAACGAGGCATTGGGCCTCGGCGTGACGCTGTTGCAGGCGAGGTGAGACATGGCGGAGAACCAGGACGGCCAGGAGAAGTCGCACGACCCCACATCCAAGCGCCTGAACGATGCGCGCAAGAAGGGGCAGGTGCCGCGTTCGCGCGAGCTCAACACCGCGGCGCTCACCCTGGTGGGCGTGGCCACCATGATGCTCATGGGCGGGCACTTCGGCAGTGGCTTCCAGGCCCAGTTTCGCCAGCACCTGGCGTTGCGCCGTGCGGACGTGTTCGATCCCCACGCCCTGCTGGCGCACCTGGTCACCGCCATCCAGGATGCCCTGCTCATGCTGGCTCCCTTTTTCGCGGTGATGATGGTGGTGGCCATCGCCGCCTCGGTGGCGCTCGGGGGCTTCAACCTGAGTATCGAGGCGATGCAGCCCAAGTTCTCCAAGCTCGATCCCATCAAGGGGCTCAAGCGCATCTTCGGCCCCAAGGGGCTGATGGAGCTGCTCAAGTCGCTGGCCAAGTTCCTGCTGGTGTCCCTGGTCACCGCCTGGGTGCTCTGGGCCTGGCGCGACGATATCCTGGGCCTGGGCAGCCACGACCCCGGGCAGGCGTTGGTCGAGGGACTGTCACTGGTCGGCTGGGCCGCGCTGCTGATCGCTTCGACCATGATCCTGATGGCGATCATCGACGTGCCCTTCCAGCTCTGGCAGCACAAGAAGGAACTGAAGATGACCTTGCAGGAAGTGCGCGACGAGATGAAGGAGACCGAGGGGCGGCCCGAGGTGCGCGGGCGCATCCGCCAGTTGCAGCGCGAGATGGCGCAGCGGCGCATGATGCAGGAGGTGCCCAAGGCCGATGTCATTGTCACCAACCCGACCCACTACGCGGTGGCATTGCGCTACGACCCGGAGCGCATGCGCGCGCCCCTGCTGATCGCCAAGGGCAAGGACCTGGTCGCAGCGCAGATCCGCGAGATCGGCGACGCCCATGCCATC
The DNA here is from genome assembly GCF_000801295.1 of endosymbiont of unidentified scaly snail isolate Monju. Lineage (NCBI taxonomy): Bacteria > Pseudomonadati > Pseudomonadota > Gammaproteobacteria > endosymbiont of unidentified scaly snail isolate Monju. The sequence goes on along the minus strand of NZ_AP012978.1, from coordinate 1,876,131 downwards.
CCGATAATCGAGGCGCCGGTACTGGCGCGCGCCATCTATTTCCATACCGAACTGAACGAGACCATCCCGGCGCAGCTGTTCCTGGCTGTGGCGCAACTGCTGGCCTACGTGTTCCAGCTTCGCGCCTGGCGCGAGGAGGGCGGCGAGCCGCCGCAGCCGCCGGAAGACTTCCCGGTGCCGGAGGACTTCCGGCATGACTGAACCACAGGATTGAAGCGATGGAAGCGATACTCGCCAACATGAAACAGGTCGGCGCGCGCGGCCTGGGGGCGCCCCTGGTCATCCTGATGCTGCTGGCGATGATCGTCCTGCCGCTGCCGCCCTTTCTGCTCGACCTGTTCTTCACCTTCAACATCGCGCTGTCGCTGGTAGTGCTGCTGGTGGTGGTCTATGCCCTGCGCCCACTGGATTTCGGGCTCTTTCCCTCCATCCTGCTGGTCGCCACCCTACTGCGTCTGGCGCTCAACGTGGCCTCCACCCGGGTCGTGCTGCTCGAGGGCCACAACGGCGGGGATGCCGCCGGCAAGGTGATCGAGGCCTTCGGTGCCTTTGTCATCGGGGGCAACTACGCGGTCGGTCTGGTGGTGTTCATGATCCTGGTGATCATCAACTTCGTGGTGGTGACCAAGGGTGCGGGCCGGGTCTCCGAGGTCTCCGCACGTTTCACCCTGGACGCCATGCCGGGCAAGCAGATGGCCATCGACGCGGATCTCAATGCCGGGCTGATCGACCAGGACGAGGCGCGTCGCCGGCGTGAGGACGTGACCCGCGAGGCCGATTTCTACGGTGCCATGGACGGTGCCTCCAAGTTTGTGCGTGGTGATGCGATCGCCGGCATCCTGATCCTGCTGATCAACATCGTCGGTGGGCTGGCCATCGGCATGGGACAGCACGGCCTGGACATGGGCACGGCGCTGCACAACTACGTATTGCTGACCATCGGCGACGGCCTGGTCGCGCAGATCCCCTCGCTGCTGCTGTCCACCGCTGCGGCGATCATCGTCACCCGGGTCTCGAGTTCCGAGGACATGGGCAGCCAGGTCGGCAAGCAACTGGTGGACAATCCGCGCGCGCTGGGCATCGCCGCCGGCATCATCGGCATGCTGGGTCTGATCCCCGGCATGCCCAACCTGGTGTTCCTGCTGCTCGGCGGGACCCTGGGCGGGACCGCCTGGATGGTGGCGCGACGCCAGGCGCAACCCGAGACGGTGGACGAGAACGAGCTGCCGGTGCCGGTGGAGTCCGAGTCGTCCGAGACCCGCGAGCTGAGTTGGGACGACGTGCAGCCGGTGGACATCATCGGCCTCGAGGTTGGTTACCGCCTGATCCCGCTGGTCGATCGCAGCCAGGGTGGTCAGCTCATGAACCGCATCAAGGGTGTGCGCAAGAAACTGTCGCAGGAACTGGGTTTCCTGATTCAGCCGGTGCACATCCGCGACAACCTCGATCTCGGACCCAATGCCTACCGTATCAGCCTGCATGGGCTGCCGGTGGGTGAGGCCGAGGTCTTCCCCGATCGCGAACTGGCGATCAATCCCGGCAAGGTGTTTGGCGAACTGCAGGGCACACCCACGACCGATCCGGCCTTCGGCCTGGAGGCGGTATGGATCGATCCCGCGCAACGCGATCACGCGCAGACCCTCGGCTACACCGTGGTCGATGCCAGCACCGTGGTCGCCACTCACCTGAGCGAGCTGTTGCAGCGTCATGCCCATGAGCTGCTCGGCCACGAGGAAGTACAGCAACTGCTCGACAACCTGGCGCAGGTCGCGCCCAAGCTGGTCGAGGACCTGGTGCCCAAGCTGCTGCCCCTGACCACGGTGCTGCGCGTGTTGCAGAACCTGCTCGCCGAGCACGTGAGCATCCGCGACATCCGCACCATCGCCGAAACCCTGGCGGAGGAGGCCCCCCGGAGTCAGGATGCCGACGCCCTGACCGCCGCCGTGCGGGTCGCCCTGAGCCGGGCCATCGTCCAGCAAGTCGCTGGAAACGTGGAAGAAATTCCTGTCATCGTGCTCGAGCCGGGATTGGAACGCCTCTTGCAACAGGCATTGACGAGCGCAGGAGAAGACAGTGCCGGGATCGAACCCGGTCTGCTCGAACAGATCCAGGTGGCGCTGGCCGACGCGGCGCGACAGCAGGAGATGAACGGGCAGGCAGCGATCCTCCTGGTGGCCGCGGCGATCCGTCCCTGGATGGCCCGCTTCGTCCGCCAGAGCGTGCCCGGGATGCACGTCCTCTCCTACAACGAGATACCGGATAACCGGAAGATCCAGGTGATCCACACCATCGGACGGGATCCGGCACAGGGTTAACGGGGCCGCGGGCCCCGCAGCAGACAGGGGCCAGATGGCATGAAGATAAAGCGATTCGTGGCACCGGACATGCGCCAGGCGTTGCGCATGGTACGCGAGACCCTCGGCGAGGATGCGGTCATCCTCTCCAACAAGAGCACCGACGAAGGCGTAGAACTCACCGCTGCGGTGGACCTGGTGAGCGAGGCGGACGTCGAGACCGCAACGCCCCCTGCCGCGCGGCGGGGGACATCGACCGGGCAGATCCCACGGGGACGCCGGCAAGCGCCTGCCGCCAGCGATCCTCGTCCGGCAGAGCACGACGAACTCCAGGCCATGCGCGAGGAGATGCAGAACCTGCGGCGCTGGTTGCAGGCCGAGCTGGCGAGCATGAGCTGGCACGATCTCGGGCAGCGTGCCCCGCAGGCACAGGCCCTGTTCGAGAAGCTGATGCGCCTGGGGCTGGCGGCCGACCTGGCGCAGGACCTGTTGCAGCGTGTGGCTGATATCGAAGAGCCGACACAGGCCTGGCGCAAGGCCCTGTTCCTGCTTGCCGGCGAGATCCCCACCTGCGACCAGGGCATCCTCGAGCGCGGTGGCGTGCTCGCCCTGGTGGGGCCGACCGGCGTGGGCAAGACCACCAGCATCGCCAAGATCGCGGCACGTTTTGCGCTGCGCCACGGCCATCGCAACATCGGCCTGATCAGTACCGACAACTTCCGCATCGGCGCGCGCGACCAGCTGCATACCTACGGCCGTATCCTCAACGTGCCCGTGCGCACTGCTGACGATCCCGACAGCATGCGCGATGCCATCGACTCGCTGTCTGACCGGCGGTTGATCCTCATCGACACCGCCGGCATGGGCAGTGACAGTGAGCGTTTCGAGTTGCAGATCGAGACCCTGCAGGCTGCCGGCTCCCGGCTCACCACCCTGCTCACTCTGTCGGCGACCACCGAGGGCGCGGCGCTGGAACGCGCGGTGGCGCTGTTCTCGGCCTGTCGTCCGGACGCCTGCATGCTCACCAAACTGGATGAGGCCGGCAGCCTGGGTGCAGCGATCTCGGCGGTGATCCACGCCGGCCTGCCGCTGGCCTGGCTGGCCGACGGCCAGCGCGTGCCCGAAGATTTGCAGGCGGCGCGCGCCATGCCCCTGGTCGAGCGTGCCGCCGAGCTGCTCGAACGGCATCCCGGCGAATGCGATCCAACCTATCTTGCCCTGTCCTACAAGGGGGGCCGTGCCAATGCTCGCGTCTGAAGGTGACATGGACCAGGCCAGCGGCCTGCGCCGCATGGTGGCTCCCGGCCCGGTACGCGCGATTGCAGTGACCGGTGGCAAGGGGGGAGTGGGCAAGACCAACGTCTCGGTCAACCTCGGTGTGGCGCTGTGCGAGATGGGGCACCGGGTGATGCTGCTGGATGCCGATCTGGGCCTGGCCAACATCGATGTGGTGTTGGGTCTCCACCCGGAGTTCGACATCTCGCACGTGCTGCGCGGCGAGCGCAGCCTGGAGGAAGTGGTGATCGAGGGGGCGTCCGGTCTCAAGGTGGTCCCCGGTGCCTCCGGCATCCAGGCGCTGTCGGAGATGGGGCCGCGCGAGCACACGGGATTGATCCGTGCCTTCTCCGACATGGCGGCTGACATCGACACCCTGATCGTGGACACCGCCGCCGGCATCTCCGACACGGTGCTGAGCTTCTCGCGCGCCTCGCACGAGATCATTGTGGTGGTGTGCGACGAGCCGGCCTCGATCACCGATGCCTACGCCATCATCAAGCTGCTCAACCGAGACTACGGCCACTACCGCTTCCGCATCCTCGCCAACATGGTGCGCAGCGCGCAGGAGGGGCGCGATCTCTACAACAAGATGTGCCGTGTCACTGACCGCTACCTGGATGTGATGCTCAGTTTCATGGGCGCGCTGCCGATGGATGAGAGCCTGCGCAAGGCAGTGCGTGTGCAGCGCCCGGTGGTGCAGGCCTTCCCGCGTTCGCGGGTGGCCCAGGGTTTCCGCAACCTGGCCCGCAAGGTCGAGTCCTGGCCCCAGCCCAAGGGGGCCAGCGGACAGGTGCAGTTTTTTGTCGAACGACTCATTCAGTTTTCCAGTGAATACGGGGAGGTGGCGCCATGACCAGCCTGGCGACCTATAGCGAAACGGGCAAGACCAACGCCCAGGATGACCTGGTGACCCGGCATGCGTCCCTGGTCAAGCGAATTGCCTATCACCTGATGAACCGCCTGCCGCCTTCGGTGCAGGTGGAGGACTTGATCCAGGTCGGGATGATCGGCCTGCTCGAGGCCGGGGCCAATTACGACGCCAGCCAAGGCGCCAGCTTCGAGACCTACGCGGGCATCCGCATCCGTGGTGCCATGCTCGACGAGATCCGTCGTTCCGACTGGACGCCGCGTTCGGTGCACCGCAAGGCGCGCGAGGTGGCGCGGGTGATGCGCGAGATCGAACATGCCGAGGGACGGGATGCGCGCGACGTGGAGGTGGCCGAGGCGCTCGACATGAGTCTCGAGGAATATCACCAGATCCTCGCCGATGCCTCGGGCGCGCGCATCTTCAGCTATGACAAGCTGTGCGAGTTCAGCGAGGTGGTGCCCGGTGGTGTCGAGGAGAGTGCTCGCCAGCAGCGCAATGCCTTGTTCGACGGACCGCTCAAGGGGTTGGAGAAGTCACGCTTCCAGGAGGCGCTGGCCGAGGCCATCGCCAGTCTGCCGGAACGCGAACGGCTGGTGATCGCCCTGTACTACGACGAGGAACTCAACCTGCGCGAGATCGGCCAGGTGCTGGGTGTGAGCGAATCGCGGGTCTGCCAGATCCACAGCCAGGCCGCGATCCGCCTGCGCTCTCGGCTGCACGAGTGGCTGGAGCGCGACGACTGAGCGCCTCCTAAACATTTTTCCCACGTGGCCGATAAGCGGATCGAGTCATTTAACGACACCGACTGAATCGAGCGTTGTCTCTGGAGGTTTACCTTGGACAAGAATATGAAGATCCTGATCGTGGACGACTTTTCCACGATGCGGCGCATCATCAAGAACCTGTTGCGGGATCTCGGATTCACCAACACCGCCGAAGCGGATGACGGCAACACCGCCCTGCCGATGCTGCAGAACGGCAACTTCGACTTCGTGATCACCGACTGGAACATGCCCGGCATGCAGGGGATCGATCTGCTCAAGGCGATCCGCGCCGACGAGAAGCTCAAGCACCTCCCGGTCCTGATGGTAACCGCCGAGTCGAAACGCGAGCAGATCATCGAGGCAGCCCAGGCCGGCGTGAACGGCTATGTGGTCAAACCGTTCACTGCGGTCACCCTGGAAGAGAAGATCAACAAGATCTTTGAGAGGGTGGCGGCCTGAGCGTCACTGAGTGTCGCAAGGAAATCGTCATGGGTGATCCCGCAATAATAAAAGACGAAAAGCTCGAGCTTGCGCGCCTCCTGGTTGCCCGGCTCGAGGAAGGTCGCGAAGAGGAAGCGCTGAACGTGATCGCGCAACTCGCGGGTTTCCGCGACAGCCTGCTGTTCCAGGAGGTCGGCCGGCTGACGTGCGAACTGCACGATGCCATCAAGGGTTTCATGATGGATGCCCGTCTGGCCGAGATCGCCGAATCCGAGATGCCTGACGCCGCCGAGCGCCTGCGCCACGTGATCTCGCTGACCGAGGAAGCCGCCAACACCACGCTCAACGCCGTCGAACAGGCCATGCCACTGGCGGAGACCTTGCGCACTGATTCGCGCCGACTCGCCGAGTTCTGGGAGCGCTTCAAGGCCCGGCAGATGAACGTCGAGGACTTCCGCGCCATGAGCCGCGAGCTGGAGGTCTTCTTGCGCGACACCCAGAAGAATTCCGAGGCCCTGCATGCCAAGTTGTCCGAGGTGCTGATGGCCCAGGGCTACCAGGATCTGACCGGCCAGATCATCCGCAAGGTCATCGACCTGGTGAGCGATGTGGAAGGCAAGCTGGTCGAGCTGGTGCGCCTCTCGGGCGCGCACGGCATCAAGGCCCGTCCGGAAAAGGAAACGGCCGGGCCCGATATCGAGGCCGCCGGTCCGGTGGTGCCTGGCGTGGACAAGAGCGATGCGGTGTCTGGTCAGGACGAGGTCGATGACCTGTTATCCAGTTTGGGGTTTTGAGACATGAGCTTCGATGCAGACGACGAGATCCTCCAGGATTTCCTGGTAGAGGCCGCCGAGATCGTCGAACAGCTCGGCGAACAGCTGGTGGACCTGGAACACCAGCCGGACGACATGGACCTGCTGAATGCCATCTTCCGCGGCTTTCATACCATCAAGGGTGGTGCAGGATTCCTGTCGAACGAGCCGCTGGTCGAGATCTGCCACCGAGCCGAAGACGTGTTCAACCTGCTGCGCCAGGGCGAGCGCAAGGTGACTCCGGACCTGATGGATCCCATCCTCGAGGCGCTGGACGTGGTCAATGCGGCCATGGAGTACCTGCGCAACGGCGAGATGCCGGAGCCTGCCGATGCCGAGTTGCTGGCGCGCCTCGAACGTTATGCGGTGCCCGGAGACGAGGCGCCCGAGCCGGTCGTCGAGGCGCAACCCGAGCCGGTGCCCAGGCCGGCTCCGCAGGCCGATGCGACCGCAACGTCCAGGCCACAGGCTGCCACCAGCCCGGAAGAGATCACCGAAGAGGAATTCGAGGTCCTGCTCGACGAGCTGCACGGGCCCGGTCGGTTCGATCCATCCAGGGCCGCCGCTGCGCCGGCTCCCCAGGCTCCCCAGGGCGACGACGCGGCTGCCGCGGTGGTCGGTGGCGGTGACGAGATCACCGAAGAGGAGTTCGAGGCCCTGCTCGACCAGTTGCATGGTCCCGGCCGGTTCGACCCGGACAAGGCGGTGACGAGCGAGGCCCGGGCCGCCGATGCACAGGCACCGGGCCAGGCTGCCCCGGCGCCATCGCCGGCAAGGGAGAAACCCGCGGTCTCCACCGAGGCGGAGCCGAAAGCGGCAAAGCAGGCCGCGCCTGCCAAGGAGGAGCCGAAGCCGGAGCAGTCGGTCGCGCCTGCCGAGCCGAAGGCGAAGCCGCAGAAAGCAGCGGCCCGGGCGCCCGCTTCCGAAAAGCCAGCCGCGCCAAAGAAGGTGGCCAAGCCCCCGGCGCGCCCCAGCGGCGAGACCTCGGTCCGGGTGGATACCCAGCGCCTGGACGAGATCATGAACATGGTCGGCGAGCTGGTGCTGGTGCGCAACCGCCTGTCGCTGCTCAAGACCTCTATGGCCGACGAGGAGCTGAGCAACGTCATCGGCAACCTCGACGTGGTGACCTCTGATCTGCAACTGGCGGTGATGAAGACCCGCATGCAACCGATCAAGAAGGTGTTCGGCCGCTTTCCCCGGGTGGTGCGCGACCTGGCGCGCAGCCTGAAGAAGGAAGTGGACCTGGAGATGCGCGGCGAGGACACCGACCTGGACAAGAACCTGGTCGAGGCATTGGCCGACCCCATGGTGCACCTGGTGCGCAATGCCGTGGATCACGGCATCGAGATGCCGGACGAGCGCGAGGCCGCCGGCAAGCCGCGGCGCGGCAAGGTGGTGCTGTCGGCCGAGCAGGAGGGCGACCACATCCTGTTGTGCATCGAGGACGACGGCAAGGGGATGGATGCCGAGGTGTTGCGTCGCAAGGCCGTCGAGAAGGGCATCATGGATGCCGAGTCGGCGGCACGTCTCGATGAAAAGGAATGTTACAACCTCATCTTCCATGCCGGCTTCTCGACCAAGGAGGAGATATCGGATGCCTCCGGACGTGGGGTGGGCATGGATGTGGTCAAGACCAAGATCGCGCAGATCAACGGTACCGTCGAGATCGATTCGGAAAAGGGCAAGGGCAGCAAGATCACCATCAAGCTGCCGCTGACGCTCGCTATCCTGCCGACGCTCATGGTGGTGCTGGGACAGCAGCCTTTCGCATTGCCGCTGGGCAGCGTGGTCGAGATCTTCAACCTGGACCTGTCGCGTACCCATACGGTGGATGGGCAGATGACCATCCAGGTGCGTGGGCGCGCCTTGCCGCTGTTCTACCTGAGCAACTGGTTGGTGAACAACGGCGCCATGCAGGGGCAGCCCGCGGACAATGGTCATGTGGTGGTGGTCAATGTCGGTGGGGTACAGGTCGGGCTGGTGGTGGATTTCCTGATCGGCCAGGAAGAAGTGGTCATCAAGCCGCTCGGTGCGCTGTTGCAAGGGCTGGAGGGCATGGCCGGGGCGACCATCACCAGCGATGGCAAGATCGCTCTGATCCTGGACGTGCCCGGGCTGATGCGCAAGTACGCGCGACGTTACTGACGACCACAGGAGGCGGGACAGGCACACCGATGGAGGTCCCGACAGCACATGGCCAAGCATGTCCGCGTTCTGGTAGTCGATGATTCCGCCTTCTATCGCAAGCGTATTCGAGATTGCCTGGAAGTCTCGCCGGTGATCCGTGTGATCGGTGAGGCGGCTGACGGCGAGGAAGCCGTACGCCTGAGCCACGAGCTCCATCCCGACCTGATCACCATGGACGTGGCCATGCCTGTGATGGATGGTATCGCCGCGGTACGGCGCATCATGCGCGAACGCCCGACACCCATCGTGATGTTCTCGGCCTTCACCCGTGAGGGGGCACAGGCCACGCTCGACGCACTCGACGCCGGTGCGGTGGATTTTCTTCCCAAGCTGGATTCGGCCAACGATGCGGCGCGCACCGGTGAGCTGCTGCGTGCCCGGGTGCTGGAGCTGGCGTGTGACGGGGAAGACGGTACCCCGCCACGCCGGGAGACGCCGCCGACACCGGCCTCCCACAAGGGATCGCAGCCCAGCCTGCTGGTGATCGGTGCCTCCACCGGCGGACCGGTGGCAGTGCAGCAGGTGATCGCGGCCTTGCCCGGTGATTTTCCGTTGCCGGTACTGGTGGGCATCCACATGCCCGGTACCTTCACGCCGGCCTATGCCGAGCGCCTGGATGCGCTTGCCGCCCTGCATGCGCGCGAGGCGGCTGACGGTATGCCGCTGCGCCCGGGGCAGGTGCTGGTGGCCCCGGGCGGTCTGCAGACCCGGGTCAGCGCCGATGGCGGCTTGCACGTGCGGGTGGAAGCCAGCGACGACGCGCTCTACCGGCCCAGCGTGGATCTGCTCCTGAGCTCGGCAGCCGAGGCGGTGGGGCCACGGGCCTTCGGCATCGTGCTCACCGGCATGGGTACAGATGGTGCCGAGGGCGCACGGCGTATCCACGAGGCCGGCGGCCGGGTCTGGGCACAGGACCAGGCGAGCAGCGTGGTGTACGGCATGCCTGCCGCGGTGGTCCGCGTCGGCGCGGCCGAGCGCGTGTTGGCGCTCGAGGAGATCGCCGATGCGTTGCGGGAGGTCTGCTAGATGGACGGCCTGAGTCTGTTCGGTATCGCCATCGGTGTGCTTGCCCTGCTTGGCGGCAACTGGATGGAGGGGGGATCGCTCGATACCCTGCTCAATGGGCCGGCACTGGTGATCGTGCTCGGTGGCACCGTGGGCGCAGTGCTCTTGCAGACCCCGGGGCGCACCTTTCTGCGGGCCCTGCGCTCCCTGCGACACATCCTGTTTCCACCGCGCTATCCCTTCGAGGAGCGCATCAAGCGCCTGGTGAACTGGGCGCGGATGGCGCGCCACGAGGGGCTGCTGGGACTCGAGAAGGTGCTGGAGAAGGAACGCGACCCCTTCGTGCGCAAGGGGCTGCAGCTGGTGGTCGATGGCAATGAGCCGGACGACATCCGGCGCATGCTGGAGCTCGAGCTGGACAGTCACGAGCAGCGTAACCTGCAGGCGGCAGGGGTCCTCGAGTCGATGGGCGGCTATTCGCCGACGATCGGTATCATCGGTGCGGTAATGGGTCTGATCCAGGTGATGCAGAACCTGGCCGACCCTTCCATGCTGGGTGGCGGCATCGCCACCGCCTTCGTGTCCACCATCTATGGGGTGGGCATGGCCAACCTGCTGTTGCTGCCGGCGGCCAACAAGATCAAGGCACATGTGCTGGGCGAGTCGCACTACCGCGAGATGGTGATCGAGGGACTGGTCGCCATCGCCGAGGGCGAGAACCCGCGCATGATCGACATTCGCCTGCGAGGGTTCGTCCATTGAGACGCCTGCCACCCAGACGCCGCCGACGCCAGGCCGAGAGCGAGAACCATGAACGCTGGTTGGTGTCCTATGCCGATTTCATCACCCTGCTGTTCGCCTTTTTCGTGGTGATGTATTCGATCTCGTCGGTGAACGAGGGAAAGTACAAGGTGCTGTCGAAGGCGCTGGGCACGGTGTTTGGTGTCGAGCAGCCCAGCGTGCAGACGCCGGACGCGGCGGTCGATGCGGTGTTGTCGCAACCCGTGGCGGTCCCGTCGGATCCGAGCCGTGAAAGGCTGCGCCGCGAGGCGATGCGCGCCCTGCAGAAGGCGGCCTCGCAGCAGCGAGTGTATGACGAGCTGGCCATCTCCCTGCAGGAATGGACCGACCGGGGGTTGGTGGACATTCGCATGAACGGTGACCGCATCGAGGTGGATATGAAGGCGCGCCTGCTGTTCTCCTCGGGTGATGCGCGACTCTCGGCGGACGCCATGAACGCCCTTGGGCAGGTCGCGCGCAGCCTGGTAGCCATTCCCAATCCCATCCAGGTGGAAGGACATACCGATAACGTGCCCATCGCCAACGCGGTCTATCGCTCCAACTGGGAACTGTCGGCGGCGCGTGCTGCGAGCGTGGTGCAGTTCCTGCAAAGCCAGGGAGTCGATCCGAGGCGCCTGGCCGCGGTGGGCCGTGGCGAGTATCACCCGATCGCCGACAACAGCAGCGAAGAAGGGCGGGCGCGCAACCGCCGCGTGACCCTGCTCATCCTTGGCCAGGAGCAGGAGATCTTCGATCCCGGGCAGATCGTACCCTGGGCCGAAGGGCCGGCGCTGGAACCGGAGACGGAGTCGCCATGAAGATATGGACCATAGCCAACCAGAAGGGCGGGGTGGGCAAGACCACCACCACGGTGGCGCTGGGCGGCCTGCTCGCTGCCTGGGGATTGCGTACCTGCCTGATCGACGTGGACCCGCATGGCTCGCTGACCAGCTATTTCCGTTACGACCCGGACTCGCTGGAGGTCAGCAGCTACGATCTGTTCCGCGCGGTGGCCGAGAAGCGTGATCCACAGCCGCTGAAGCTGATCCACGAGACCGGCTGCGAGGGACTGGACCTGATTCCGGCCTCGGTGGCTCTGGCCACCCTGGATCGCCAGTCGGGCCGGCTGGCCGGCATGGGACGGGTGCTCAGCCGCACCGTGCAGGCGCTGGAGGGGCATTACGATCATGTGCTCATCGACTGCCCGCCGGTGCTGGGCGTGCTGCTGATCAATGCCCTGGCTGCCTGTTCGCACCTGGTGGTGCCGGTGCAGACCGATTTTCTCGCCATCAAGGGCCTGGAGCGCCTGTGTCACACCCTGGAGATGGTCGCCCGCTCGCGCGCACGGCCCCTGGAGTACACCGTGGTGCCTACCTTCTTCGATCAGCGTACCCGTGCCTCGCGCGACAGCCTGCAGATCCTGCAACGCAACCACGGTGCGCACCTCTGGGACGGTGTCATCCCGGTGGACACCCGCCTGCGCGAGGCCAGCCGCGCGGGGCTGCCGCCGGCACAGTTCGACCCCCGGGCTCGCTCGGTGCAGGCCTATTCGCGTCTGCTCGAGTCCCTGCTTGGCCAGGCCTCGGCGGCCTGAGTCCTCAATTTCCGTGAATGCCGGCCGATATCGAGACAACCCAAGTAAAGCAACGCTCAGAACGCTCCCGGTGGGCGGGCCTCAGGGCGTCCATCCACGGTGTTGCACTGGCTTGACATGGAATGGCCATGCCTGCTGCCTGTGCGCCTTGTGGCTGAACGCCCTGAGACCCGCTGAGTGTCGCTTTACTCAGGGTTGCCTCAGTCGCTGGCGGTGAGAGGCACCGCCGGCCTGATGGTTGGCACGCAATGTGCCTCATATCTGTTGAACATGTCTGGTGCCGGTTTTCCGACGGCACCCGTGCGAACCACAGGAGAGACATCATGGCAAACAGCACTGCGGAAGCCGTCGCCGATCCGGTTATCCAGCTGGTGACCTTCCGGCTGGCCGGCGAGACCTACGGCATCAATGTGATGCACGTGCAGGAGGTGTTGCGCCTGACCGAAATCGCCCCGGTGCCGGGTGCGCCACCCTATGTATTGGGCATCATCAACCTGCGCGGTAACGTGGTGACCGTGATCGACACCCGTGCGCGCTTCGGCCTGCCGGCGCCGGAGACCGATGATTCCAGCCGCATCGTCATCATCGAGGCCGACGAGCAGGTGGTCGGCATCCTGGTGGACAGCGTGGCCGAGGTGGTCGAGCTGCACCAGTCCGAGATCGATTCGGCGCCCAATGTCGGCAACGAGGAGAGTTCGCGTTACATCCAGGGGGTGGCCAACCGGGGTGATGATCTGCTGATCGTGGTCGATCTGAACAAGCTGCTGACCGGCCAGGAATGGTCGGACCTGGGCGGGTTCTGAGCGGAGCCTGTCATGGGCGACCTGGATCGGACGGTCAACGTGGGCGTGGTCACACCGGTGCGGCCTGCACGCGACAGCACCGAGCGTCAGCCGGGGCAGCGGCGGCAGCCCCGCAAGGGCCCGGCCGACCGCGCCACGCCGCGTCCCCGGGACGACGACAGGCACAAGGTGGACGACTATGCCTGAATGGATGCTCCCTGGACTGGCCCTGGTGGTTGCCCTGGCGGCGGTGGCCTTGTGTCTCTGGCAACGGCGCGAGCTGCGGGCACTGCGCGTCTGCCTAGAAGAACGGCTCGATGCGGTAGCACAACGCCAGGAACTGGCCCAGCAGAGCATCAGCGGCCTGACCGCGGGCGCCCTGGGTATGGATCGTCGCCTGCGCCGGGTCGAGGCCACCGAAAAGTGGCTGAGCGACCGCCAGGAGACCATCGAGAACCAGCAGGCGGCCGAGCAACCCTACAGCCAGGCGATTCGCCTGGTGCAACAGGGTGCCAGCGCGCGCCGCCTGGTCGAGGAACTGGCGCTCAGCGAGAGCGAAGCCGAACTTCTGGTACGCCTGCACGGCCTGCACGACAGCGCTGCCTGAAATTCCATCCGTCGCTCCTTGGCGACGTCTGCCATCGGGGTGGGTTTGTTCGGGGCAGGGAGTTCGGCGGATAATGCTCCTTCTTTTGCATCAGGAGGATGCCCATGTTCCGTTTCCCGCCCCCGTATGCCGTGACCCTGGTGTTTGCGCTTTCTCTCTGCCTGCCGGCCCGGGCAGGGTTCCAGGACCTGATGAAATCGGCCGGTGGCCTGCTCGACGACAGCGGTGGCATGAGCCTGCCGGGGGTGTCTTCGCAGGCCGGTAGCGGGCTGCGTGACGGTCAGATCGATGCCGGACTCAAGGAGGCGCTGGCGGTGGGCGCCGAGCGTGCCGTGGCACAGCTGGGCCGCAGCGGTGGCTTTCTGAACGATCCGAAGGTGCGGATTCCCCTGCCCGGGGTGCTGGGCAGGGTGGCCGATACTGCGCGTCGCCTCGGCCAGGGCCAGCGTGTCGATGCCCTCGAACAGGCGGTCAACCGGGCCGCCGAGCAGGCGATCCCCAAGACCCTGGCCATCGTCAAGCAGACGGTCAGGCGCATGACGCTGGAGGATGCGCGCGGCATCCTCTCGGGCGGTGACGACGCCGCGACCCGCTACCTGCGAGACAAGGCCGGCGATTCATTGCGCCGTGCCGTCCGTCCCATCGTGGCCCGGGCTACCGACGAGGCCGGGGCTACCGCTGCCTACAAGCGCCTGCTCGCCAGTACCCGCAACAGCCTGGGAGGGCTCGGTGGCCTGCTCGGCGGGCAGGTGAATCTCGACCTGGACGACTACGTGACCGAAAAGGCACTGAACGGCCTGTTCCTCAAGCTGGCGGCCGAGGAGAAGGCCATCCGTACCAACCCGGTCGCGCGCAGTACCGAACTGCTCAAGCAGGTGTTCGGGCGTTGAGGTAGAGGGTTCGAGCCAGGACGAAACAACCAACAAAGATCGGAGGAGGGGGCATGGAGGGTACAGGGAAGATCGTCGAACTCGTTCAAACCGTTGCAGTGGAGTACGGCCTGAAGGTGGTGGCCGCGATCGCCATCCTGGTGGTCGGTCGCATCCTCGCCGGTTGCTTGAAACGATTGATCCAGGGGATGATGGACCGCCGCTCGGTCGACCCCACCATTACCGGTTTCGTCACCAGCCTGGCCTATATTGGCATGATGGCCTTCGTGGTGCTCGCCGCTCTCGGGCAACTGGGTATCCAGACGACCTCCTTCATCGCCATTCTGGGTGCTGCCGGCCTGGCCATTGGCCTGGCCATTGGCCTGGCCCTGCAGGGTTCGCTGTCCAATTTTGCCGCCGGTTTTCTGATGATCGTCTTTCGTCCGTTCAAGGTCGGCGATTTCATCGAGGGTGCGGGCGTGAGTGGCACCGTGGAGAAGATCGAGATGTTCACCACCACGCTGCGTACCGGTGACAACAAGATCATCATCGTGCCCAACGCCAGACTGTGCAACGACAACATCGTCAACTATTCGGCGCGTGAGACCCGGCGGGTCGACCTCACCGTGGGGGCGGCCTACGACGCCGACATCGTGCACGTGAAGCGTGTACTCGAGGAGATCCTGCAGGAGGACGGGCGCGTACTCGACGATCCGGCACCGTTGATCGCCGTCGGCGAGCTGGCCGATAGCAGCATCAATTTCGTGGTGCGCGCCTGGGTGAAGTCCAGCGATTACTGGGGGGTGTTCTTCGATGTCACCGAAAAGGTCAAGCTGCGCTTCGACCAGGAAGGCATCGGCATCCCCTATCCGACCCGGGACATCCATGTCTACGAGGAGAAACGGGCCTGACCGGGATCGCCGACGGCAACAGGCGGCTACCGGTCGCCCGGTTGCATTTCGGACGGTGGCACCGGCCCGGGGTTTGTGCAAGAGTTTCAGTCGTTCGTTCGTCTGCTTGCTGGAGGGAGCATGGGCAAGTTCTTGAAGATCGTGCTTGGTGTGGTACTGGTCCTGGTCGTGCTGATCGCGGCGGCAGTGGTCGTTCTGCCGATGGTGGTGGACCCCAACGACTACAAGGACCGGCTCGTCGCCGAGGTGAAGCAGCAGACCGGTCGTGACCTTGCCATCGAGCAGCCGCTGAAACTGTCGGTCTTTCCCTGGCTGGGCGTCGAGACCGGCGGCGTGACCCTGGGCAATGCCCCGGGCTTCGGCAAACAGCCCTTTGCGCAGGTCCGGCGCCTGGGCGTGCGCGTGAAACTGCTGCCCTTGCTCAGCCGCAATATCGAGGTCGATACCCTGGTGCTGGAGGGTGCCGAGATCAACCTGGCGCGCAACGCCGATGGCCAGACCAACTGGGATGACCTGGCCGGCAAGGGCGAGCAGGCCTCGGACGAGCCGGCCGGTGGCGGCAAGGCCGAAGGTGGCAGGGCCGGAGGCGGACCGGCGATCGTTTCGTTGAAGGTCCAGGGTATCCAGCTGCGCGATGCGCGTATCAGCTGGCGTGACGAGCAGACTGGGGCGAGTTACGTGCTCGACAAGGTACGCCTGGAGACTGGCGCCCTGGCACCGGGTGCGCAGGTGCCCGTGGCGGCGGGCTTCACCCTGTCGAGCAGCCGACCGCGCGTGGACGTGACCCTGGAACTGAACACCGAGGCGCGCGTGAGCGAGGACCTGCGCCGCTTCAGCCTGAAAGGATTGCGCCTGGTGGCCGACGGCAAGGGCGAGGGGCTGCCGTCCTCCGGCATGCGTGTCGAGGTGGCCGCCGACGTGGACGCCGACACCCTGGCGGTATCGGGCCTGACGGTCCAGGGGCCGGCGGTGGCGATCACCGGGCAACTCGACGTGGCCGGTCTGCAGCAGGCCCCGCGGCTCAAGGGGCACCTGGAGCTGGCGGATACCAACCTGAAGCAGCTGGCAGCGCTGTTCGGCAATCGCATCGAGACGACCGATCCCCGGGCGCTCACGCAGGTGAGCCTGAAGGCCGACCTGTCACACGAAGGCAAGGCCACGCGCATCGAGCCGTTCGAGATCACCCTGGACGACACCCATGCCAAGGGTTTCGTGCGCCTGCTGGATGCCCGCGGGCCGGTGCTGCGTGCACGGCTGGACGTGGATGGCATCGATCTGGACCGTTACCTGCCGCCGCGCGCGCAGACCGACAAGGCGTCCGGCAAGGCGAGTGGTGGCGACAAGGCAGCGGGGAAGGCCGCAGCCGATCCGGCTGATGATCCCTTTGCCGGTCTGCGATCTCTCGACCTGGAGGCCGACCTGAAGATCGGCAAGCTGACGGTGAACAAGGCCCGCTTGCAGGACGTGACCGTACGCCTGGTCAGCAAGGGTGGAGTGCTCAAGGCCGCGCCGGTCGCGGCCCGTCTCTACCAGGGAAAATTCAACGGCAAGGTGACGCTGGATGCCCGCAAGAAGACGCCGCGCCTGCATCTGGTCGAAAATCTGCAAGGTGTGCAGATTGGCCCGCTGCTCGCCGATGTGGCCGGCCAGGACAAGCTGGTGGGCACCGGCGACCTAAAACTGGACCTGCGTCTCACCGGTCTGAGCGAGGCCGAGGTGCGCCGTAGCCTGAATGGCAACGGCAGCTTCGTGTTCCGTGAAGGCGCCTACAAGGGTGTGGACCTGGTGAAGCTGATCCGCACCGCTACGGGCCAGGGACGCAATACCACGCAGACGGGCAACACGGCCGAGCAGACCGAGTTCACCGAGATGCGCGGTTCCTTCACTGCGCGCAACGGGGTGATCAGCAATCACGATCTCTCTGCCAAGTCGCCGCTGCTGCGTGTCGCCGGCAAGGGTGATGTCGACCTGCCGGCCAACCGCATCGACTACACGGTGACCGCCAAGCTGGTGGCGTCGTTGCAGGGGCAAGGTGGGGCCGAGGCCGACCAGTTGGCTGGTGTTCCCATCCCGGTGCGCATCCAGGGGGCGCTGGACAAGCCCGGCTATACACTGGATGTGGAGGCGTTGCTCCGCGCCAAGGCCAGGCAACGGCTGGAGCGGGAAAAGGCCAAGCTGCGCACCAAGGTCGAGCAGAAGGTGCAGGAAAAGCTCAAAGGTGCGCTGGGCGACAAGCTCAGGGGCCTGTTCGGGCGTTGAACTGGAGCAGTCGAGGGGCCTCCGCTTCGCAGCAGTGGTCGGGCAATCCCGATCGAATCCCTCGCCCGGTCGGGATGACGAAGGGGGCGATCCCAGACCTGCGGATATCTCACCCCAGCATGGACAACGCCCGGCAGGCGCGGCGTCCCCGCCGCGCAAGGTTCGGCCCGTGGACGGGTCTCCTGCGTGTAGGAGCGTCCCCGCCGCGAACATTTGGCCCGAGGACGGGCCTCCTATTTGTCAGAAGCTTCCCTGACGCTCCGGACGCCACGGGATTTGCAATTCGGGCTGCCATGCATTAAATATTTGCGTGTTATTCCTGGATTGCGGCGGTATCAATGGACGCCCCCCTTTGGCAACCTGATGACTCTCTCCGGCAGACGGCCGAGCCCACCCGTTTCATGGCCTGGTTGCGCGAGCAGGGCCTGTACCAGGACAGTGACGATTTCCAGGCGCTTTGGCGTTGGTCGGTAGACCGGCCCGAGGTTTTCTGGTCTGCGCTCTGGGACTGGCACGGTATCCTCGGCGAGCGTTCCGGGCCGGTGCTGGTGGACGGCGAGCGCATGCCGGGCGCGCGTTTCTTTCCCGAATGCCGCCTCAACTTCGCGCAAAATCTGTTGCGTGAGGCCGACGGGCAACCTGCGCTGGTGTTTCACGGGGAGGACGGCCGGCGGATCGAGCTGAGCCGTGCTGAACTGCGGCAACGCGTCCTGGCGCTGGCGGGTTGGTTGCGCGCGCAGGGGGTGGGGCCCGGCGACCGGGTGGCCGCCTATGTGCCCAACATCCCGGAGGCGGTGATCACCATGCTCGCCACGGCCAGCCTGGGGACCGTGTATTCCAGCTGTTCCCCGGATTTCGGCTTTGAAGGGGTGCTGGACCGCTTTGGCCAGATCCGCCCCAAGGTGCTGATCGGCGTGGATGGCTACCACTATGCCGGCAAGCGTATCGAGCGCCTGGATACGCTTTCCCGCCTCGCCTCGCCTCGCCTCGCCTCTGCCTTGCCGGAGCTGCGCGCCGTGCTGGTGCATGGCTACCTGGAATCGCAACCGGACCTGTCCGCCGTGCCGGGGGCCGTGTCTTTCGACCAGGCACTGGCACACGCGCCGCTGGACGACTTCGTGCCGGTCGGTTTCAACGATCCGCTCTATATCCTGTATTCCTCCGGCACGACCGGGGTGCCCAAGTGCATCGTGCATGGCGTGGGCGGCACGCTGCTGCAACACGTGAAGGAACTGCGGCTGCATTGCGACGTGCGCGCTGGCGACCGGGTGTTCTACTTCACCACCTGCGGCTGGATGATGTGGAACTGGATCGTCTCGGCGCTGGCGTTGCGCGCCACGGTGGTGCTGTACGACGGCAACCCCCTGTACCCGGGGCCGGAACGCCTGTGGGAGATGGCCGCCCGTGAAAGACTGACCTTGTTCGGGACTTCCGCGAAATACCTCGATACCGTGCGCAAGTCGGGTTACCGGCCCGGCGACGAGCAGGATCTCTCGGCCCTGCGCGTACTGTGTTCGACCGGTTCCCCCCTGAGCCCGGAAGGCTTCGAATTCGTTTACGACGCGGTCTCCCGTGACCTGTTGCTGGCCTCGATCTCCGGCGGCACCGACATCATTTCCTGCTTCGTGCTGGGCACGCCGCTGCAGCCGGTCTACGCTGGCGAGATCCAGACGCGGGGGCTCGGCATGGACGTGGCGGTGCTCGACGAGGACGGCAAGGCGGTGGTCGGCGAGGCCGGGGAGCTGTGCTGCCTGAGTCCTTTCCCGAGCATGCCGGTCGGCTTCTGGAACGATCCCGATGGCAACCGCTATCGGGCCGCCTATTTCGAGCACTTCCCCGGTATCTGGCGGCACGGTGACTGGGCCACGCTCACCGAGCGGGGTGGGGTGGTCATTCATGGCCGTTCCGACGCGGTGCTCAACCCCGGCGGTGTGCGCATCGGCGCCGCCGAGATCTATCGCCCGGTGGAGGCCTTCGAGGAGGTTGCCGAGGCGCTGGTGGTGGGGCAGCAGTGGGAGGGTGACGTCCGGGTGATCCTGTTCGTGCGTCTCGCGCCCGGCGCGCGGCTGGACGCGGACCTGGAGCAGCGGCTGCGTCGCGCGATCCGGGAACGCGCCTCGCCCCGGCATGTGCCTGCCAGGATCCTGGCGGTGGACGATATCCCGCGCACCCGGTCGGGAAAGATCAGCGAGCTGGCGGTGCGTGACGTGGTCCATGGCCGGCCGGTGAAGAATACCCATGCGCTGGCCAATCCCGAGGCCCTGGACTGCTTCCGGGATCGTCCGGAGTTGCAGTCATGAAAGCGGTTTACATCCTCTCTGCGGTGCGCACCGCTATCGGCCGCTTCGGCGGCAGCCTGCGCGATGTGCCGCCGGCCGAGTTGCTCACCCCGGTGATGCGGGCCGCCATCGAACGCTCGGGGCTGCCGGCCGGGCGGCTGGAGACGGCCATCCTGGGCAATGTGCTGCACACCGCGCCCGGTGATCCCTACCTGGCGCGTCGTTGCTCGATCGAGGCCGGCCAGCCGCAGGCGGCCACCGCGTTGGCGATCAACCGGCTGTGCGGCAGCTCGCTGGAGGCAATCATCGATCTGGGCATGCGGATCCGCCTTGGCGAAGTCCGTGCCGGCATTGCCGCGGGGGTGGAGTCGATGAGCCGCGCGCCCCATGTACTGCCGGACTTGCGGTTCGGCAGGAAGCTCGGGGACGTGGGCCTGCTCGACATGCTTCCCGGGCCGCTGACCGATCCGTTCGGCCACGGTCACATGGGCGAGACGGCCGAGTACCTGGCCGAACACTTCGGTATCGACCGCGAGACCATGGACGCCTTCGCACTGGATTCCCAGCGCAAGGCGCTCGCGGCCATCGAGGCCGGTCGTTTCGAGGGGCAGATCGTGCCGATCGAGGTGGGCCCCCCGGGGCGGCGCCACGCGTTCGCACGCGACGAGCATCCGCGTGCCGACGTCACGCCCGAACGGCTGGCCGCCCTGCCGCCGGCCTTCCGTGAAGGGGGGCGGGTGACGGCCGGCAACAGTTCGGGGATCAACGACGCGGCCAGCGCCCTGGTGCTGGCCGATGAGGACGCGGTGGCCGGGCTGCGGCCCATGGCCCGGGTGCTTGCCTGGGGGCATGCGGGTACCGATCCCCGGCTGATGGGCATCGGGCCGGTCGGCGCCAGCCGCCAGGCCTTGCAGCGTGCCGGCCTGGAGGCGGACGACCTGGATGTCGTCGAGTCGAACGAGGCATTCGCCGCCCAGGCCTGTGCGGTCAGCCGTGAGCTGGGGCTGGATGCCGCCATCGTCAATCCGAATGGCGGCGCGATTGCGCTGGGACACCCGATCGGCGCCACCGGCGCCATCCTCGTCACCAAGCTGGTGCGTGAACTGGCACGCCGCGGCGGTCGTTACGGCCTGGCCACGCTCTGTATCGGCGGCGGCCAGGGGGCGGCGCTGGTGGTCGAGAATCTGTTGCGCTGACCCCCGGTGATGGCATTGCGCGCGGCGGGAACGCATAATCCCCGGTATCTCGAAGATGTCATCGACGGATTGGGGATCTTGGCCCGCAAGCAGACAACCCGAAAGCGCCGCCTGCGTCGCGCCCCCGCCTCGCTGCAGGAACTGCGCGAGCTGCTGGCCCGGTTCCGTGCCGGCGAGGGGCTGGCCACGCCGGGCGAGAAAAGCATCGCCGCCCTGTCCTTCATGCTGGACAACCCGACCGAGGCGGCGGTGTACTCGATCTCGCGCCTGGCCGAGGAACTGGGGGTCAATCCGTCCACTCTGACCCGCCTGGCGAAGCTCCTGGGATTCCCGGGGTTTTCCGCCTTCCAGGCCCTGTTCCGCGCAGAGCTGACGCATCCGGGGGCACCGTTCTCCGAACGGGCCAGTCACTGGCTCAACGTCGAATCGCCGCTGGATACCCTGCAGAGGGTGGCGAAGGACGAGCTGAACAACCTGCAGATCCTGATGTCGCATCTCGACCCCGAGGTGTTCGACCGGGTGGCGGGCATGCTGGTCGAGGCCGAGCGGATCCGCATCTACGGCGCGCGGCTGTTCCATTCGCTGGCCTCGTTCATCGCTTACTGCCTGGGCCTGATACGCGAGGAGGTCGCGCTGCTTGCCGACTCCAGCGAGGGGCTGGCTCACGGCCTGCTGCAGTTGCGACCCGGCGACCTGCTGTTCCTGATCGGCACGGCGCCCTACACCAGCTCGGCGCGCGAGCTGGCCCAGCTGGCGCGCGAGCAGGGGATTCGCGTGGTGGCACTGACCGATGCCTACAGTTCACCGTTGGCCCAGCATGCCGAGCAGACCCTGATTGCCAACACCTCCGGCGCGTTCTTCGCCAACAACGTCGCTTCCTCGTTCATTCTCTCCGAGGCGCTGCTGCTGGAGACGGCCACTCGCCTGGGGCCGCGGGCGGTGGAGCGGCTGAAGCTGCACGAAAAACTCGTGACCGACCTGCGCATCAGTCCCTCTCCCTGATCGCCCCTTTCCCCAAGGTTCCCCGAACCAGTTTCTCCCCCGCGTGCGGGAGGCAGGCGGGGGCTCGAGTCCTTGTTTGAAGATCCCTTTCCAACCGCCCCGATTTCACGGGGGAGGGGAATGCGCCCCCCTGTCAGGGGGCCGACATTGCATCCTGTACGCAAATCGACATTTTTTCTGCATTTCCAGTTGCAATAGCATTTTGCGTTGGCTATAAGTCATGCAAATCCGCAGTGCATATCGTCATGTGTGGCTTTCGGTCTCTTGTCGCGATCATGACGGATGTTCTGCAGGAAATGGCCCGTCGTGCCGGTCCCTTTTCGAGGGTGTCACCAACCAAGAGGATGCAAAAAGGAAATGCTTCAGAAGACCGCCATTGCCGAGGAGCCTCCGAGTCGAGTCTTTCACCGTCGTTGCGATGCGGCATTGCCGCTGGCCGTGACAGGCGAAGGTCCCTGGGTGATCGACGACCAGGGCCGGCGCTACCTCGATGCCTGTGGCGGCGCGGCGGTCTGTTCGCTGGGCTATGGCCATCCGCGGGTAGTGGAGGCGGTACAGCGCCAGATGGCGACCATGCCCTATGTGCATTCGAGCTTCTTCACCACCGAACCCTGCGAGCGCCTCGCTGAACTGCTGGTGGAACAGGCGCCTCCGGGACTCGAACGCGTGTATTACCTGTCCGGCGGTTCCGAGGCGGTGGAGGCCGCACTCAAGCTGGCCCGCCAGTATCACCTCGAGGCCGGCGAGTCGCAGCGGCGCTGGTTCGTGGCACGTGAACAGAGCTATCACGGCAATACGCTGGGCGCCCTGGCGGTGGGCGGCAATCGCTGGCGGCGAGAACCCTTCGACCCCTTGCTGATGCCCTCGCATCACATCCCGCCCTGTTATGCCTACCGGCATCGGCGGCCTGACGAGACACCGGAAGCCTATGGGCGGCGCGCGGCAGACGAGCTGGAACGCAAGCTGCAGGAACTCGGGCCGGAGAATGTCATCGCCTTCATTGCCGAGCCAGTGGTGGGCGCTACCGCGGGGGCCGTGCCGCCGGCACCGGGGTATTTCCGCCGCATCCGCGAGATCTGCGATCGTCACGGGGTGTTGCTGATCTTCGACGAGGTGATGTGCGGTATAGGCCGCACCGGCAGCTTCTACGCCTTCGAACAGGAAGGCGTGGTGCCGGATATCGTGGTGTTGGCCAAGGGGCTGGGCGCCGGCTACCAGCCGGTCGCGGCCCTGCTGGTATCCGAGGCGATCCACGAGCGCATCCGTAGCGGCACCGGCTATTTCCAGCATGGCCACACCTACATGGCGCATGCCTCTGCGCTGGCCGCCGCCCTGGCCGTGGGACAGACGATCCTGGAAGAAGGGCTGGTCGGGCAGGTGCGTCTGCGCGGGCAGCAGTTGCAGCAGCGCCTTGTCGCGCGCTTCGGCGATCATCCGCACGTGGGGGATATCCGGGGACGCGGGCTGTTGCTCGGGCTGGAGCTGGTGCGTGACCGCGCCAGGCGTGAACCCTTTGCGCCCGAGACCCGCCTGGACGCGCGGATTCGTGCACTGGCGCTCGAGCGCGGGCTGATGTGCTATCCCATGCACGGCACCATCGATGGCCGCCAGGGGCACCATGTGCTGCTTGCGCCGCCGTTCATCGTCACCGAGGAGCAGCTCGACGAGATCGTCGACCGTCTCGCCCCGGCCATCGAGCAGGCGATTGCCGGGAGCGGCGATGGCTGAGCCCGTCATCGTGGCGGTCGCCCCCAACGGGGCGCGCCGTACGGCAGCGGATCACCCGGCCCTGCCGCTGACCCCCGAAGCACTGGCACGCGTGGCGGTCGCCTGTGCCGCGGCGGGTGCCTGTCTGTTCCATCTTCACGTGCGCGACGCGGCCGGCCGGCATAGCCTGGATCCCGGGCGCTACCGCGAGGCCATCTCGGCGATCCGGGAGGCGGCGGGAGACAGCCTGCTGATCCAGGTCACCTCCGAGGCCGCGGGGCGCTATGGGTCCGAAGAGCAGCGCGACAGCGTGCGTACCCTGATGCCGGAGGCCGTGTCGCTGGCGATTCGCGAGTTGATGCCGGACCGGGATCAGGCGCGGGAGACGGGGTTCCTGCTGCGGGCATTGCTCGAAGCCGGTTGCCTGCCACAGCTGATCGTCTATCACCCGGACGATCTGCGCCGTTACCGGCACTGGCAGGCGGAGGGACTGGTGCCGGCTGTTTCCCTGCCGCTGTTGCTGGTCCTGGGGCGTTTCCCGGAAGGCACGCTCGAGAATTTTCTGCGCGAGGGAAGTCCCGGCCCCAACTGGATGGCATGCGCCTTTGGCGAGCAGCAGCTGCCCGCGGTACTCGATGCCGCCGCGAAGGGGGGACATGTGCGGGTCGGTTTCGAAAACGGACTGGCGCTGCCGGACGGGCGTCGCGCGCCCGGCAATGCCGCGCTGGTCGACGCAGCGGCTCGTGCCCTGCGCTCCCGGGGCCGGTCATTGGCCAACGCCGCGACCTGCAGGGCACTGATGCGCCCGGTCGCCATGTAGGGGCAGCGTCCTCGCCGCGAAGATTCGGCCCGGGGACGGGCCTCCTACGGTAGGAGCGACGTCCCCGTCGCGAACATTCGGCCCGAGGACAGGCTTCCTGCATCACCTGTGGGAGCGGCGTCCTCGCCGCGAATGTTCGGCCCGAGGACGGGCCTCCTACAGGTGAACATTCCCGCCGCGAACAATCCGTACAGGCCGGATGGGCAAAGGCGCATCGCGCCGTGCCCATCAATGGCCTTCGGGCGCGTCGTGCGCGGTCAGAGCGGCTTGATGAACACCTTGCTGCGGCGCTGCCAGTTGTAGAGATCGCGCCGGCGACCGGGCAGGCGTTCGACGCCGGCCGGCTGGAAGCCGCGTTCGCGGAACCAGTGCGCGGTGCGGGTGCTGAGCACGAACAGCTCGCGCAGGCCCTGGGTGCGTGCCTGCCACTCGATGCGCTCGAGCAGTTGCGCGGCGCGGCCCTCGCCCCGGTAGTCGGGGTGTACGGCCAGGCAGGCCAGCTCGCCCATGGCCTCCTTCTCGAAGGGATAGAGCGCGGCACAGCCGATGATGCCGCCGTCGCGTTCGATCACCACGAAGCGGTCGATCTCCTGTTCCAGGCGCTCGCGCGAGCGCCGTGCCAGTGTACCGGCCTGCTCCAGCGGCTCGATCAGTTCGAGGATGCCGGCCACGTCGTCGATGCTTGCCGAATGGATCTGTTCGTAGGGCTCCTGGGTGATCAGCAGGCCGGCGCCGTCGCGGGTAAACAGCTCGCGCAGCAGCACGCCGTCGTGCTGGCGGTCGAGTACGTGTACCCGACGCACCCCGGCCCGGCTGGCGGCGGCCGCGCGTTCGAGCACCCGGCGCAGGCCCTCGCGCAGGCTGCGCCGCCGACGGACCAGGGCCTCGACCTCGCTGGGGATCAGGCTGCTGGCGGCAGCCTTGCCGCGTCCCAGCGGTGGGCCCTCGGTCAGGTAGACCAGTTTGTCGGCGGACAGGGCCTCGGCCACCGCGGCGGCCACGTCGGTGGCGTTGAGGTTGAACACCTCGCCGGTCGGCGAATAGCCCAGCGGCGGCAGCAGCACGATTTGCTCGTTGTCCAGGTGGCGGCGGATGGCCTCGGCATCGATGCGCCGTACCTCGCCGGTGTGCTGGTAATCGACGCCGTCGAGCACGCCGATGGGGCGCGCGGTGACGTGATTGCCCGAGGCCACGCGGATGCGCGTGCCGGCCATGGGCGAATTGGCCAGGCCCATCGACAGCAGGGCCTCGATCTCGACGCGTACCGCACCGGCCGCATCCTTCACGCATTGCAGCGCGGTCTCGTCGGTCACCCGCAGGCCGTTGACGATCTGCATGTCGGCGCCGCGCAGGCGCAGGCGCTCCTCGATCTGCGGGCGCGCACCGGGTACCAGCACCAGCTTCATGCCCAGACCGTCGAGCAGGGCGATGTCGTGGATCAGGTGCGGGAAGCTGTCGTCCTGCAGTGCCTCGCCGGCGAAAGACAGCACCAGGACCTTGCCGCGATGAGCGTGGATGTAGGGCGAAGACTGGCGGAACCAGTGCACGAAGTCCGGGTTGTCGCTTTGTGCAGGCATGCGAAGGGTCCATTAGAATGCCGTTTGCAAACAAGCATATCGGCCGCACGCCGCCAGGGAAAGCACCCGGCCGGCCGTCTTCACCCAAGTGCAAAGGGAGTCAGAGCCATGGATATCTTTGTCGTCGCCCTCGTTGTCCTTGCCGTCATGCTCGTGGTGCTGGGCGTCAAGCGGGTGCCGCAGGGCATGGAATACACGGTCGAGCGTTTCGGGCGTTACACCCGCACCCTGCGTCCTGGCCTGAACCTGATCGTGCCGGTCATCGACCAGATCGGGCGTCGCCAGAACATGATGGAACAGGTGCTCGATGTGCCCTCTCAGGAGGTCATCACCTGCGACAACGCCATGGCCCGGCAGATGAAGGCCGAGCGTGACAAGCGCGCCGCCATCCTCGAAGCCGAGGACCTGCGCCAGGCCGAGATCCTCAAGGCCGAGGGCGAGAAGCAGTCGGCCATCCTCACCGCCGAGGGCGAGAAGGAGGCCGCCTTCCGCGAGGCCGAGGCGCGCGAACGTCTGGCCGAGGCCGAGGCGCGCGCCACCGCCATGGTGTCGCAGGCCATCGCCAAGGGCGACATCAATGCCATCAACTACTTCGTCGCGCAGAAATACACCGAGGCCCTGCAGGCCATCGCCTCGGCCGAGAACCAGAAGGTCATCATGATGCCGCTGGAGGCGGCCAGCCTGATCGGCTCGGTGGCCGGCATCGCCGAGATCGCCAGGCAAGTCGGCCAGAAAGAGGACGCCCAATGAGCTGGCTGGAACATATCGACTACTGGCAATGGCTGGTGCTGGCGGTGGTCCTGGTGGTGCTGGAGATCGTCTCGCCCGGCGTATTCTTCCTGCGGCTGGGGCTGGCCGCTGCTGGTGTCGGCGGCATCCTGTGGTGGATGCCCGATCTCGTGTGGCAGACGCAACTGGTGATCTTCGCGGTGTTCTCGGTGCTCAGCATCGGTGTGGCGCGGGGGCTGCTGCGGCGCCGCCCCATCGCCACCGACGAACCGACGCTCAACCGGCGCGGTGAGCAGTATTTCGAGCGCGTGCTCACTCTCAGCGAACCCATCGAGAACGGTGTCGGTCGGGTGCGCGTGGATGATACGCTGTGGCGGGTGGAAGGCCCGGACGCCCCGGCCGGCAGCCGGGTACGCGTGGTCGGCGTGGACGGTACCGTGTTTCGCGTCGAGCTGGTGTAGGGCCCAGGGGAATCTTTCCAATCTCTTTGCACTCCGGCTTGCGGCTTCTGCCCCTCCCGGCCTCCCCCGCTTGCGGGGGAGGCCGGGAGGGGGCAGGCCGAACCCCAGCCCGACGCCTTTACAGGCAAAACCGCTCGATCAGCCGGCGGACGATCTGCTGCGCCGGTTCGAGCTGGGTGAGTTCGATGTACTCGTCGGGCTGGTGGGCCTGGTCGATGTGACCGGGCCCGAGGATCACGGTGTCCATGCCCATGGCGTTGAGGAAGGGGCCCTCGGTAGCGAAGGCGACCGCCCCCGCAGGATACCCGGTGAGCGCCTCGACCGCGCGCACGATCTCGGCCTCGGCGGGTGTCTCCATGGCGGGCACGCCCGCGAACAGGGACTCGCGGTGGATGCGCAGGCCGGTCGTCTCCTGCAGGCGTGCCAGGCGGCTGTCCAGTTCCTCGCGCAGCCCCTGGAGCGACATGCCGGGCAGGGGACGGATGTCGAAGTGCAGCTCGCACTGGCCGCAGATGCGGTTGGGGTTGTCGCCGCCGTGGATATGGCCGAGGTTGAGTGTCGGCACCTCGACCGCGAACAGCGGGTTGTGGTGATGTCGTTGCAGTTCGTCGCGCCAGGCCAGCAGTTCGCCGATCACCCGGTACATGCCCTCGAGTGCATTGTTGCCCAGCGCGGGATCGCTGGAATGCCCGGAGCGGCCGATGACGTGGATCGCCTCCATGGTGATGCCCTTGTGCAGGCGGACCGGGCGCAGGCCGGTGGGCTCGCCGATCACCGCATGGCGCCCCAGCCGGCGGTGCAGGTCGAGCAGGCTGCGTGCGCCGCACATGCTGCTCTCTTCGTCGGCGGTGGCCAGCAGCACCAGCGGCTGTTTCAGGGTGTGCAGGTCGAGATCGCGGACCGCCTCGAGCACCACCGCGAAGAAGCCCTTCATGTCGGCGGTGCCCAGGCCGTATCGGGGCTGACGCTGTTCACCGAGGGCGAGCCGATCAGCCGCCGCATCATCTCTGGCAGGTCGGGGTAGGGCATGTGTCGAGATTGCACCAGTCACGGGGTTTCGTCCAGTATGGGCGCATGATGCGAATTGCCGACTGGCGTGACGAGACCGGCTACCAGGCGCTGCGCGGCTGCGGCGGCGCGGCCTGGGCCTGGGAGTTTCTGCGCCGCAACCCCGACTACCAGCGTGAATGGCAGGCCTTCATGCACACCTGGGAAGCCCTGGAGGCGGCCTATGGCCGGCCGCCGGACCGTGACTTCTGTGCCTGGAAGAACGATCCTCGTGCCTGGGTGCGGGTGAGCGACGAGACGGCCGGTGACTGTCGCATCGACCAGGACAAGGTGCTTATCGAGTGTGCCCTGGGCGCCCGCTGGGGCTTCCACAAGTTTCCGCCCGACCCGCGCGACGACGATGCCGTGGTCGCGGAACGACTGAGCTGGCGACCGCGCGAGCAGTTGGTGGCGCGCCTGGTCGAGCCGGGCGAGGCCGGCGTGCTCGATTCCCGGCGCGAGGCCCTGGTATGTTTCGACCTGGCCCTGCCGCTGCGCGAACAGCTCGAGGAGGCCAAGCGTGCCCTGCAACTGGAACAGCGCCGGCGCAGCCGCGAGGAAGGGCTGGAAATGCACCGCATCAGGAGCCTCGAGCCGAAACTGGTGCGTGAATTGCGCCTGCTCGACGCGCTCGCCGCCGATGCCGGGGAGGCGGTCATCGAGCGCCTGGGCGGGCAGGCGGTGCTCGATTCGGCCATGGCACGGCGTGACGGTGGTTATCTCGACCTGCCGCTGTTACCGGTCTGAACCGGCGTCCCCGCCGCGAATGTTCGGCCCGGGGACGGGCCTCCTACAAGTGGGAGCGGCGTCCCCGCCGCGAACCTTTCGATGACCTCAGAGACAGTCCCCGCTGCCGTCGGCGAGCTGATCGATCCAGCGCCGGAGGCGCTGGCGTTCGCGTTTCAGCAGATTGGTGTCGTGATGGACGTGCGCCATCATGCTGATGCCCTGGCCGATGGCCATCACTCGGAGCGCCAGTTCGTTGGCGCGCCCGGCATAGCCCAGTTCCGCGAACTGGTCGGTCAGCCATTCCTGGAATACCTGGAACAGCTGGGCGGCGTGCTCCTGCAGGGCGAGGTCGGTCTTGCCCAGCTCGGCGTTGAGCGAGCCCATGGGGCAGCCGTATTGCACCAGGGCCTCGCTGGTGTCGTCGAGCAGGGCAACGAAGCGCTGCAGGCGTTCGATGGGCGTGCGGAACTGGCCGTTCCAGCCCTCGAGCATGCTGCGGATGCGTTCCAGCCGGTAGTCGATGGCCGCATGCAGGATGGCGTCCTTGGTCTTGAAGTAGTAGTAGATATTGCCGCGCGGCACGCCGGCGGCACGCACCACGTCGCTGAATGAGGTGTTGTGGTACCCCTGGTGATAGAACAGCCGGTTGGCTGCTTCCACGATGCGTTGCCGGGTGCGTTCGCTCTTTCGGACCATGGACAAAGGGGGGATCATGTACTAGTCGTTGATCTTGAATTATAGTGCGGTGCTCTCGGAGTGTGGTGGTATCAAGGATGAGGTGCCGTTGCCGTTATGGGTTCAGGCCCCTGCCTGTCACCAGGGAAGGGTGTGCTCTCATGAGACAGCGCTGGTTCTGGCTCGCCTGCCTGGCATTTTGCTTGGCTTCCCCGTCTTGGGCAGATCTTCCTCGCTGCCTTTTCGTGTCGTCCTATCACCCGGGTTATGCCTGGTCGGATGGCGTGCAACGAGGCATCGATGCGGTATTGAGAGGGCGTTGTGAGCTGCGTCAGTTCGACATGGACACCAAGCGCCACAAGACGCAGGCGGACAAGGAAGCCGCAGCCCGGCGTGCCAGGGCGCTGATCGAGCAATGGCATCCCCAGGTGGTGATTGCTGCGGACGACAATGCCGCGCGTTATCTCATCGCGCCCTATTTCCGCGATGCCGCCATCCCCTTCGTGTTCTGCGGGGTGAACTGGTCGGTCGCCGAGTACGGTTTCCCCTACAGCAACGTGACCGGCATGATCGAGGTCGCCCCGGTTCGTCCCCTGATCCGCGAGGCGCAGTTGCTCACGGGCAATGGCGACCATTTCTTCTACCTGGCCGCTGACACTGCCACGGAACGCAAGAATCTTGCGCGTTTCCAGAAGGTCGCCGAGGCACTGGGCCTGAGCGTCGAGTACCGTCTGGTCTCCCGTCGTGATCAATGGGTGGCGGCTTACCGGCAGGCCCAGGACCATCCCTATCTGGTGATCGGCAGTCATGCCGGTATCGCCGACTGGAACTTCGCTGCGGCGAGGCGGGCGATTGCCGGGCATACGCGGCGGCTAAGCGTAACCAGCCACGAGTGGATGATGTCCATGAGCATGCTGGGATTCACCAAGATCCCGGCGGAGCAGGGGCGCTGGGCGGCCGAGGCCGCACTGGCGATCCTCGAGGGGGTGAAGCCCTCGGAGATCCCCATCATTGCGAACCAGCGATGGGATCTGTGGATGAACGAGTCCCTGTTGCGCGAGGCAGGTATCGAGTTGCCGCTCAGGTTGCGCGGCAGGGCCAAGCGTTTCGAGACCCTGCAATGAACCGGCGGCGCTGGACAGCGCGCTGGTCCGGTCGCGTGATGGCGTTCCTGCTGCCGGGGCTGCTCACTCTGGTCATGGTGCTGGCGGCCCGTGTCGAGGGTTATCGTCAGGCCTTTCTGCACGCCGGGCAGAGTGCGATCGAGGAACTGCAGCAGGTACGTGCCACCACCGCGGCTATGCTCACGGCCATCGGTTCCAGCTACCAGGTGATGAACGAATTCGATGCCTCGCGTCTTTCCGCGCTGGCCAGCTCCATGCGTTACAACACCCCGGGGGTGCAGCTGGTGGCCTTCGCCGCCTGGGTGGACCAGGGTGAAGAAGACGCTTTCGTGGCGGAGATGATCGAGCATGGCTATCCCACCTATCGTATCCGCAGTCAGGAAGCACGGGAGCTGATACCCGGCAAGCGCGGGCGCCTGCCGATCCGCTTCATCGAGCCGAACAGTCCCCGGTTGTTGCGCCTGCTGGGGTTTGATGTGCTCCTGGATGGCAACACCGTTTCCCAGGTGCGCGAGTTGGCTGCCGCGGGCATGCCGGCCGTGCTCGAAGGGTGGCGTCCGGAACCTGTGGCCAATGGGCTGGTGTTCTATGTCATGCCCACTTACCGGGGGTTTTTCGCGCCGATCGACACGCACGGCCGCCTGGTTCAGCTCGACGGCCTGTTCCTGTTCGGGGTGGACCCGCAGGTCATGGTCAGCAAGCTCGAAAGGTTGCACCCGGAGGTTACCTTGGTGCTCGGTCCCGTGCCTGCTGGGAAGGCAACGGGCGGTGGTGTGATAGTGAGGCCGGTATTCGAAGACGGCGACCTGGGACTGCGCCTGACCACCATACAGGCCACGCTGGATGGACTGGGGGGCTGCACATGAGTCGTTATCTGCGAACGGATGAGCTGCTGTCCCCCTCTGCGTTCTTTCTGCCCTTGTTCGTCGGACTGGCCTCGTTGTCCCTGCTCGTGGCCTTGCAGAAGCGGGAGGAGGTCCGCGTACAACTGGCGCGCAAGGAACGCGAGCTCGAGGAGGAACGGCGGCGGGCCGATGGGGCGATGCGCTCCATCTCGGATGCCATCCTGATGCTCGACGAGAACTTTCGCATTCGTTATGCCAACCGGGTGGCAGAACGCATGCTGGGCTTGGATGCCGCGGCACTCTCGGGGCGCCGTGCCGAAGACGTCCTGGTGCTGCTGGATACGCGTACCCGGGCGCCCCTGGAGGCCCTGCATGGCTGGCTGCAACGGATGAGCGGGCAAGAGCAGTTTCCGGATCTGCTGCTGCACACGCCAGCACGCGATCGCATCCCGGTGAACATCCGGGTCTCCCGGCTTCGCGAGATCGAGCGCCAGGGAGTCGTGGTGGCGATCCGCGACATCAGTCACGAACACGAGCTGACGGCACGCCTCACCTACCAGGCCAACCATGATGCGCTCACCGGGCTGCTCAATCGCACGGCCTTCGAGGCGCGGGTACGCAGTGCGCTGGTGCTTTCGATCGAGGAGGGTGTGTCGCATGCCCTGATCTTCATCGACCTTGATCGTTTCAAGCTCATCAACGACACGCATGGTCACCAGGCCGGGGACCGCCTGCTCAAGCAGGTGGCCGAGGTTCTGCAGCACGTTCTACGCGAAGAGGATTGTCTGGGACGCCTGGGAGGTGACGAGTTTGCGGTGCTCATGCGCACCCCCGATCTCGAGGCAGCATCGGAGATGGCGCACCGGCTGCGCGAGCGTTTGCAGACCATCCGCTTCCTGTGGGGCGGCCAGGCCATGGAGATCCACGCCAGCCTGGGTGTGGTGCCGGTGGACGCGACTTCCGGCTCTTTCGAGGAGCTGATGACCAACGTGGATCTCGCCTGCCATGCGGCCAAGGAGGCCGGACGCAACACGGTGCACGTGTCGCGTGCCGACGATCGCGTGATCGGTGAACGCAAGCGTCAGATCCAGTGGCTGCCGCGCCTGCAGGAGGCATTGGACGAGAATCGTTTCGTGCTCTATCGGCAGCCGATCTGGCGTGCACTGGCCCAGGATGGCGAGCCCGCCATGTACGAGTTGCTGTTGAGGCTGCGCGATGCCGAGGGCAACGATCTGCTGCCTGGCGTCTTTCTCCCCTCGGCCGAGCGCTTCGACCTGATGCGCGCCATCGACCACCACGTGATCGAGCTGGCGATGCAGGCGATGAGCGATCCATCGGTGATGCCGCGGGAAAGCATCTGCACCATCAACCTGTCGGGCCAGACCCTGACCGACGAGAACCTGCTGGACCATATCCATGCCCAGGCACAGCATCATGGCGTGGACCCGCAGCGGGTCTGTTTCGAGGTCACAGAGACCGTGGCGATCAGCAATCTGCAGGTTGCGGGGCGCCTGGCGCAGCAGTTGCGCGAGCGCGGTTACCGACTGATGCTGGACGATTTCGGCGCGGGCATGAGCTCACTGGGATACCTGCACCAGATCCAGGTGGATTTCATCAAGATCGACGGCCAGTTCGTGCGCCGTGCCTTGTCTGACCCCTTGTCGGCGGTGTCGGTGCGCATGATCTGCGAGATCGCTCGCGTGTTGGGCGTGGAGACGGTCGCGGAGATGATCGAGGATCAGAAGACGGTGCAGTGCATGCGCGGCTTCGGGGTAGACTACCTGCAGGGTTTCCATCTGGCCCGCCCCGAGCCCCTGCCGGTCACCGGGCGCCTGCACATCGTGCAAGGCGATTGAGATCCTCTCCGGACGGATCGGTTCGCGGCGGGGACGCCGCTCCTACACGTAGGAGGCCCGTCCTCGGGCCGAATGTTCGCGGTGAGGACGCCGCTCCTGCCGCAGGAGGCCCGTCCTCGGGCCGAATCGTTCGCGGCGGGGATGCCGCTCCCACCGTAGGCGGTCCGTCCCCGGGCCGAATGTTCGCGGCGGGGATGCCGCTCCCACCGTAGGCGGTCCGTCCCCGGGCCGAATCGTTCGCGGCGGGGATGCCGCTCCCACCGTAGGAGGCCCGTCCCCGGGCCGAATCGTTCGCGGTGAGGAGGTCGCTTCTGCCGCAGGAGGCCCGTCCCCCGGGCTGAATCGTCCTTGCCCTTGTAGGAGGCCCGTCCCCGGGCCGATAATGCCCTTCTTACCCAACCCGTTCTGGAGAGTCTGGCATGCCGCAGTATCGTTCCCGCACCACCACTCACGGTCGCAACATGGCCGGCGCCCGCGCGCTGTGGCGCGCCACTGGCATGAAGGAAGGCGATTTCGACAAGCCCATCATCGCGATTGCCAATTCCTTCACCCAGTTCGTGCCCGGGCACGTGCACCTCAAGGACATGGGGCAACTGGTGGCGCGCGAGATCGAGAGGGTCGGGGGCGTGGCCAAGGAGTTCAACACCATCGCGGTGGACGACGGCATCGCCATGGGGCATGGCGGCATGCTCTATTCGCTGCCCTCGCGCGATCTCATTGCCGACTCGGTCGAGTACATGGTCAACGCGCACTGCGCCGATGCATTGGTATGCATCTCCAACTGCGACAAGATCACCCCTGGCATGCTGATGGCCGCGCTGCGCCTGAACATCCCGGTGATCTTCGTCTCAGGCGGACCCATGGAGGCGGGCAAGGTGCGGCTGGCGAGCAGGGGCGAGATCAAGCTCGACCTGGTGGATGCCATGGTTGCCGCCGCCGACGACCGCGAGACGGACGAGGAGGTCGAGCAGATCGAGCGTTCCGCCTGTCCCACCTGCGGTTCCTGCTCGGGCATGTTCACCGCCAATTCCATGAACTGCCTGACCGAGGCGCTGGGGCTCTCGCTGCCGGGTAATGGCTCGTTGGTGGCTACCCACACCGAGCGCCGCGAGTTGTTCCTTGAGGCGGGGCGGCGCATCGTCGAGCTCGCAAGGCGCTATTACGAGCAGGACGACGAGACGGCGCTGCCGCGCAACATTGCCACCTTCGAGGCCTTCGAGAACGCCATGGCGCTGGACATTGCCATGGGCGGCTCGACCAATACCGTGCTGCACTTGTTGGCCGCGGCGCACGAGGCCGGGGTGGACTTCACCATGAGTGACATCGACCGCATGAGCCGCAAGGTGCCGCACCTGTGCAAGGTGGCGCCCTCGACGCCGCAGTACCACATGGAGGACGTGCACCGCGCGGGTGGGGTAATGGGTATCCTGGGTGAGCTGGACCGAGCCGGACTCGTCCACCGTGACGTACCCACGGTGCACGCGCCCTCGATGGGCGAGGCGCTGGAGGCCTGGGACATCCGGCGTGATCCCGACGAGACGGTGCGCCAGCGCTACCTGGCCGGCCCGGGCGGTGTTCCCACCCAAGTGGCCTTCAGCCAGAGCGCACAATGGCCGGATCTGGACACCGACCGCGCCAATGGCTGCATCCGCGACCTGGAACATGCCTATTCACGCGATGGTGGGCTGGCGGTGCTCTACGGCAACCTCGCCGAGGACGGCTGCATCGTCAAGACCGCCGGGGTGGACGAGTCCATCCTGGTGTTCTCGGGGCCGGCGCGCATCTTCGAGAGCCAGGATGCGGCCGTGGAGGCCATCCTCGGCGACCGCATCCAGCCGGGCGATGTGGTCATCATCCGCTACGAAGGCCCCAAGGGTGGGCCGGGCATGCAGGAGATGCTCTATCCCACCAGCTATCTCAAGTCCAAGGGGCTGGGCAAGGCCTGTGCCCTGATCACCGACGGGCGCTTCTCGGGCGGGACCTCGGGGCTGTCGATCGGTCACTGCTCGCCCGAGGCGGCCGAGGGTGGCAACATCGGTCTGGTCGAGGAAGGCGACACCATCGAGATCGACATCCCCAATCGCCGTATCCGCATCGCGGTGAGCGACGAGGAGTTGGCGCGGCGGCGCGCGGCCATGGAGGCGCGCGGGGAGGCAGCCTGGCAGCCGTTGAACCGGGAGCGTTCGGTGTCGCAGGCGTTGCAGGCCTATGCGGCACTGACCACCTCGGCGGCGCGTGGTGCCGTGCGCGACCTGTCGCAGCTGCGGTGCAAGTCCTGAGGCGGGTCTGCTGAGGCGGGGCCTTGCTTGGCGCCGAGCTGATCGTCGCGGTCGTCGCCCTCTACCTGGGGGTGCTGTTCTATATCGCCTATCGTGGCGATGCCCAGCCCGAGGGCCACGTCTCGCGTCATCAGCCGCTGATCTATACCCTGTCGCTGACCGTCTACTGCACCTCCTGGACCTTCTTCGGCGCGGTCGGCAATGCCGCCCAGGGTGGCTTTTCGTTCTTTGCCATCTATCTGGGGCCCATCCTGGTATTCGTGCTGTTCGCGCCCTTCGTCAAGAAACTGCTGCGCGTGGCCAAGCGCCAGAAGGCGACCACCATCGCCGACTTCATCGCCAGCCGCTATGGCAAGAGTCACCTGGTGGCGGCGCTGGTGACCCTGATCGCGCTGCTCGGCACGCTGCCCTACATCTCCCTGCAGATCAAGGCGGTGGCCAGCGCCTACGACGCCCTGGGCCCTGCGGGTTCCTCCGCACTGCCGTTGTTGCCCAACCTGGACACCGCCTTCGTGCTGACCCTGATCCTGGCGGTGTTCGCCATCCTGTTCGGCGCACGCACCATTGATGCCACGGTGCACCACCGTGGCATGATCCACGCCATCGCCTTCGAATCGATCATCAAGTTGGCGGCCTTTTTGGCCATCGCGGTGCTGGCCTGGCATCTGCTGACCCGCCTGGCGGCCACGCCCGACCGGCTCGCCGCCCTGTCCATGGCTGCCGCCCCTTTCCGTGACTGGACGCTGGATACCGGTTTCC
This sequence comes from endosymbiont of unidentified scaly snail isolate Monju, assembly GCF_000801295.1. Lineage (NCBI taxonomy): Bacteria > Pseudomonadati > Pseudomonadota > Gammaproteobacteria > endosymbiont of unidentified scaly snail isolate Monju. The sequence continues at coordinate 1,839,592 of NZ_AP012978.1, read as the reverse complement.
TCACCCGTACCCTGCTGGCGGCCGCTGCCATCCTTTGCCTGCCGCGCCAGTTTCACGTACTCGCGGTGGAGGGGCGGGGCAACGAACTGCCGTTCGCGCGCTGGGGCTTCCCGCTGTACCTGCTGCTGTTCAGCGTCGCGGTGATTCCGATTACCGCCGCCGGCCTGCAGCTGTTGGGGAACAGCGGCAACGCCGACCTGTTCGTGCTGTTCCTGCCGTTGCGCACCGATCACGAGCTGCTCACCGTGCTGGCCTACCTGGGGGGCTTTTCGGCCGCCACCGGCATGGTGATCGTCTCCACCCTGGCGTTGAGCACCATGGTCTCGAACGACCTGATCTTCCCGCTGATGGTGCGTTACGGACGACGTTCCGAAGGACAGGAGCTGCATCGCCGTCTGTTGCTCATCCGGCGCCTGACCATCCTCGGCCTGATGCTGCTGGCCTATGGCTACTACCTGGCAGGCGGTAGCGGCAAGTCGCTCTACAGCATCGGCCTGTTGTCCTTTGCCGCGGCCATCCAGTTCCTGCCGGCACTGGTCGGAGGGCTGTACTGGCGGCGCGCGCCCTGTTCGGCTGGTCTTTCGACGACTACCTGACCCACGGGGTGTTCTGGAGCCTGGGCGCCAACCTGGTGCTCTATGTGCTGGTGTCGCTGCGCGCGCGGCATTCCTTCATCGACCGCCTGCAGGCCTCGGCTTATGTCGACCTGCACGAGGCCCCGCACGAGCGGCCCGGTCATCGCCTGCGGGTGGCCGACCTGTTCGAGCTGTGCAGCCGTTTCACCGGCGAGGAGCGCACCCGCCATTTCTTCCTGGAACAGGGCTGGGATCCGGCGCGTCAGCACAACGAGCGGGTGACCGACGAGCTGCTGCGCCAGGCCCAGCACCTGCTGGCCGGCAGCATCGGCACCGCCACCGCCGGGCATCTGGTGGAGACCGCACTGCGCGGCAGCGTGGACGAGGGACCGGACAATCTCTACCGCCTGCTGGATACCGCCGGTCAGGCCCTGCAGTTCAACCGCGAGATCCTGCAGGTGACGTTCGATCACATCGGCCAGGCGGTGAGCGTGGTGGACATCGACCTGCGTCTTCTGGCCTGGAACCGGTTGTACCTGGAACTGTTCGAGTTTCCGCCGGATTTTCTCTATGTGGGCAAGCCGATCGAGGAGGTGATCCGTTTCAATGTCACGCGGGGCCTGGGGCCGCTGCTGGAAGGGTCTGTGGAGCAGAATGTGCGCAAGCGCCTGGATTTCCTGCGTCATGGCCGGCCCTATACCTATGTGCGCGAGTGGCGCGATGGCCGGGTGATCCAGACCCAGGGGGCGCGCCTCCCGGATGGAGGGTTCATCACCACCTTCACCGACATCACCGCGATCAAGGCCGCCGAGCGCGAGCTGGCGCGGGTCAACGAGAGCCTGGAATCCAAGGTCGCCGAACGCACCCGCCGCCTGTCCGAGCTCAATGCCCAGCTCGAGGAGGCGACGCGCAGCAAGTCCCGCTTTCTGGCGGCGGCCAGCCACGACCTCACCCAGCCGCTGGGTGCTTCCAAGCTGTATCTGGGCGCGCTGTACGAGGACCTGGCGGGCGACGAGCGCCAGGCGCTGGCGCGCAACGCGCTCTCGGCCCTGTCCTCGGCGGAGAACCTGCTGCGCGCGCTGCTCGACATCTCCAAGCTGGATGCGGGCGCCATGCATCCCGAGATCACCGAGTTCCCCATCCAGCCGCTGTTCGACGTCCTGTACAACGAGTTCTCGGTGCTGGCTCGCCAGAAGGGGCTGAACCTGCGCATCCGCGGCAGCGAATGCGGTACCCGCTCGGACCGCAACCTGCTGCGCTCCATCCTGCAGAACTTCCTCTCCAATGCCATCCGCTACACCAGCGAGGGCAGTATCCTGGTGGTGTGCCGCCGCGCCGGTGCCGACGCCATCCGCATCGAGGTACGCGATTCCGGGCGCGGCATCCCGCCGGACAAGCTGGAGGCCATCTTCCGCGAGTTCCAGCAGCTCGATCACGCCACCGAGGGTGTGGGCCTGGGACTGGCGATCTGCGAGCGCATGGCCGAGCTGCTGGGGCACCGCCTGCAGGTGCGTTCACGCGAGGGCGAGGGCAGTACCTTCAGTGTGATCGTGCCACGTGTCCAGGTGGCCGAGCGTCCGGCCCGTGCCGGCGACAGCCGAAGTTTCAAGACCCGCTGGCTGGAGGGTCGACGCATCCTCTGCGTGGACGACGACCCCGACATCCTCGAGGCCACGCGCACCGTACTCGAACGCTGGGGCGGGGAAGTGCGTTGCCTGGACAGCGCCGAGGCCTTCCTCGATGCCGCCGAGGGCCAGCCGGTGCATGACATCGTGCTCATGGACTATCGTCTGAACGACCGGACCTATGGTCTGGATCTGCTGCATCATTACCGCGCGCGTCACGGCGATGGCTTCCTGGGTGTGCTCATCACCGCCGAGCAGGACCCGGCGGTGGAGCACACTGCGCTGGAGGCCGGTTTCCAGTTCCTCGCCAAGCCGGTGGAGCCGGCCAAGCTGCGCTCGGTGCTGCATGCGGCCATGCTGGGCCAGAGGCAGGAATCGGCCTGGCAACGGCAGGAGGGAGGGGCTTCCCGGTAAATGCGTCTTCTCGGCAAGGGAGGTGCGCGTGCCGGGGCTCAGTCGGTCACCCTGGGGTCCGGCAGGTCCAGATCGCGTGTGGCGAGCACCGCCTGGGTGCGGTTCTTGACCTTCAGCTTGCGGAAGATCTCGGTGAGGTGCGCCTTGACGGTCGCTTCGGTGACCGACATGATGGCCGCCATTTTCTTGCTCGGCTTGCCGTCGCGCAGCAGGGCCAGCACGCGCAACTGGGCCGGGGTGAGGGTCTCGACCAGGGTGTGGATGTCTGCGGGCGTTTCGTCTTCCGAAGCGCCCAGTTCGGGGAACCACATGTCGCCGGCCAGCACCGCCTGGATGGCCTCGGCCATGCGTTCCATCTCCAGGCTCTTGGGCACGAAGCCGCTGGCACCACACTGCATGCTCATCTGCACTACCTTGCCGTCGTCATAGGCCGAGATGATGAGGATGGGCAGCGAGGGATATTGCTTCTTGAGCAACAGCAGGCCGTCCAGGCCGCGGGTGTCGTCGAGCTTGAGATCCAGCAGCACTAGGCTGGGCAGGGCGTTGCCGGACAGGGTCGCGCTGAGCTGTCCCAGGGTCTCGACCTGGGTGACGCACACGCCCGGGATGCTGCGCTCCAGCAAGTGAGTCACGGCGTCCCGGAACAGGGGATGGTCGTCGGCTACGATGATATGTGTACTCATGATCTTCCGTATCTGCAACCGGTGCCGGCCGGTGAGGCGCCGTTCCGCGATTATGGTGCCACGGGGGGCTTTCGGGATATTCGACTAAAGTCTAATTGTTCGCCGGCCTGCCCGTTGCCATAGTCGCGCGGTGACACCGTGAAGCTGCGCGCCGTCCCACGGGGCGACTCCCGCCGCACGGTGTCGGACGCGTCCGTGCAAGGACCACCATCTCAGCGGCGTCCCGTGGCGGGCCGGCAGAACCGGGAGGATTGCAGAACATGTCTGACGACAACAAGAAGTTCGGGACCTTGTCCCGCCGTGGATTCCTCAAGGCATCCATTGCCACCGCAGCGGCCGCCGCTGCCCCCACCATCCTGATCCGCAACGCACACGCCTTCGTCAACGAGCCCAAGGGGGCGACCGTGACCCTGGGCTTCAACGTGCCCCAGACCGGCGCCTACGCCGACGAGGGTGCCGACGAGCTGCGCGCCTTCAAGCTGGCAGTCAAGCACCTCAATGGCGAGGGCGACGGCGGCATGCTCAACACCATGAAGCCGCTCAGCCTGAAGGGCAACGGCATCCTGGGCAAGAAAGTGGTCTATGTGACCGGTGACACCCAGACCAAGTCCGACGCGGCGCGCGCCTCGGCCAAGCGCATGATCGAGAAGGACGGTGCGCTGATGATCTCCGGTGGTTCCTCCTCGGGCGTGGCCATTGCGGTGCAGTCGCTGTGCCAGGAGGCGGGCGTGATCTTCATGGCCGGCCTGACCCACTCCAACGACACCACCGGCAAGGACAAGCGCAAGCACGGTTTCCGCCACTTCTTCAATGCCTACATGTCCGGTCAGGCGCTTGCCCCGGTGCTCGCCGAGGAATATGGCACCGACCGCAGGGCCTATCACCTGACCGCCGACTACACCTGGGGCTGGACCCAGGAAGAGTCGATCAAGAACGCCACCGAGGCGCTGGGCTGGAAGACCGTGGCCACGGTGCGCACGCCGCTGGGCGCCGGCGACTTCTCGCAGTACATCACCCCGGTGCTCAACTCCGGCGCCGACGTGCTGATCCTCAACCACTACGGCAAGGACATGGTCAACTCGCTGACCCAGGCCGTGCAGTTCGGTCTGCGCGACAAGATGGTCAACGGCAAGAAGTTCGAGATCGTGGTGCCGCTGTTCTCGCGCCTGATGGCGCAGGGTGCGGGCGATGCCATCAAGGGCATCCTGGGTTCCACCAACTGGAACTGGTCGCTGACCGACGAGGGCTCCAAGGCCTTCGTGAAGTCCTTTGGCGCCGAGTACGGCTTCCCGCCGTCGCAGGCTGCGCACACCTGCTACGTGCAGACCCTGCTGTATGCCAACGCCTGCGAGATGGCCGGCACCTTCAATCCCTGCGGCGTGATCGAGGCCCTCGAGGGCTTCAAGTTCGACGGCATGGGCAACGGTCCGACCGAGTACCGTGCGGCCGATCACCAGTGCTTCAAGAACGTGCTGGTGGTGCGCGGCAACCAGAACCCCACGTCGCAGTTCGATCTGCTCGAGGTGGTGAAGGAAGTGCCGCGTTCCCAGGTCGAATATGATCCGAAGATCTTCGGTGGCGAACTGGGCAGCTGCAACGCCTGATCCACCGTCCGGGGCCGGTCGCCTGTCGGCCGGCCCCTCGTCCGAGTGACGCACGAGTTTGCGATGGCCTGATGTTCTTCAGGTCATCTTTTTCTGAAGAAGACGATATCTATGGAAGCGATCCTGCTGCAGATCCTCAATGGCCTGGACAAGGGGGCGGCCTACGCGCTGATCGCGCTGGGACTCACCCTGGTGTTCGGCACGCTGGGCGTGGTGAACTTTGCGCACGGCGCCCTGTTCATGATGGGCGCCTTCGTGGCGGTGGGAGTACAGAACCTGCTGACCATCTCGGCGCGGGTGCGCGATACCAGTATCACCTTCTTCGAGGCCTACAAGGAGACACCTTACCTGGAGTTGTGGTGGGGCGATGTCGGGCGCACCATCATCGACTATGCGGTGCCCATCTCGGTGATCGTGGCCATTCCGGTGATGCTGCTTGTTGGCCTGGCCATGGAGCGCGGACTGATCCGCCACTTCTACAAGCGTGACCATGCCGATCAGATCCTGGTCACCTTCGGTCTGGCCATCGTGCTGCAGGAGATCGTCAAGGGCTTCTTCGGCGCCAATCCCATCCCGGTCAATGCGCCGCAGGTGGTGGCCACCAGCGTGGACATCGGTTCGCTGTTCGGGCTGGAAGGCATCACCTATCCCTGGTGGCGCCTGATCTACCTGGGCTTCTCGCTGGCAGTCATCGGCGGGGTGTTCGCCTTTCTGCATTTCACCACCTTCGGCATGGTGGTGCGGGCCGGCATGCACGACCGCGAAATGGTTGGCCTGCTGGGTATCAATATCCAGAAGCGTTTCACCATCGTGTTCGGCCTGGCGGCGGTGGTGGCCGGCGTGGCGGGCACCATGTACACCCCCATCCTGTCGCCCGACTATCACATGGGCATGGAGTTCCTGGTGCTGTCCTTCGTGGTGGTGGTCGGCGGCATGGGCTCGCTCCCTGGCGCGGTGGCCGCCGGTTTCCTGCTGGGCATATTGCAATCCTTCTTCTCGATGAACGAGATCAAGGCCTACCTGCCGGGCATCGACCAGATCATCGTCTACCTGGTGGCGGTCATTATCCTGCTGGTGCGTCCCAAGGGCCTGCTGGGCAAGGACTGAGGTATCGACATGCAAACCATCGTCGCATCTTCGCGAGCACGAGACATCCTGCTGCTGGCACTGTTCTCGGTCGTGGTGCTGACCGCGCCCTTGTGGGCGACGACTATCGGCGCCGGCTACCCGGACCTGCTGCAGAAGTTCGCCATCTTTGGCCTGTTCGCCATCGGCTACAACCTGCTGTTCGGGCTCACCGGCTACCTGTCCTTCGGTCACGCGGCCTTTCTCGGTGTCGGTTCCTACGCCACCGTCTGGTCGTTCAAGCTGCTGACCATGAATGTGATCCCGGCGGTGTTGCTGGCGGTGGCCATCTCGGCCCTGTTCGCGCTGGTGATCGGCTTCCTCAGCCTGCGCCGCACCGGTATCTACTTTTCGATTCTCACCCTGGCCTTTGCGCAGATGTCGTACAACCTGGCCTATTCGGTGCTCACCCCGATCACCAATGGCGAGACCGGCCTGCGCGTGCTGCGCACCGATCCGCGCGTGCTCGATGCGGCCCTGGGCGTGCAGGTTGAAGGCTCGCCGCTGGCCGACCTGTTCGGCGTCACGCTCACCGGCTACAGCGGCTTCTACTTCTGCGCGGCCCTGTTGATCCTCGGCTTCTGGGTGTCGCTGCGCATCTTCCGCTCGCCCTTCGGCATGAAGCTGGTGGCGATCAAGAGCAACCAGACGCGCATGGAGTACACCGGGTTCAATCCGCGGCCCTACCTGCTGAGCGCCTTCGTGATCTCGGGCATGTATGCTGGCCTGGCCGGTTCGCTGATGGCCATCGTCGATCCGCTGGCCGGCGCCGAGCGCATGCAGTGGACCGCCTCGGGCGAGGTGGTGCTGATGACCATCCTCGGCGGGGTGGGGACCCTGATCGGCCCCATCATCGGTGCGGCCACCATCAAGTATTTCGAGAACATCTTCTCGTCGTTCAACGATCAGGTGCTGCAACAGGCCTTTGATTTCCTGCCCGGCTGGCTGGCAGACTTCATGGTCACCATCACCTCGCCCTTCGTGGGTGACGGCTGGCACCTGACGCTGGGTGTGCTCTTCATGGTCATCATCATCTTCCTGCCGGGTGGCATCATGGAGGGCTTCCGGCGCATCGCCGGGCTGTTTGGCCGCAAGCCGGCGGAGGAGGGCCACGCATGAGCGAGACTTCGCGCAACATCGTCCTGTCCATCCGCGGGGTGAACAAGACCTTCGGGGGACTCAAGGCGCTGTCCAACATCGACCTCGAGATCGAGGAGGGCAAGACGCACGCCATCATCGGGCCCAACGGGGCCGGCAAGTCGACCCTGCTCAACACCTGCATCGGTCGCATCCGCCCCGACAGCGGGAGTATCCGTTTCCTCGATCACGACCTGACCGGCGGCGACATGAAGCCGCACGACATCAACCAGCTCGGTATCTCGCGCGTGTTCCAGACGCCGGAGATCTTTCCCGAGCTGTCGCTGCTGAACAACGTGATGATCCCGGCCTTTGCGCACAAGGAGGGGACCTTCCGTTTCAACCCATTCTCGGCCCTGCGCAATGAAAAGGCCATCGAGGAAGAGGCCATGAGCCTGCTCGAGGACTTCGGCATGGCCGATCAGGCGCACCATCATGCGGGCAACCTGTCGCGCGGCAACAAGCGGCGCCTGGAGCTGGCGATGTGCCTGATCCAGCATCCCAAGCTGTTGCTGCTCGACGAACCCACCGCCGGCATGGCGCGGCACGATACCAACCGCACCATTGAACTGCTCAAGAAGATCAAGCAGAGCGGCATGACCAAGGTCATCATCGAACACGACATGCACGTGGTGTTCAGCCTGGCCGACCGCATCAGCGTGCTGGCGCAGGGCGCCATCATCGCCGAGGGTGAGCCCGACGAGATCAAGGGACACCCCAAGGTGCGCGAGGCCTACCTGGGGAGTGCAGAGATATGACTTTCACCACCAAGCGAGCACCCAAGACCCCGCCGATCAAGGCGCGCGGCCCCTCGCCGGCCTTTTTCTCGGCCTGGGAGCTGCACAGCTACTACGGCGAGAGCTATATCGTGCAGGGGGTGAGCTTCGACATCCGCGAGGGCGAGATCCTGGCCCTGCTGGGCCGTAACGGCGCCGGCAAGACCTCCACCCTGCGTACCATTGCCCGGGTGGAGGCGCCCGAGATGAAACACGGCGAGGTCTGGCTGGATCACCAGCCGATACACGAGATGGCCTGCTGGCAGGCCGCGCGCGCCGGCATTCAACTGGTGCCCGAGGACCGGCGTATCATCCCCGGGCTCACCGTCGAGGAATCGCTGGACCTGGCGCAGATCGCCCCGCCACACGGCTGGACCAAGGAGCGCATCTACGAACACTTCCCGCGCCTGGCCGAGCGTCGGCAACAGGAAGCGGTCACCCTCTCGGGCGGCGAGCAGCAGATGCTGGCCGTGGCCCGCGCGCTGGCGCGCGATGTGAAGCTGTTGCTGCTCGACGAGCCCTACGAGGGCCTGGCGCCGGTCATCGTGCAGGAGATCGAACGCATCCTCGAAGGCATCCGCGAGCTCGGCATCACCACCATCATCGTCGAACAGAACGCCATCGCTGCCCTCAACCTGGCCGATCGCGCGGTCATCCTCGACATGGGGCAGGTGGTGTTCGACGGCACCGCCCAGGAAGTCCTCGACAACCACGAGCTGCGCGAGGAGTACCTGGCGATCTAGGGAGCCCGCGAAGGACCGCGGACTCGACTTCACGGGTAACGTCATACACCCGGCACAGGGGATCGATGCCGGGATTTCCCCGATTCTGCCCCATGAATTCGAAGATTACCCTCTTCGTTTCGAACAGAATCCGGGGGGTCTTCTCACGAATTCATGCTCCCGCTATAGCCGGGCATGCTCCCGTTCCACTGTTGCAGCCGCTTAAAGCCCCGCCGCGGCCCCAGGGGCAATGGATTTCTTCACATTCCCCTGCAGTTTGTCTTCCCGGTATTCCTTGCGCCATCGTGACAACATGAAGGGATGGATGTTCGGTTCGGTCGCCACGTCCTTGACCTGAATTTCAGGCCGGTGGCCGCGCCGCGCCGCCGTCACCTTGAATTCCTTACGGTACTGATGAACCCTTCTTGGCCCCTTGATCCCGGGCATTTGTCACCTCCTTTTCGTTAGCTGGAGGTGTCAACTCTTTCGGGGGAGACCTGGGCGCCCTGGTGCGGATTCTTGTTGGGCGACATTCGGTCAACGACTGCATTTCCCGATGAACTCATTGTTCTCCAACTGGTCGAGTAGAGCCGTTGCCAGGGCTGCACGTGCGATACTTGAACTGAGGCCGGTATTCAGAACGGTGCCTATCTTGTAACGGCCTGTCTCCGGGTTGTCGACTACCTGATATCCGCGTTGACCTGCCTGCTCGAGCAAGGAAAGCCCCGTACCGCCTGTGCTCCCAAACACTGCAATTCTCATTTTTCCCCTCTCTGGTTATGGCGAGAGCACTCCTTTGCCGCCCGATGTCGCAGATCAGCGATGCCAAAAGGCAGAGCGAGGAACAATCGGCGCCTTGTGGCGTCCGAGTGAATCCTCCTTGTTATGCATTGCCATCCATCGCAGATCTCGTGGCAAAGGCAATAACAACAATGCCGACAATAACCAGAAAGACGATAAAGAGTGCAAGCTTTCTGGAAATCGCCACATGATCGCCGACTTGTTCTTTCTCATTGCTGACGGTTTTGAAAGCCTCCAGGATGGAGAAAAAATCAGAGGAAGAAAGGCGGCTGAACCTGTCAGCTCTATTGTTAACAGTGATCGAGGCATCGAGTCTGGCGAGACCGGGAATATTTCCCCCAAGTCCATGGCATATACAATAAAATAAGAGATTCCGCATATCGCTGAAACAATGAATGCCCATTTTCTGTCCTTCAGGACAAAGTAGACAAGCAGGATGCTGATTATGCCCAATGAGGTGAGGAATGTGTTGAATGCCAACAATATTGCTGGATTGATATGCGCAAAACTTCTTGTTTCCACTGGTCCGCCAGGGACAAGTACACCCAGCAAGACGACAGACAGGAGTAAAAGCGCCGATACTGTGTATTTGTTCCTGATTTTCATGGATACCTGCCGTATTGAAATGATGCACGACGCCAACCCTGGCGGTATGCGTTGGTGTGTCCGCTGAAGTGAACTGTCGGATGCCGTTTGTCAACCGCCTTTTCGTTGGTCGAATGCCTTTTTCTGTGCGGCAATGAACAAGTGGACCGCCCTTCATTGCCCGAAAGTCGTTGGGGACAGAGATTTCACCAGGCATCAGATCTCCTCGTGGAGATATGGAAAGCATGAAGGTATTCTCTGAATGGGTGTCTGGTTCACGTGAAAGCCATCCGCTGGAAATATGTTTTCCGTATTTTTTTTGATCTGTACCTTCCAGGATATACTCCGTTCCATCTCCGATTTTTTGACCTGAGCTATCCAGGAGCTGGAGAAGCCGTGACCTTCTCTGTTGCCCGATTATCCGAAGACTAAACTCAGTCGCTGCTGCGCAGCGCTAAGGAATAGCGATCAGGTGAGGTGGTTTGTCACGCTTTTCTTCGCTCAAGCCAATACCCAAACAGGGAAAACCCAATGAAAGCCATGCCAGCAAAGCCAACAAATATCACGGAGTGAGTGTCATCTGTCCTGAGGACAGATTCGGAAGGGTCATCTGGGTTGTAAAAGACATATACGTGCTCGCCCTTCCTGTAGGACAATGGCTTGTTCCTGCTCGAAATCACCATACCAAAATAAATTCTATCATTCTCATGTATCTTTCCATCAACTTGGTATGAATAAGATACTTTTTCAGAAGTTGTTGATGGTTTGCTTCCTGCCAGAACAAATGAAGACGATTCTATTGTTCCATCTGCTCGCGGCCAACTCTGAGCGTTGAGCATTTTTATTCCGGCGAGCAGGTCGACTCCAAGAAGGCAAGCGCCAATCAAGAAGAATATTCCCAAGAGTGATTTCAATGCCATCTCCGTCGTTTTGTATCCCGAATTCGGGAGGAAAACAGGGGGCAGGCCAGGCTTACTCGTCATGATGTGCAGAAAACCACCAACCTGCTGCCTCCTTCCATTTGTGAGAATGACCGGTTTGCCAGGTGTTACCCGTCTATTGAGTATGGCCGCAAGCTGTTCCTGAGAACGAGAAATCGTGGTCGATCCCCTATTATTTCCGCGGGTTGTACTTGCACTCGAGTCTGGCCTGCCGACTCCTGACGGCAAAGGCTCGCCTCCCCCCCCCCTATGGGGCACAGCGGAATGGCGATCGGGCAGGGCACGTTGCCATGTGCTACTTCTTGAACGCATCCCAGTGCTCGTCGAGCCAGATCACCTTGTCGGCATAGGATTGAAGATCGGGAGACAAGCTCTCCGGGAATCCTGAAATCCAGATTTCCTTGTGGAGTTCTTCCTTGGCAAAGGCAATGGCATCTTCAAAATCGCCATCGCCGGCGGACAGAATCAATCGGGAGTACTGGTCCTGTGCCGCCAACTTTACGATCAAGGTCGCAATCCCGACATCAACCCCCTTTTGCACCGGGCGATCAAACGAGTGGTTGCAGTTGGGACATTGATGATGCATGTCCTTCAGCTTGTACAGCTTTACCCGCATCTTGGGCCCCCGGGGAGGAGCCGTCTTCAGCCATGAGTGGAACGAGTCCTGTGCATCGGTCGGCGGATAGGGTGTTGAATTGAGGTAGAACGATTCGGCAAAGGTTCCCCCGCATTCCGATTCCAGCAATTCCTTCAGCTTCAGATAATCAAACTTTCCCGGACAGGCTTTTATCAGATACCCGGCATCGGCGATCCAGACTATTCTGCTCACTTCTATCCCCTCAGGTTGTCAGCTCCCGCGTAACCAGGTCCCTCTGGGCCGGGAACGGTTATCTTGGCTCGAGCGCTGATCGACGCGTGCGTTGGCAAGGAGGGGCAGGATAAGCGACATGGCCGCGACCATCCATACCAAGGTCTGAATCAACCCGGCCTCGGGTCGCCATTTGTGTAGCTGACTTGCGGCATTGCCAGGCCAATGGCCTGATCGAGTGCTTCCAGTCCGGATGTTTCACCAACATCCCGAGAGCCGGGGGAATTCGCAGCTGTTGTGTGGTTTGCCCCCTCCCGGCCTCCCCCGCGAGCGGGGGAGGAGTGGGCCTGGCGGTGTCCGTACGAGGCACTGCGGGCGGAGGGGGCGGTTGGAAGCCTCCTGGAGCCCTTCGCGGTTTGCCCCTTGCGCGAGCAAGGGGTGGGCCGGTATTCCGGGCGCCTCAGATCGCCCGCGGCGCGCCCTTGGTGTCACGTGCATCGGCGATGGCCCGCATGCTCCTGGCCGCGCTCACACAGCCCAGTGGGATCACCAGCAGGGTGAGCAGGGTGGAGACGAAGACGCCGAACATCAGCGAGATGGCCATGCCCTGGAAGATGGGGTCGAACAGGATCACGCTGGCGCCGCCGATCAGGGCGAAGGCGGTGATCAGGATCGGCCGGGTACGCGCCTTGCACGACAACAGCACCGCCTCGCGCACGTCGCGCCCGCAGCGGATCTCTTCCACGGCGAAGTCCACCAGCAGGATGGAGTTGCGTACGATGATGCCGGCCAGGGCGATGAAGCCGATCATCGAGGTGGCGGTGAAATAGGCATTGGTGCCGGTGATCTGGGTGATGATCCAGTGTCCCGGGACGATGCCCAGCAGGGTCAGGGGGATGGGCGCCATGATGATGGCCGGCACGGTGAAGTTGCCGAACATGCCCACCACCAGCATGTAGATCAGCACCAGGGCCACGCCGAAGGCTGCCCCCATGTCGCGGAAGGTCTCGTAAGTGACGGTCCATTCGCCGGCCCACTCGAAGCCCGACAGGCCGTTGGCCGGCGGCGGGCCGGTCATGGTTCCGGAGAGCGTCTGGCCGTCGGGGGTGACGTAGTCCTGCAGGGCCTCGTCGATTTTCATCATGGGATAGATGGGCGCGCCCAGGCGGCCAACCGCGTCGCCGACCACGTATTCCACCGGCCTCAGATCCTTGTGATAGATGATCGGGTCCTCGCTGATGCGTTCCCAGTGGCCCAGTTCGGCCAGCGGGATGGTCACCCCGCCCGGTGCGGCGATCGGCAGGTCGCCCAGGGCCTGCGGGTTGGCGCGCAACGCCAGCGGGGCCTGGATGGTGATCCAGGTGGGCTCCAGCGCGTTGTCGGTGCGTCGGTCGGTGATCTTGTACTCGCCCATCACCATGGCCAGATTCTCGACGATGCGGGCGGTGGTCACGCCCTTGGTCGAGGCCTTCTGGGCATTGATGACGAAGCGCCAGGAGGCGTGGGGCTCGGTCATGTAATTGTCCACGTCGGCCATGCCCTCGGTCTGCTCGAAGACCTCGGTCATGTGGCGTGCGACCTCGCGCCGGGTCTCGGCATCGGGACCGTAGATCTCGGCTACCACCGATTGCAGCACCGGCGGCCCGGGCGGCATCTCGGCCACGGTGATGTGGGCGCCATAAGCGTCAGCGATGGGCTTGAGCAGGGCACGCGCGCGTTCGGCCAGCTCGTGGATGGAGGCGCTACGCGCGTGCTTGTCCACCAGTTGCACCTGAATCTCCGCCTGCCAGGGCTGTTCGCGCAGGTAGTAGTGACGCACCATGCCGTTGAAGTCGAAGGGGCGTGCGGTGCCGGCGTAGGTTTGCAGGGCGGTCACCTCGTCGATGCCGCGCAATGTCTCGGCCATCTCGCGCGCCACGTTGGCGGTCACCGGCAGGGCGGTGCCTTCCGGCAGGTCGATGACAACGGCGAACTCGGGCTTGTTGTCATACGGCAGCATCTTCACCGTGACCGCGGTGGTGTAGAACAGGGCGCAGACCGCGAAGAAGGCGCCGATCAGGGCGAACAGAAAGCCATACCCGAGCAGGCGGTTGTCGAGCAGCGGCGGCAGGATGCGGCGGAACAGGCGCTCGAGGCGCGCGTTGGTGGCGTGTTCCTTTCCCTCGGCCTGTTCCAGCCGCGCCATGGAGGGGCGGATGCGCATCACCAGGTACGAGGTGAAGGCGGAGGCCGCGAACAGGGAGATGATCATGGCCACCGAGCCGAGCACCGGGATGGGAGCCATGTAGGGCCCCATCAGGCCGCGCACAAAGGCCATGGGCATCAGCGCGGCGACCACGGTGAAGGTGGCGACAATGGTGGGGTTGCCCACTTCGCGCACCGCGTCGATGGCGATCTCGGTAGAGGGTTCGCCCTTGAGCAGCCAGCGTCGGTAGATGTTTTCGACCACCACGATGGCGTCGTCCACCAGGATGCCGATGGAGAAGATCAGCGCAAACAGCGACACCCGGTCGATGCTGAAGCCCATCACGAAGGCAGCGAACACGGTCATCAGGATGACCACCGGAATGACGATGGTCACCACCAGCGCCGGCTTGAAGCCCAGCGTCCACCACACCAGCAGGGTGACGATGCCGGTGGCGATCACCAGTTTCATGAGCAGGGCGTTCACCTTGTCGGCGGCGGTCTGGCCGTAGTTGCGGGTGACCGCCACCTCGACCTGCTCGGGGATCAGGTCGCCCTTCAGCATCTCCATCCGTTCGAGGATGGCCTCGGCCGCGGTCACGCCGTTGCTGCCCTGCTTCTTGGCGATGGCGATGGTTATCGCGTTCTCGCCGTCGGCGATGCGTTCGTCCGCCAGCGAGGCGGCGGTCGCCGGGCCGGTGAAGTAATTGACATAGTGCCGGGTTTCTTCCGGCGCCCAGCTCACCTCGGCCACGTCGCGCACATAGACCGGCGCGCCGTCTTCTACCCGCAGCACGAGGTTCTGCACGTCCTGCGGGGTGCGCAGGAAGGCTCCGGCATAGATGCGGAAGTCGTGGTTGTCCTGCTCGCCGCGGCCGACCCGGCGCTCTAGGTTGGCATGGCGGATGCGCGCCACGATCTCGTCGGCGGTGACGCCATGGCTGGAAAGCTTCTCGGGCCGGATCTGGATGCGGATCTGGTCGTGCTGGCCGCCGACGATGAAGCCCTGGCCGGTGTCCGGGATTTGCTTGAGCTGTTGCAGTACGTTGTTCGCCAGCTTGCGCAGGTTGGCACTGTCGAGCTCGCGGCTCCACAGGGTGAGGGTGACGATGGGCACGTCGTCGATGCCTTTCACCTTTACCAGCGGCGGGCCCTGGATGCCGGGCGGTATCCGGTCGAGGTGCGAGGCCAGCTTGTCGTGCACCTTGATGATCGAGGGACCGGCCTCTTCGCCCACGCGGAAGCGCACGGTGACGATGCCCTGTTCGCGCATGCTCGCCGAATAGACGTGCTTGACGCCCGGGATCTCGGACATGATGCGCTCCAGCGGCTCGATCCCCTTGGCCGCCACCTGCTCCGCCGAGGCACCGGGATAGGCGAGAAAGATGTCCACCAGGGGCACCGAGATCTGCGGATCTTCCTGGCGCGGGGTGGCGATCAGGCCGATGATGCCCATGCCCAGCATGGCCAGGAACAGCAATGGCGACAGCGGGGAGTGGATGAACGACCGGGCGATGGCGCCGGCCAGGCCGAGTTGCTGGTGCTTGTTCACGGAAATCTCGCCGGGCATGG
The DNA here is from genome assembly GCF_000801295.1 of endosymbiont of unidentified scaly snail isolate Monju. Taxonomy (NCBI): domain Bacteria; kingdom Pseudomonadati; phylum Pseudomonadota; class Gammaproteobacteria; species endosymbiont of unidentified scaly snail isolate Monju. Next base: position 1,824,040 of record NZ_AP012978.1, on the reverse strand, counting down.
CCTCAGCCTTCGTTCGCGGTGTTCGGGGCGGGCGTGGCCGGGTCGGCTGGCGCCTCCGATGCAATCACCTGGCGGCCGGCCTTCAGGCCCGCCGGCGGCTGGTCGATGACGCGGTCCCCCTCGTGCAGGCCGGACAGGACCGCCACCTGGCCCTGGGCGAGTTCCTCGCCCAGGCGCACCACCCGCAGGTGCGCGATGCCTTGCTCGTCCACGCTGAACACCAGCGGCATGCCGCCCTTGCGGATCACCGCGCTGGTGGGGATGGCCAGCTGCGCGGTCACTTCGGCGCCGCGGTCGGTGACCAGCACCTCCGCATACTGCCCGGCGGTGGCGTGGGCGCCCGGCGGCAGTGCCAGTTCCACGTGAATGGTGTGGCGGCGCAGATCGGCACTGGGGTGGATGCGGCGCACCCGGACCGAGACCGGCTCGCCGCCGTTGTCCAGGCGCACCGGCAGGGCCTGGTCGGGCATCAGGTGACGGGCCAGGTGCACCGGCAGATCGGCCTCGACCTTGAACAGGCCGGCCTGGCTGTAGTCCACCAGCGGCTGGCCGGGTTGCACGGTGTCGCCTTCTTCCACGTGTACCTTGTCGATCACCCCGTCGAACGGCGCCACGCTGCGGGTGTCGCGCAGCTGCGCATCGATCTCGCGGATGCTGGCATCCGCCTGGCGCAGCTGGTTCCGTGCCTGCGCCAGCCGGGTCTGCACGTCGATCATGTCGGTGTAGCGCTGCACGCCCTGCTCGCGCAGGCCCAGGGCATCCTGCATGGGCACCCCGAACATCTGGTCCATCATGGCCGGGAATCCGAAGCCGCCCGGCGCGGTGCGTACCGCGTCCGAGCGCGGCGAATACAGCTCCTGCTGGTATTGTGCCTGGGCGCTCTGAATGGCGGCCAGCGCCGATTCGCGCGCGGCGAAAGCCGATTCGCGCCGGGCCAGCAGGGCCGCGTCGTCGAGTTCGATCAACACCGCGCCGCGGACGAAGGCGTCGCCCTCGCGTCCTGCAATGTGCTTCACCCTGCCCGGCGTCTGTGCCGTGAGCTGCACCGTACGGAAGGGCGTGATCGTGGCCGCGATGGAGACGGTGAGATCTGCCTGCCGGCGCTCCACCGGCACGATGCGGAGATCCGGCGTGGCAGTCGGCTCGGCGGCGGGCGAGACCTGCACGGCCAGCGCCAGGCCGACAGCAGCGAGGAGGGAAAGGGTACGCATCTTGGCAGACCTCCGGGCCTTTGGTTCCTGGTAGCGGCGGGGCGTCTTGGCATCCCTGGCCACCGACAATGGTTGGATACCGAGCCGATCTTTTCCAGCCTGTCGGGTCCCGGCAACACGTGGAAGCGCCAGAAACTACTGAAAATGTCGGGGAATGGCAAGGCGCGACAGGGGTTTGCATAACTTGAGTTAAGTCGCGGCGCATGGGCGGTACCGCTCGGTTCGGCCCGGGGACGGGCCTCCTGCGGCAGGAGCGGCGTCCTCGCCGCGAAAGACCCACGGCTCGGGACTGGGGAATCGTCGCCGGGTGGTGTAAAGTCCCGGCGCATATGCAGCCCGTCGTTTCCACAGTCCGTCGGTGAACACGCCCATGCAGTGGCCGCGCCTGCTCTCGCGCAAGCGCCTGGGCTCGGATGCCGAGCCATCGCTGAGCACTGCGCGCACGGATTTTCAGCGCGACTTCGACCGCGTGGTGTTTTCCTCGGCGTTCCGGCGCATGCAGGACAAGACCCAGGTGTTCCCCCTGTCCAAGGTGGACTATGTACGTACTCGCCTGACGCACAGCCTCGAGGCCTCGTGCATCGGCCGTTCTCTCGGCACCCTGGTGGGGGAGCAGGTGATCGCGCGTCATGGGCTGCATGATTTCGAGTCGGCAGACTTCGGCAACATCTGCGCCGCGGCCTGCCTGGCGCACGACATCGGCAACCCGCCCTTCGGGCATTCCGGGGAGGACGCCATCCGGCACTGGGCCGAGAGCGCCGACTATGGCGCGCGCCGGGTCGCCGGGCTGCGCGGCAGCCAGCGCGAGGATTTCCTGGCCTTCGAGGGCAACGCCCAGGGCTTTCGCATCGTCACCCGCCTGCAGAACCCCGACAACCCGGGCGGCCTGCAGCTCACCTGCGCCACTCTGGCAGCCTTCACCAAGTACCCACGCGAGTCCTGCCTGGCGGGCAACCGCTTCGAGGGGGTGAGCGCCCGCAAGCAGGGCTTTACTGCCGCCGATCGCGAGTCCTTCGAGCAGGTGGCGAAGGAGGTCGGGCTGCTCCGCAGGGACGAGCGCTATGCCATCTGGTACCGGCACCCGCTGGCCTTCCTGGTGGAGGCGGCAGACGACATCGCCTACCGCGTGATCGACATCGAGGACGGCTACCGTCTGGGCCACTTCAGCTACGACGAGGTGACCGGTGCGTTTCTCGACCTGCTGCCCGATCGCGAGCGCCAGGCTGCGCGGCTCGGTGGCATCCGCGAGCCCAAGGACCGTATCGAGTTCCTGCGCGCCAAGGTCATCAACCAGGTCATCGAACAGGCGCTGGCCTGCTTCATGGACAACGAGCAGGATATTCGGGCCGGTCGTTTCGACCGGCCGTTGCTCGACGAGATCCCGGCGCGCGCCCAGGCCGACGTGCTGATCGAGATGGCGTGCCAGCGCATCTATTGCGCGCCCGAGGTGGTCAGTATCCAGGCGGCGGGTTTCCAGGTGATCCACGATCTGCTCGAGCGCTTCGTGCAGGTGCTCGACGACGTGGCCGAGCACGGCGAACAGGCTTCGCCGCGCAGCCAGATGCTGATTCGCCTGATCCCCGAGCAATTCATCGGCCACCACCGGGTACCGTCGCCCGATCCCTACCTGCGTCTGCTAATGCTGACCGATTTCGTCTCGGGCATGACCGATTCCTACGCGGTGAGCCTGTATAAGAAGGTCACCGGCATCTCGTTGCCGGGAGGCTGAGATGGCCGGCGGTGGCGAGGCTGTCGAGGCCCTGCTCGAACTGATGGCACGCCTGCGCGACTCGCAGGACGGTTGTCCCTGGGACCGCGCCCAGGACTGGCACAGCCTGATCCCCTATGCCCTGGAAGAGGCCTACGAGGTAGCCGACGCCATCGAGCAGGACGACCCGGATGCCCTGCGCGAGGAACTGGGCGACCTGCTGTTCCAGGTGGTGTTCTACGCGCAGATCGCGCAAGAGGCCGGGCAATTCGATTTTGCCGAGGTGGCGCGCGGCATCACCGAAAAGATGGTGCGCCGGCATCCGCACGTGTTCGGCGACAGCACGGCCCGCGATGCCGACAGCCTGCACCGTGCCTGGGAGGCAGCCAAGGCCGCCGAGCGTGCCGACAAGACCGAGGATGCCAGCCGCCTGGAGGGCATCGCGCGTGCCCTGCCGGCCCTGGTGCGCGCCCACAAGTTGCAGAAGCGGGCACGCGATGCCGGCTTCGACTGGCCCGATCCGGCGGGCGCGCACGCCAAGGTGCACGAGGAACTCACGGAGGTCGCGCAGGCCGCGGAGGCGGGGGATGCCGATCACCTCGAGGAGGAACTGGGCGACCTGCTGTTCGCGGTGGTCAACCTGGTGCGTCTGCACGGCTTCCAGGCCGAGCACACCCTGCGCCGCGCCAACGACAAGTTCGAGCGCCGTTTCCGTGCCATGGAACGCCGGCTGGCGGCTGCCGGTCACCAGGACCTGGATGCCTTGTCGCTGGAGCAGATGGAAGCCGCCTGGCCGGCGGTCAAAGAGGAGGAATGATGCCTGTAAAGTGGAAGGGGTTCTGGGTCGCCTTCCTGCTGGTGCTGCTCGCCGGCTGTGCGGTCAACCCGGTTACCGGCAAGAAGGAGCTGGCACTGATCGGCGAGGCCCAGGAACTGGCCATCGGCAAGAAGAACTACGGCCCGTACCGCCAGGCCCAGGGTGGCGACTACACCGCCGACCCGGCGCTGGTCGCCTATGTGCAGCGGGTGGGGCAGCGCATCGCGGCGGTGTCCGATCGCCAGCTGCCCTACGAGTTCCGGGTGGTCAACGACGGCACGCCCAATGCCTGGGCATTGCCCGGCGGCAAGATCGCGGTCAACCGTGGCCTGTTGCTGGCGCTGCGGGACGAGGCCGAGCTGGCAGCGGTGCTGGCGCACGAGATCGTGCACGCCGCGGCACGGCATACCGCGCAGTCCATGCAGCGCGGCATCTTCCTGCAGGGGGCACTGATGGCGGCGGGCGTGGGCCCTGCAGGGTTCGAACTACCAGCAGCTGGGCAACCTGGGTGCGGCCATCGGCGCCAACCTGGTGAAGAGCCGCTTCAGTCGCGAGGCGGAGTCCGAGGCCGACGTCTATGGCATGCGCTACATGGTGCGTGCGGGCTACGATCCGGCCGCCGCGGTCAGCCTGCAGGAGACCTTCGTGCGCCTGTTCGAGGACAAGTCGCCCGGCTGGCTGGCCGGCCTGTTCGCCTCGCACCCGCCCTCGCGCGAGCGGGTGGCTGCCAACCGTCGTCTGCTTGCCGAGCTGGGCAACCCGGGGGGCGAGCGCGGTCGTGAGCGCTATCAGCGGGCGATCGCCCACCTGCGGCAGGTGCAGCCGGCCTACGAGGCCTATGCCCAGGCGCGCAAGGCGCTCGATGCCGGCGACATGCAGCGTGCGCTCGGGCTGGTGGACAAGGCGATGCGTATCGAGCCGAAGGAGGCGCTGTTTCCCACCCTGCGCGGCGAGATCCACAAGCGCCGCGGTCGCCGCCGCGAGGCCCTGCGTGACTTCGACCGCGCGCTGGCGCTCAACCCCGACTACTACCTGCCGCGGGTACAGCGCAGCCTGCTCGAGCGCGAGCTGGGTCGACAGACCGCCGCCGAGCGTGATCTCGAGGCCAGCATCGCGCTGCTGCCCACCGCCGAGGCCTACTATGGCCTGGGGCTGATCGCCGAGCAGCGTGGCCGGACCCGCGAAGCGTTGGGCTATTTCCAGGCGGTGGCGACCTCCGAGTCGGAGATGAGCAAGGACGCGGCGCGGCGCCTGGCGCTGCTGGACCTGGCCGATCATCCCGACAGCTACCTGAAGGCCAGTCTGGGGTTGCGCAAGGACGGCCGGCTGCTGTTGCGGTTGCGCAATGCCAGCGCGGTGCCGGTGCGCGGCATACGGGTGGTGATCGGCCGTCCTGTGGGGCGGCGCTTTGAACCACTGCGCACCTTGCGTCTGCGTGGCCGCTTGCCCGCCGGGCGCGAACAGCGCCTCGATACCGGCTTGCAGTTGCGCGATGCCGCCGAGGCACGCGGCCTGGTGGCGCGAGTGATCGCGGCGCGCCCGGTGCGCTGAGGAGGGGCACGTGAGTTACCTGCGACACATACGGGCCTGCAATGCCCCGGTCACCGAGCCCTTCCTGCCCTGGTACATCGACGGCCGGGTGCATGGATGGATCCGTCCGGCCTTGGCTGCCCATCTGGCCGACTGGCCAGACCTGTTCGAGCGCCGTGACCAGGCCTTGCACACGCCCTCGGCAATGGTGCCGGAGCTCACCGGGCGACTGACCGAGGTGGCCCGCGAACTGGCAGCCCGGGGCGTGGTGACGGCACTGCTCGACGAACCCTACCCGGTCACCGCCGACGGGCGCGAGCAAGCCGTGGCCACGGTGGATCGCGCCCTGGCCGCGCCGCTGGGTCTGCGTTCCTTTGGCCAGCACCTCAACGGCTATGTACGCGACGGCGGGCGCATCCTGATGTGGATCGGCCGACGCGCGCGCGACCGCCTGATCTTTCCTGGTGCGCTGGATCAGCTGGTCGCCGGTGGTCTGCCGCACGGCGTCGATCTGTGGGAGAACCTGGTCAAGGAATGCGCCGAGGAGGCCGGTATGCCCGAAGCACTGGCCCGCCGCGCCCGTCCGGTCGGCGCGCTGACGTACAATCGCGTGGCCGAGCGCGGTTTTCGTCCCGATGTGCTGTATTGTTACGATCTGGAACTGCCGGTGGACTTCGTGCCCCGCAACACCGACGGTGAGGTGGAGGAATTTCTTCTCCTGCCGCTGGAAGAGGTGGCGCGCATCGTGCGCGAGACCGATGAATTCAAGCTCAACTGCAACCTGGTGATCATCGACTTCCTGGTGCGTCACGGGGTGATCGGCCCGGACGACCCGGATTACCTGGCGATCGTCATCGGCTTGCATCCGGCAGTGGGCATGCCCGAGACGAGTAGGGGGTTATGAGCAGGACATTCGACAGGATACTGGTGGTGCTGGGCGTGCTGTGGTGCCTGGGGGCCTGGGCGCGTCCACAGACGGTGGCAGTGGAATCACTGCATGCAGACGAACAGCAGCGGCGTACAGCGCTGGTGATCGCGCAGGTACTTGAGGGGTTCCATTACACCCGGCCACACATCGACGATCACCTCTCCCATGACGCCTTCGAGCGTTATCTGGAAACCCTGGACCCCAATCGCAGTTTCTTCACGCAGCAGGACATTGCCCGCTTCGAGGCTTATCGCGACCGCTTCGATGACGCTCTGGTCAAGGGGCGGCTGGAAGTGCCGTTCGAGATCTTCCGCCTGTTCCGACACAAGGTGGAACAGCGCGCGGCCTACGCCATCGACCTGCTGAACAACCACGATTTCGACTTCAGTCGCGACGAGGAGTATGTCTTCGACCGCGAGGATCAACCCTGGGTGCGTGACGAGGTCGAACTGGACGATTTGTGGCGCAAGCGGGTGAAGAACGACATCCTCATCGAGCGTTTGAGCGACAAGCCCTTCGAGCTGGAGAAGCTGGTCAAACGCTACGAGGGCATGCGCGACCGGGTGCAGCAGATGAACGCCGGTGACGTGTTCCAGGCCTTTGTCAACGCCATCACCCTGAGCATCGAGCCGCACACCAGCTACATGTCGCCCGAGGTGTCCGAGAATTTCGACATCGGCATGCGCCTGTCGTTGCAGGGCATCGGTGCGGTGCTGCGCAGCGAGGACGGCTACACCAAGATCATCCGTACCGTGGTGGGTGGCCCCGCGGCGCGCAGCGGCAAGCTGCATCCCGGCGATCACATCGTCGGTGTGGCGCAGGGGCGCGACGGGCCGATGGAAGACGTGGTCGGCTGGCGCCTGCAGGACGTGGTGGAGCTGATCCGTGGCCCCAAGGGTTCGGTGGTGCGGCTCAACGTGATCCCCAAGAGCGAGGGCATCGGCGGGCGTGCGCGGGAGGTGGTGCTGGTACGCGATACCATCAAGCTCGAGGACAAGGCGGCCAAGGCCAAGGTGCTCGAGGGGCCGGAGTACGGCGGGCTCAAGATCGGTGTGATCGACATCCCGGCCTTCTACCGTGATTTTGCCGCCCAGGCGGCGGGCAAGCGCAACTTCCGCAGTACCACGCGCGATGTGCGACGCCTGTTGCTCGACCTGGAACAGCAGGGCGTGGACGGCATCATCATCGACCTGCGCCAGAACGGTGGCGGCTCCCTGACCGAGGCCGCCGAGTTGACCGGCCTGTTCATCGACAAGGGACCCGTGGTGCAGATCAAGGATGCCGCCGGGCACGTCGAGCTGGAGCGAGACAGGGACCCCGGCGAGGTCTATGACGGGCCGCTGGTCGTTCTGGTCGATCGCAACAGTGCTTCGGCCTCCGAGATCTTCTCCGGTGCCATCAAGGACTACGGGCGCGGCCTCATCGTGGGCGAGCCGACCTTCGGCAAGGGCACGGTACAGACCCTGGTCAACCTGGCGCGCTACCTGCGCAGCAACGAAGACCTGGGGCGGTTGCGCCTGACCATGGCGCAGTTCTTCCGCGTGCTTGGCGCCAGCACCCAGCACCGGGGCGTGGAGCCCGATATCGAATTCCCCACCGCCATGGGTGCCACGGATCACGGCGAGCGGGCACTCGAGCACGCCATACCCTGGGCAGCCATCCAGCCGGTGATCGATCCGCCGCGCACCACCTTTCCGGTCGCCTGGTTGCGCGAACAGAGCGAGAAGCGCATCCGCGGCAATCCCGGCTTCCGTTACTTGATCGATCGCGAACGGGAGTTCATGAAGATCCGCGAGGTCAAGAGCGCCTCGCTCAACGAGCAGACCCGCCGTGCCGAGCGCGAGGCGCGCGAGCAGCGCCTGCTCGCCCTGCGCAATCGCCTGCGTACCTGGCGCGGTCTGCCGCCGCTCGAGCGGCTGGATGAAGAGGACGAGGACGAGCGCCTGGCGCATGCCGACGAAGACCCGGAAGGGGTCGATCGCATCATGCTGGAGGAGACGGCACACATCCTCGCCGACTGGATTCGCGCCAGCCGGCCTCTGACAGTGCAGGTGACTGAACATGACCGCTGATCATGGCCATACCGGCCGGACGAGGTTGCCTTGTTTACGCTGACCGGTGAGCGCCTGGCGCGCCTGCGCGAGGCCATGTCGCCCGAAGTCATTCGCCAGACCCGCATGGGGCTGGAGAAGGAGAGCCTGCGCGTGGCGCGCGATGGCGGCATCGCCACCACCCCGCATCCGCGCGCCTGGGGCGCGGCGCTCACCCATCCCTGGATCACCACCGACTACTCCGAGGCACTGGCCGAGTTCATCACCCCGCCACTCGCCAGCTCGGGCGCGGCGCTGGACTTCCTGGCCGATCTGCAGAGCTACGCCTACCGCCGCCTCGAGGGTGAGTTTCTCTGGGCCACCAGCATGCCTTGCATTCTTGCTGGCGGGCAGAGCATCCCCATCGCCGAGTATGGCGATTCCAACCTGGGACGCATGAAACACGTCTATCGCGTGGGCCTGGGCTGGCGCTATGGACGGGTGATGCAGGTGATTGCCGGTGTGCATTTCAACTGGTCGTTATCCGAGTCCTTCTGGCCCGCCTACGCCCAGCTGCTGGGCGAGCCGGATGCAGACGCCCTGCGCAACGACGCCTACATGGGCATGGTGCGTAACCTGCAACGCATCGGCTGGATCGTCCCCTACCTGTTCGGCGCCTCGCCGGCGGTGTGCAAATCCTTCTTCGCCGACGGCACCAGCCATCTTTCGGTGTTCGACGAGGACACCTTCTTCGAACCCTACGCCACCTCGTTGCGCATGGGCGACATCGGGTACCAGAACAAGAAGGAAGATGGCCTCGGTATCCACGTCTGTTACCGCGACGTGGCGACCTATGCGCAATCGCTGCTGTATGCGGTGACCACGCCTGCCGAGGCCTGGGAACGCATCGGCGTCAAGGTGGATGGCGAATACCGCCAGCTCAATGCCAACCTGTTGCAGATCGAGAATGAGTATTACAACACGGTGCGTCCCAAGCAGGTGCTCGGCCGCATGGAGGTGCCGGCGGTCGCCCTGCTGCAGCGCGGCGTGCGCTATGTCGAGCTGCGTTCGCTGGATGTCAATGCCTATCATCCCCTGGGCGTGGACGAGACCCAGCTGCGCTTCCTCGAAGCGCTGATGTTTGCCTGCCTGCTGGCCGACAGCCCGGGGCTGTCCGGCGACGAACTGCTCGAGATCAATGAGAACATCCTGCGCGTGGCGCACCGCGGGCGCGAGCCAGGCTTGAAGCTGCGCTGCTGCGGCGACCCCGTACGGCTGTACGACTGGGGGCAGCGCATCATGGACGCGGTGATGCCGGTGGCCGAGTTCCTCGATCGCCTGCATGGTGACCATCGCTACGAAGACGCGGTGGACGATCAGTTGCGCAAGCTGATGCACGTCGACCTTACCCCCTCGGCACGCATGCTCGACGAAATGGGCGAACGTGGCGAGAGCTTCTACCAGTTTGCGCGCCGGCTCTCGACCGCGCACCACCGCTATTTCCGTGAACGCGCTCTGGCGCCAGAGAGAGTCGATGAGTTCGACCGGCTGGTCGAGCAATCCTTCGCTGACCAGGCCAGCCTGGAGACGACCGACGACCGCGATTTCGACAGCTTTCTCGCCGAATACTTTGCCCAGACCTACCAGGCACTCGAGACCGCTTAGGGACGTCCCCGCCGCGTAGGTTCGGCCTGGGGACGGGCCTCCTACGGCTGTAGGATCGACGTCCTCGCCGTGAATGATCTGCCGCGTAGGTTCGGCCCGGGGACGGGCCTCCTACATGTGGGAGCGGTGTCCTCGCCGCGAAGATCAGCGCGCACCGCCGCCGGAGGCGCGGCGCAGCAGGGCGTCCAGCGCGCGGGTGGGCAGCAGGCGGCGCAGCAGGGCAAAGGCGTGGGTGGGGACGGTCACCGCGTAGCGTGGGCCGCGGGCGTGGACTCTCCAGGGCATGGATCACCTTCTCCAGGAGTGCTTCCGGTCCCAGGGTGAAGGGGGCGGCGTCGCCCGCCTTTTTCAGGCGGCGTTCCATGGCCTGGTAGGCAACGCGGTGCACGCTGTGTTCCGCGTCGATCCAGCGGCGCCAGGCAGCTTCGGCGTTGACGCGGAAGCGACTGCGGATGGGGCCGGGCTCGATCAGGCTGACATGGATGCCGCTGCCGTGCAGTTCCAGGCGCAGTGTATCGGCCAGTCCCTCGAGCGCGAACTTCGAGCAGTTGTAGGCGCCGCGAAAGGGCATGGCGACCAGCCCGAGCACCGAGCTGTTGTGGATGATGCGTCCGCGGCCGGCGGCGCGCATCACCGGGATGGCCAGGCCGGTGAGCTGGTGCCAGCCGAGCAGATTGGTCTGCAATTGCGCCAGCAGGGCCTCGCGCGAGAGGTCTTCGACCGCGCCGGGCAGGCCCCAGGCGCCGTTGTTGAACAGGCCGTAGAGATGGCCCCCGGTGAGCTGCATGGCCTGCTCGAACCCCGATTGCACGCTGTCCGGGTCGTCGAGGTCGAGGCGCACTGTCTCCAGCCCCTCCGCGCGCAGCCGGGCCTCGTCGTCGGCGCGGCGTGCGCTGGCGATCACCGGCCAGCCCCGCCGTTGCAGGCCATGTGCCACATGGTGGCCGATGCCGCTGGAGCAGCCCGTGATCAGTACGGGACCGGGTATGTCTTTCATGGCGCCTCCTGCTGGAAAAAATGCCGCCGACAGAACTAAAGTTCTGACGGTATCGACCGCTATCCCGGTCAGGAATGCCGGTCTTCCCGGCATGATACGACTTGACGATGCGAGGGAGGTAACGCGTGGATATCGCAACTCTGGTCGGCCTGCTGGGCGGGTTCGGCGTCATCATCGGGGCCATTGCCAGTGGCGGCGATGTGATGATGTTCGTGGACGTGCCGTCGGTGCTGATCGTTATCGGTGGCACCTTCATGGTCACGCTGATGCAGGTGTCGCTGGGCGACTTTCTCGGTTCCTTCGCGGTGGGCATGAAGGCCTTCTTCTACAAGGTCGATGATCCGAAGAAGCTGATCGAGGAGGGCGTGGCGCTGGCAGACATCGCACGCAAGAACGGCCTGTTGGCGTTCGAGGGGCAGGAGATCAGCAACGATTTCATGAAGCGCGCTATCAGCCTGTGCGTGGACGGACACGACCCGGCTCTGGTACAGCGCATGCTCTCCAAGGAGATCGATCAGATGCTCGAGCGTCACGAGGTGGGCATCAGCATGTTCAAGAACATGGCCACCATGGCGCCTGCCATGGGCATGATCGGCACCCTGGTCGGCCTGGTGCAGATGCTGGCCAACATGTCCGATCCGGCGGCTATCGGCCCGGCCATGGCGGTGGCTCTGCTGACTACCCTCTATGGCGCGGTGATCGCCAACGCCTTTGCGCAGCCGATGGCAGACAAGCTGGCGCGCGCCACCGCCATCGAACGTACCAACAAGTCGCTCATCATGGAGACCATCGCTGGCCTCCAGGAGGGCATGAATCCCAAGGTGCTCGAGCAGCTGCTCTCGACCTACCTGCCGAAGAAGAAGCGCCCGGGAGACGAGTGATATGGCCGACAAGTGCCCGCCCTGCGAAGAAGGCCTGCCCGCCTATCTGGCGACCTTTGCCGATCTGATGTCGTTGCTGATGTGCTTCTTCGTGCTGTTGCTGTCGTTCGCGACCATAGATGCCATTCGTTTCAAGAAGATGGCCGAGTCGATGAAGGACGCCTTCGGGGTGCAGCGCGAGATCCCGGCGGCCGAGATCGTCAAGGGCGTGAGCGTGATCAAGCAGGAATGGAGTCCCTCGGTGTCCGAGCAGTCGGTGATCAACGAGGTTCGCCAGGAGACCTCGGACGTGGAGAAGGAAAACCTCAAGATGAACGATGGCGAGATGGACGCCGAACAGGCCATGAAGCTGGCCGACCAGATCATCGAGAAGGAGCTGCAGGGGCAGATGGCCGAGTTGCAGGAGGCGCTCAAGGAGCAGATCGACCAGGGGTTGATCAGTCTGGACAAGGAAGAAAAGAAGATCATCATTCGTATCCAGGAAAAGGGCTCCTTCGGTTCGGGCAGTGCGCGGCTGGATCCCGGTTTCTACAAGGTGATCGACCGCATCTCCGAGGTGCTGGCGACCCGGCCGGGCAAGATCCTGGTCGCCGGCCATACCGACAACATCCCTATCCGCACCGGGCGTTTCCGTTCCAACTGGGAGCTCTCTTCGGTACGCGCAGTGACGGTGCTGCATGCCCTGTTGCGTAATCCCAGGCTGGATCAGCGGCGGGTGGTGGTGCAGGGTTTTGCCGACACCCGGCCTGTGGCCGACAATGACACCCCGCAGGGACGCGCCAAGAACCGTCGGGTCGAGCTGATCATCCTGCGCGGGCGCGACCATGAGAACGGCGAAAAGATCACCATTCCCACCGATTGATACAGCGGGCAGGAGAACGATGCACCGGAATGAAGACAAGCAGACGGCAAATGAGCGGCGCGAATATTTCCGGGTCGATGACGCGGTGCGTCTCAGCCTGCGGCCTGTGCCTCCCGAGCAGGCGCAGAACCTGTCCGAGCTGCTTGAAGGCAATCTGGCCGACAGTTTCACCATCATGTCCAGCCTGGCGGCGGTGACTGCCGAAATGGTGGTGAACATGCGCCGCATCGAGAACAGCGATCCGGACGTGGCGGCCTACCTCAAGGCGTTGGATCGCAAGATCGAGATCCTGGGGCGTGCCTTCATTGCCTGTGAATCGGAGTTGGCCGAACAGCCCGCGCACCCGGTCAACCTCAGCGCCGGCGGCATGGCGGCGCTGGTCAACGAGTGCTACCAGCCGGGACAGTTGGTGGAGATCCGCATGCTGCTGTTTTCCTCGTTTACCGGGGTACTCATGTACGGCACCGTGGTGGCCTGCGATCCGGTGGAAGCAGAGGACAAGGGAGCGGGATACAGTCACCGGGTACGCATGGCATTCACGCACTTGCGCGAACAGGATCGCGATATCGTCATCCGTCATGTACTGCGCTGCCAGAGCCAGGCCCTGCGGGGCCAGGGGCAGCGCGGGGACGGAGACCCGGCGGACGATGCATGATAAAACCGAGCGAGGAAGCACTGGAGAAGGCCCTGGCGGCGGCACAACGCATGCGCGCCAACGATGTTGATCCGCATCACCTGGCGCAAGCGGTGCTCTACCTGCATGAGCGCAACCAGCGCCTCGAGGAGGTGCTGAAGTACACCGAGCGCTTCATTCGTTTCGGCATGGCCGAGCCCGAGCTGGCGCAGCTGCGGCGGCTGGTGCAACGCCTGCGCGAGGAAGGTGGGCGGCAGGAAGGTGGCGACCCCGATACCTCGATGCTGCTCTGATCCGTCCCCTTCAATCTCTATATCAGCGTGTGGTAAAATTCGCCGGTTTTCAGTACCGGAGAGCGGAGTAATCACATGCCTTTCTACGAGTATCGCTGCGCGGAATGCGGCCACGAGTTCGAGGCTATGCAAAAGATGAGCGACGCCCCCCTGCGCGATTGCCCGGAATGCGGCAAGCCCGCGCTCGACAAGCTGATCTCGGCAGCAGGTTTTCAGCTCAAGGGCAGCGGCTGGTATGCCACCGATTTCAAGGGCGGCAGTTGCGGCAAGCCCGCCGACGAGGCGCCTGCCTGTGGCACGGGCGGTGCCTGTCCGGCCTGCGAATAGGCGGCGCTCACAACCCTGATCGTTCCATGCGACGCTCCGCCTGGCGGGGCGTCTTGTTTTCATCCAAGGACATTCTTCATGCGCACCCACTATTGTGGCGAAATCAATGCCGACTTCATCGATCAGACCGTGGAACTGTGTGGCTGGGTCAACCGTCGTCGTGACCATGGCGGCGTGATCTTCATCGACCTGCGTGACCGCAGCGGGGTGGTGCAGGTGGTCTACGACCCCGATGTGGAGGACGTGTTTGCCACTGCCGAGCAGGTGCGCAACGAGTTCGTGCTGCGCATCAAGGGCCGGGTACGGGCACGCCCCGAAGGCACGGTGAACCCCGACCTGCCGACTGGCGAGATCGAGATCCTGGGCAAGGAGCTGGAGATCCTCAACCGCGCCGAGACGCCCCCCTTCCAGCTCGACGACGAGGATACTTCCGAAGAATTGCGCCTGCGTTATCGCTACATCGACCTGCGCCGGCCGGTGATGCAGGAGCGTATCCAGTTGCGTGCGCGGGTCACCCGTGCCCTGCGTCGCTATCTGGACGAGCAGGGCTTCCTCGATATCGAGACACCCATGCTTACTCGCGCCACTCCCGAGGGCGCGCGCGACTACCTGGTGCCCAGCCGGGTGCATGCCGGCAAGTTCTTTGCCCTGCCGCAGTCGCCACAATTGTTCAAGCAGTTGCTGATGATGTCGGGCATGGACCGCTACTACCAGGTTGTACGCTGCTTCCGCGACGAGGACCTGCGCGCCGATCGCCAGCCCGAGTTCACCCAGCTCGATCTGGAGATGTCCTTCATCGACGAAGAGCAGATCATGTCCCTCATGGAGGAGATGATCCGGGGAGTGTTCCGCGAGACCCTGGGTGTGGAGCTGCCCGATCCCTTCCCCCGCATGAGCTATGCCGAGGCCATGCGCCGCTTTGGCTCCGACCGCCCGGACCTGCGCTGCTCGCTGGAGCTGGTGGACGTGGCCGACCTGCTCACCGACATCGAGTTCAAGGTGTTCGCCGGTCCGGCGAAGGATCCGAAGGGCCGGGTCGCGGCGCTGCGCCTGCCCGGTGGCGGTCGCCTGAGCCGCAAGGAGATCGACGACTACACCAAGTTCGTCGGCATCTACGGTGCCAAGGGCCTGGCCTACATCAAGGTCAACGAGCTGGCCAATGGCGTGAACGGCCTGCAGTCGCCCATTCTCAAGTTCATCCCCGACGAGGCGGTGATGGAGATCATGGCGCGCACCGGTGCCGAGGATGGCGATATCGTCTTCTTCGGTGCCGACAAGGCGCAGGTGGTCAACGAGGCCCTGGGCGCGCTGAGGGTCAAGCTGGCCGAGGACCTGGGCCTGATGGAAGAAGGCTGGCGGCCGTTGTGGGTGGTGGATTTCCCGATGTTCGAATGGGACGAGGGCAGTGATCGCTGGCACGCCCTGCACCACCCCTTCACCGCGCCGAAGGCCGATCAGATCGACCTGCTGGAGAGCGATCCCGGCGCCTGTCTGTCGCGCGCCTACGACATGGTGCTCAATGGCACCGAGGTGGGCGGCGGTTCCATCCGTATCCACCAGGAAGCGGTGCAGGAGAAGATCTTTTCTCTGCTCGGCATCGGCGAGGAGGAGGCGCGCGAGAAGTTCGGTTTCCTGCTCGATGCGCTTAAGTATGGTTGCCCGCCGCACGGTGGCCTGGCCTTCGGCCTGGATCGGCTGGTGATGCTGATGGCGGGTGCGCACTCGATCCGCGACGTGATGGCCTTCCCCAAGACCCAGAGCGCGAGCTGCCTGCTCACCCAGGCCCCTTCCGAGGTGTCGACCGAGCAGTTGCGCGAGCTGCACATCCGCGTGCGCACACAGGGGAAGAAGTCCGGCTGATCCGTCTCAGCCGCTGGCCAGGGACAGGCCCGGCGCCTGGGGCTCGTAGGCTGCCAGTTCCTCGATCGGCATGGGGCGGCAGATGCCGTAACCCTGGACGAAGTCCACCCCGGCCTCGCGCAGCATGTGCACCACGCGCTCGTTCTCCATGAACTCGGCGATGGTGCGCAATTGCATGGCCCGTCCGATCTCGCTGATGGAACGCACCATGGCCGCATCGATACGGTCGTGTTCCATGTCCTTGATGAAGGCGCCGTCGATCTTCAGGTAGTCCACCGGCAGGTGCTTGAGGTAGGCGAAGGACGACAGGCCGCTGCCGAAGTCGTCCAGCGCGAAGCGGGCGCCGTGATCGCGCAGTGTCTGGATGAAGTACCGGGCCTTCTTGATACTGGTGATCGCTGCGGTTTCAGTGATCTCGAAGCACAGGCTGCCCCAGGGGATACGGAAACGTTCGATCTCGCGGATCAGGAACTCCAGGAACTCGTTGTTGGCGATCGATTGGCCCGAGAGGTTGATGGCGATCTTGTCCAGGCGCTTGAAGCTGGCAGGATTGGTCTTCCAGTGTTTGCATACCGCGCGCACCACCCAGCGGTCGATCCGGGTCATCAGGTGGTAGCGCTCGGCGCCGGGGATGAAGGCGCCGGGCGGGATGATGCGGCCGTCCTCTCCGATCATGCGCACCAGCACCTCGGCGCCCCAGTCGCCGCTGTTGTGCTGGATGGGAAGGATAGGCTGTGCCCAGAGACAGAAGCGGTCCTGTTCCAGCGCCTCGCGAATCAACGCTGTCTGCGAGATCTCCTCGCGACGGCGTTGTTCCTCGTTGCCCTCGGGACGGTACACCACGACCTGGTCGCGGCCGCCCTCCTTGGCAATGTAACAGGCCGAATCGGCCGCGGTCAGCGCATCGGTCACGCTGAGGATGTGCCGGTCGATCAGGACCAGGCCGATGGAGACACCCACGCCGAAGGTGCGGCCTTCCCAGTCGAAACGGAAGCTGCGGATCAGCTCGCGCAGCTCCTCGGCGATGCGACGTCCGTCTTCCACATCACAATAGGGCAACAGCACAGCGAATTCGTCCCCGCCGAGTCGCGCCAGGGTGTCGGTCTCGCGCAGCCGCGTTCCCAGGCGGCTGGTAAGCTGGCGTAGCATTTGGTCGCCGGCATCGTGTCCGCAGTTGTCGTTGATCAGCTTGAATTGGTCGAGGTCGAGGTACAACAGCACGTGGCGAGCATTGCCGGGGCGGTCGGCGATCAATGCCTGCAGGCGGCGTTCGAACTCGCGGCGGTTGATCAGCGAGGTGATATCGTCGTGCGAGGCCTGCCAGGACAGGATCTCGCGCATGCGTTTCTCCGAGGTCACGTCTTGCAGCACCACTACGCTGCCGATGATCTCCCCGGCTGCCGAGCGCAAGGGCGCGATGCGGCCGCTGATGTAGATGCTTTCGTGGTCGTCGAAGCGGATCTCCGGCTGACCGTCGATCTCGTTCGAGTGGCCGTGTTCCAGAGTGCTTTTCAGGTACTCGCGAACCTTGCGCCGGTGGTCGAGGCCGGTGAAGCGCAGCAGGTCGGCGAGCAGGCGGTCCACGATGCCGTCTTCGTTACGCCGCAGCAGGCGACAGGCCGCACGATTGACGGAGTTGATGCGGCCACGGGCGTCGGTGGTGATCACCGCCTCGTGGATGGATTGCAGGGTGATCTGGGCGAACTCCTTTTCGCGATGCAGGGTTTCTTCGGTTTCTTTCTGGGCGGTGAGGTCGCGCAGGATGAGCAGGGTGAAGGAGGCCACATCGCACTCGATCTGTGACACGCTGATCTCGGCAGGAAAGTGTCGGCCCGAGCCATGGATGGCGGTGAGTTGCCGGTTGCTATTGTCATCGGCCAGGACCTGGTCGAGGGAGAGTCCAGGCAGGATGGTATGGATATGTGCTCCCAGTATCTGCGCGTCGTCCAGGCCCAGCAGCTCGTGGGCTGCCCGGTTCATGTCAACGATGCGTTGCCGATCGTCGAGTGTGATGATGACATCGCGGATGTTCTCGATGATCCGGTGTGCCTGCGTGGCCATGACGCGTTTCCCCTGGTCTGCGATCAGGGGGGTGACCTCCAGCAGGCACGAGGGGGCGTCCTCGATCTCCAGCGGCTGGACCGAGATCGAGAGCCGGGGGGGGGGAGCGCTCACCGTGGTCGCCGCAAAAGGGGTTGGTGATTTCGAGCTGACTCTCCCGGCCGGCCTCGAGTGCGTCCGTGATGGCCAGCCGCAGCGATGCGGGCAGTTTCGGAAAATGATGGTCCAGCCGGTCACCTCGGATCTCGCCGGAAAAGGGAGGGCAGAAGCAGGCCATCTGCGTGTTCCACAGGCGGATCCGGCTGTGTGCGTCGAGGATGACCAGTCCCGGAGCAGTCCTCGAGTGCTCGGTATTCATCGTAACATCTGTCATCGGCTCCGCTCCCTGGAGCCGGCTCGAGAGGCGAGGAATGCCCCGGGTGACAGGTGCCGCGGACAAGGCTTGTCGCAGGCAACAATGCGCAGGACCATGCCGGCAGCCCTTCCGGCATGACAGGGGATCGGACGATTCCAGTGTTGCATGATCGGCATCGAGGCCCTGTGTACGTTCAAACTTCTGTGGTTTGGCGACCGGATCGCCGGAATCTTTAACCTCGGTGTCGCATCTGGTCGTCGGGATGGGGGGATAACCAGCTGATTCCATTGCGGTACCATCACGGGGGTAACGAAGTGCAACCGCACGGAAATCCGTTCCCAGTTCAAGGGTTCGCCCGGATATCCGCCTGCGAACGCCCGGCTCGGCACGATTATCGTGCTTCCGGGGGCAACATTGGGATCCAGGGAACTTTTGAATGACCTTCCGCAGACCCGAGTCCGTGCTGGTGCTGGTGTGCAATGACCGCGGCGAAACATTGCTGCTGGAGCGGCGCTCGCCGGCCGGTTTCTGGCAATCGGTGACTGGCGGCCTGCGGCGTGGCGAGAGCCTGCGCATGGCGGCGCGCCGCGAACTGTTCGAGGAGACCGGTTTCGACCATGCGGTACCGCTGTTCGACCTGCGCGAGCAGCGGCGTTTCCCCATCGTGCCGCCTTGGCGTGCGCGTTACGCGCCCGAGGTGCACAGCAACCTTGAACACGGCTTCCTGGCCTGTGTACGCGGTCGCCGCATCCCCCGGCTACGGCCCGCCGAGCATGTGCGCTGGCGCTGGCTGCCGGCGCGCGAGGCGGCCCAACGGGTCTTTTCCTGGACCAACCGCGAGGCCATCGAGCGTCATGCCGAGGCCTGTCGCGCGGGCGTCACTTCTTCGGTGGGGCAGGCGGGTTGGGCGAGTTGGGCACAATGGCCACCTCGTCGCCGGGATCGAGGCGGGTGAAGGGTTCGGCGAACTGCTTGTTGACGGTCACCCGCACGTGCTCCGGTGCCAGCAGGTAGCCGCGCTCGCCCTTGGCCTTCTGCAGCCAGGTGAGCAGCGAGTCCACATCGGTCACGCTCGGAGGCGGGGTCAGCTCCTCGGCCTCGCGGCGCATCATGCGCGCCAGGTAGTTGAAATAGAGCACGGTGATGCGGCGCTGCGCCTCGGGCTGATCGCCCAGGCGGTCGCCCTGGCGGCTGTAGCCGGCAGCGGCCAGGCGCTCGAGATAGTCCTGCCAGTAGCGTTCCTGGTGGATGCCCAGGTCGTAGAGCGTCTCCCAGGAATAGATGCTGGTGTCGTGGCCGTCGTCGAAGACGATGCGCACGGCATAGGTGCCCTGGGGCTCGATGCGCTCGATGTTGACCTGCTCCTTGCCCATTACCGGGGCATCGCGCGTGACCTCTTCGGCGGCACGCGAGTACACCCGCAGGTATTCGCAGGGGTAGGAGAAGGACTGCCCGTCCGAGAAGGTGATGTTGAGCAGACGGGACTTGCGGTGCAGGTTGATCTCGGTCGGGACCGGGTGTTCGTTCTCGCTCATGGGTTCTCGTCTGACGGGATGGGACAGGGAGTGAATGCTGGCATGCCGGGCGGGTCGGTTCAACCGACGGCGTGGGATCAGGCGGCCTGGCGGCGCAGTGCGCGGATGTGCTCGGCGAGCCGCTGGCCGGCCTCGCGGAAGGCGCGAAAGGCCACGTCATCGAGCTTGCCACCATCGGCGAACAGCACGCCCAGGGGGCGTTGCTCCACGAACAGCGACATGGCGAAGAAGCCACCGGCCGATTGTGCATCCAGGGGCAGGGGGCGCAGCAGGGGCAGGTATTTTTCGCGGTTTTCCGCGCGGACCCATACCGCACGTGGTTGGGTCAGCAGCAGGCTGAACAGGTGCCTGGCACGCAGCGGGAGCGCCAGCTTGCGCATCGGGCTGTCCGGCGGCCCGCCGATCACCAGACGGGCGCGCAGGCTCTTGCGTTCGCGGTCGGGCATGGCCAGCAGGATGCGGTCCACGCCACAGGCCTGGCGGATCTCGCGCAGCTGGCTGCCGAGCAGTTGTTGCAGCCTGCCGGTTGCCTGGCGGGACGGTGTGCGCCGGTAGTCGCGTCCGCGCAGGGCCGGCACTTCGACCTCGTGCTCGCCGCCGGGCAGAAGGATCAGTTCGCGTGCCGCCAGCGGGTAGCCGAAGGGATGCAGCACGCGCGCGGCCTCTACTGCCTGCCGGTGCCACCAGGCCGCAGCGTCATGGTGATGGTGTGGCAGCAGGCCGGCCAGTACCTCGATGTGCAGGCGGTGTTCTTCTTCCGGCCAGCCCGCGGCGCCGACCAGCGCGAGGCGTGAAGCCAGCGAGACCGATTGTGGCAGGCGGTTGGCGGGGTCCCAGTCGCTGATCACCTCGCGTGCCAGGCGCGGCAGCGTCCACTCCGCCGCCAGTCGCCGGTTGACCTTCTTCAGCGGCTGTCCCAGTTCGGCGGTGAAGGCGACCGAGAAGCTCACGCCATCGCGCATGGCGTTGGTGGCGCGCGCCGCGGCCTCGAAGTCCGTGGCCCACAGCGCCAGCACGGCCGGGTGCTGCAACAGCGCAGCCACGCGCATCTCCACCGGGTGACTGAAGCCCATCACCCGACCGATCTGCTCGGCGTACCAGCCGGCATGTGCGACCTGGCTGGCGGCGAAGGCAGGCGAGAGGATGTGTTGCAGGGGGGGGCGGTCGAGCACCGGCAGTTGCTCGAAGGCGCGGCGAAAGGCCTCGCGCCCGATCAGCGAGAGCGCGTGCGCCGGGCCGGTCAACTCGTCCACCGTACCTCGTCGCAGGCGTTCGGCGGCCCGGTACAGCGCCAGAGTAGCCGCCGGATCGCACAGCAACACCGCTTCGAGGTCCTGGTAGGTGCTGCGCGGGCTGGCCAGCAGGGCACGCACCCGGCGTGCCGTCTCCGGCATGATGGGGGGGCGGGCGCGGCTCAGGGTGGAAAGGCGACGGGACATGAAACGGCGTGTTCGGACAGCGGTGGTTCCTGCTCCCGGTTGTCGGCCGCTGTGGCGGGGACTTGAGCCTGCGGCCGACGGTGGGCGGGTCTGGTAAAATCGCCGCGATTCCGAATTCCACGCACAACGAGGTATCCCATGGCAGGTCACAGCAAGTGGGCCAACATCAAGCACAAGAAGGCCGCCAACGACAAGAAGCGCGGCAAGCTCTGGTCGAAGCTGATCCGTGAGGTCACGGTGGCGGCCAAGGAAGGTGGGGGTGACCTGGAGTCCAACCCACGCTTGCGCCTGGCGGTGGACAAGGCCAAGAGCGCCAACATGCCCAGCGACACGATCGAACGCGCCATCAAGCGCGGCGCCGGCGGTGAGGAGCAGGGCAACTATGACGAGATCCGCTACGAGGGCTATGCCCCGGGCGGCATTGCGGTGATCGTGGACTGCCTCACCGACAACCGCAACCGTACCGCCTCGGAAGTCCGCCATGCCTTCACCAAGCACGGCGGCAACCTGGGCACCGACGGCTCGGTGGCCTACATGTTCAAGAAGCGCGGGGTCATCAGCTTTGCTCCCGGCGCCGACGAGGACGCCATCATGGAGGCCGCGCTGGAGGCCGGGGCCGAGGACGTGGTGACCAACGACGATGGCTCCATCGATGTCTATACCGAGCCGAGCGATTTCGAGGCGGTGCGCGATGGCCTGACCGGCGCCGGCCTGGAGCCGGCCAATGCCGAGATCACCTTCGAGGCCGACACCCTGGTGGCGGTGGAAGGCGAGGCCGCCGAGAAGCTGCTGAAGATGATCGATTTTCTCGAGGACCTGGACGACGTGCAGGAGGTCTACACCAACGCCGACATCGCCGAGGAGGCGATCGAGGCGCCGGGCTGAGCCTTGGTGCGCATCCTCGGCATCGACCCCGGCTCTCGGGTGACCGGATTCGGCATCATCGACAGCGACGGTTCGCGCAGCCGCCACGTGGCCAGTGGCTGCGTGCGTACCGCGGGTGACAACCTGCCGGCCCGTCTCGGCGAGATCTACCGCGAACTGCATGCCGTGATCGCGGCGCATGGGCCCCAACAGGTGGCCGTGGAACAGGTGTTCATGGCCAGGAATGCCTCGGCCGCGCTCAAGCTGGGGCAGGCGCGCGGTGCGGCCATTGTGGCGGCGGTCGATCACCACCTGCCGGTGTACGAATACAGTGCGCGCGAGGTCAAGCAGGCACTGGTGGGCAAGGGCGGTGCCGAGAAGGAACAGGTACAGTACATGGTGCAACTGCTGCTCGGTCTGCAGGGCGGGATGCCGCTGGACGAGTCCGACGCCTTGGCGATTGCGCTGTGCCATGCGCACAACCAGATCTCGCGGGCACGCCTGGAGGGGAAGGCATGATCGGCCGGCTGCACGGGCGCATCGTCGAGCGTCGCCCCCCCTTCCTGCTGCTGGATGTCAATGGTGTGGGCTACGAGATCGAGACGCCCATGTCCACTTTCTACGTGCTGCCCGAGGATGACGCCCCGGTGACCCTGCACACGCACCTCGCGATCCGCGACGATGCCCATGTGCTCTACGGTTTTGCCAGTGCCGCCGACCGCAGCCTGTTCCGCGCCCTGCTCAAGGTCAGCGGGGTAGGCGGCAAGATGGCGCTGGCCATCCTCTCGGGCATGACCGCCGCGGAGTTCTCGCTCACCGTGCAGGCCGCCGATGTGGCCGCGCTCACGCGCCTGCCGGGTATCGGCAAGAAGACCGCCGAGCGCCTGATCGTGGAGATGCGCGACCGCCTCGACAAGCTCGAGGGTACGGGCCTGCCGGTAGCCGGCGAGGCCGCGCAGGCCGTCGCGCCGCCCGCCGAATCCGCCGGCGAGGAGGCCGTCGCCGCCCTGCTGGCGCTCGGCTACAAGCCGGCCGAAGCGCAGCGCCTGGTGCGTGCGGTGGCGGCAGAGGGCATGGGCACCGAGGAAATCATCCGGGCTGCCTTGCAGGGAGCGGCCGGCAAGGGAAAATGAGCCTTGGGCCGGAGCCGCGTCCCCGCCGCGAACCCTTGGTCCGGTATGTCATCCCACAGGTGACGCAGATACCTGAAAGCGCTCGCGGATTCGGCCATAATGCGGGACGTTTCCACCTCGCGGGGATCTCATGAGTGAAGCCGATCGACTGGTGACCGCGCAGGCGGCCTCGGAAGACGCCGTCATCGACCGCGCCATCCGCCCGCGCACCCTGGCCGAGTACGTCGGCCAGCCGGCGGTGCGTGAGCAGATGGAGATCTTCATTCCCGCCGCGCGCGATCGTGGCGAGGCGCTCGATCACGTGCTGATCTTTGGCCCGCCCGGTCTGGGCAAGACCACGCTGTCGCACATCATCGCCAACGAGATGGGGGTCAACCTGCGCCAGACTTCCGGCCCGGTACTGGAGAAGCCGGGTGACCTGGCGGCCCTGCTCACCAACCTCGAGCCGCGTGATGTGCTGTTCATCGACGAGATCCATCGCCTGAGCCCGGTAGTCGAGGAAGTGCTCTATCCGGCGATGGAGGACTACCAGCTCGACATCATGATCGGCGAGGGGCCGGCGGCGCGCTCGATCAAGGTGGATCTGCCGCCCTTTACCCTGGTGGGTGCGACCACCCGCGCTGGCCTGCTGACCTCGCCGCTGCGTGACCGCTTCGGTATCGTGCAGCGTCTCGAGTTCTACTCGGTGGAGGAACTGGCGCGCATCGTGCGCCGGTCCGCCGGTATCCTGGGCATGCAGATGGACCAGGCCGGGGCCTTCGAGATCGCCCGCCGCTCGCGCGGCACCCCGCGCATCGCCAACCGCCTGCTGCGACGGGTGCGTGACTATGCGCAGGTGAAGACCGACGGCGTGGTCACCGCCGAGGTGGCGGATGCCGCGCTGGAGATGCTCAAGGTCGATCGCAACGGTTTCGACCACATGGACCGCCGCCTGCTGCGCGCGGTGCTCGAGAAGTTCGACGGTGGCCCGGTGGGGTTGGACAACCTGGCGGCGGCCATCGGCGAGGAGCGCGGCACCCTCGAGGACGTGGTCGAGCCCTACCTGATCCAGCAGGGCTTTCTGATTCGTACCCCGCGCGGGCGCCTGGCCACCCGTGCGGCCTGGACCCATTTCGGGCTGACGCCGCCACGCCGTGACGAGCCGGTAGCGTCCGATCTGTTCGACGAGTGAACTTGTTCGTGGGAGAGGCATCTGAGATGGGGTATGAAGGCAGCCGGTTCGTCTGGCCGGTGCGCGTCTATTACGAGGACACCGATGCCGGTGGCGTGGTGTACTACGCCAACTACCTGCGCTTTCTCGAGCGGGCACGCACCGAGTGGCTGCGCCACCTCGGCTTCGAGCAGGACGCCCTGATGCGCGATCCGGGCGTGCTGTTCGCGGTGCGCCGGGTCGAGCTGGACTACCTGTTGCCGGCCCGCTTCAACGACCGGCTCGAGGTGCACAGCCGTATCGCGCGGCTGGCCGGGGCCAGCCTGGACTTTGCGCAGACGGTGGTGCGCCTGGACGACGGCGCCGAGCTGTGTCGGGGGCGGGTGCGGGTGGCCTGCCTGCGCGTGGACGATCTGCGCCCGGCGCGCCTGCCCGCAGCGATCAAGAGACGACTGACAACACGAGAAGACTGATTCCATGCCGACCGCCAGTGCCGATCTTTCCTTTCTCACCCTGATCCTCAACGCCAGCCCGCTGGTGCAGCTGGTGATGGCCTCGCTGATCCTGGCCTCGCTGCTGTCCTGGACGGTGATCTTCGATCGCTCGCGGGTGCTGAAGAAGGCGCGGCGCGAGGCCGAGGAGTTCGAGGAGCGTTTCTGGTCGGGCGGTGACCTGGGCGAACGGTACCGCCGCCTGGGACGTGAAGACCTGAGCGGCGAGGCGGCCATCTTTCATGCCGGCTTCCGCGAGTTCGCGCGTCTGCGCGAGAACCCGGCGGTGGAGCCCATGGCCCTGGTCGAGGGCGCACGGCGGGCCATGAAGGTGGCCATGAGCCGCGAGCTCGACCAGCTGGAGCGTCACCTGTCCTTTCTGGCCACGGTCGGTTCGACCAGCCCCTATGTCGGCCTGTTCGGCACCGTTTGGGGCATCATGAATGCCTTTCACGCGCTCGGCAATGTCAAACAGGCCACGCTCAACCTGGTGGCTCCGGGCATCGCCGAGGCGCTGATCGCCACCGCCATGGGCCTGTTCGCAGCCATCCCGGCAGTGGTCGCCTACAACAAGTACGCCAACATGGTGCAGTGCCTGGAGAACCGTTACGACGACTTCGTCGAGGAGTTCTCCAATATCCTGCAACGCCAGGCCCATGTCCGCGTGAAGCGCCGCTGAGGAAGTCATGTCCCGTCGCCAGAAGACACGCCGCCCCATGGCCGAGATCAACGTCGTCCCCTATATCGACGTGATGCTGGTGCTGCTGGTGATCTTCATGATCACTGCACCCCTGCTCACCGAAGGGGTCAAGGTAGAACTGCCGCAGGCCGATGCCAATCCCATCCAGGAGGACGCCCAGCGTCCCATCGTGTTCACCGTGGACCACGAGGGGCGCTATTACGTCACCTATGACGACGACAAGAGCGTGCCGCTGGACGAGGAGACGCTGCTGCTCAAGGCGGCGGCGCTGATCCGTCACAACCCGCGCGCGCCCGTGCTGGTGAAGGGCGACCGCAGCGTGACCTACGATCGGGTGGTGCGCCTGATGGTGCTGTTGCAGCAGGCCGGGGCCGCCTCGGTCGGCCTGCTGACCGATCCGACCTGAACCGAGATGCTGGATATCGTTCGCCGTAACCCGCTGGCCTTTCTCGTCGCGGCCCTGCTGCACCTGTTGCTGGTTGCCCTGCTGGTGGTCGGCGTGGACTGGCGCGAGAAGCCCAAACCCCTGGCCTCGGATGCCAAGGTGGTGCAGGCGCGGGTGATCAACGAGCGCCGCGTGCAGGAGGAAATGAAAAGGCTCGAGGCGCAGGCCGAGCGCAAGCGGCGCGCGGCCGAGGCGGCGCGCCGCAAGGAGCAACAGCGCCTGGCCGAGCTGAAGAAACGTCGCGAGGCCGAGAAGCGTCGCCTCGCGCGCCTGGAGAAGGAACGCAAGGCGCGGGAGAAGGCTGCCGCCGAGGCCAGGCGCCGTGCCGAGGCCGAAAAACACCGGCTGGCTGAACTCAAGCGCAAGGAAGAGGTCCTGCGCAAGCGCCAGGAGGCAGAGAAGCGCCGCCTGGCCGAACTGAAGAAGAAGCGTCGCGCCGAGGCCGAGAAGAAGCGCAAGGCCGAGGAGGCCCGCCGCAAGGCAGAGGCAGAGAAGAAGCGACGTGCCGAGGAAGCCCGCCGCAAGGCGGAGGCCGAGAAGAAACGCAAGGCCGAAGAAGCCCGCCGCAAGGCGGAGGCGGAGAAGAAGCGCAAGGCTGAAGAGGCCCGACGCAGGGCCGAGGCCGAGGCGCGCGAGCGGGAACTCCAGGCCCAGTTCGAGACCGAACAGAGCGCGAGCGAGGCGGCGCGCATCGTGCGCCTCATCCAGGACAAGGTGGCGCGCAACTGGAATCCGCCACCGGGCACGCTGGACAAGGGACTGAAGTGCAAGGTCCATGTGCGCCTGGGGCCATCCGGTTCGGTATTGGCGGTCAGCGTGGTGGAGTCCAGTGGCAACCCGGCGTTCGACCGTTCGGTGGAGGCGGCGGCGTGGAAGAGCCGGAGCCTGCCCATGCCCGACGACCCGGCGCTGCGCTCGCGCAACGAGTTTCGTAATCACACCTTTATATTCGATCCGTCCAGGAACCCATGATGAGACACCTGAAGCTGATGATCCTGAGCCTGGTGACCGTGCTCGGCAGCCTGTCGGCACACGCCCTCGAGATCGAGATCACCGAGGGCGTGGAAGGGGCCTTGCCGATCGCCATCGTGCCCTTTGCCTACCGGGGTGCCGGCAACCCGCCGGCGCAGGACGTGGCGGCCGTCGTCACGGCCGATCTGGCGCGCAGTGGGCGTTTCAAGCCGCTGCCACTGGCCGACATGCTGGCGCGGCCGAGCACGCCCGATGCGGTGGATTTTCGCGACTGGCGGGCAGTGAACGTCGAGAACCTGGTGATCGGCGAGATCGAGCCCAACGGGCCGCGTGGTTACCTGGTGAAATTCCGCCTGTTCGACGTGTTCCGCGGTGGCCAGATCACCGGGTTCAGCTTCCCCACCACCCAGAACGACCTGCGTTCCACCGCGCATCGCATCGCCGACTTGATCTACGAGGAGCTGATCGGCGAGCGCGGGGCCTTCGACACGCGCATTGCCTATATCACCTCGGTGCGCGACCGCCAGGGGCGCGAGCGGGTGCACCTGAAGGTGGCGGATGCCGACGGCTACAATCCGCAGACCATCGTCGCTTCCGACGAGCCGCTGATGTCACCGGCCTGGTCGCCGGACGGGCGACGCATCGCCTATGTCTCCTTCGAGAAGCACCGGCCCTCGATCTGGGTGCAGGACGTGTTCACTGGCAAGCGCGAGCGGATCACCTCGTACAAGGGGATCAACGGGGCGCCGGCCTGGTCGCCGGATGGTCGCCGCCTGGCGCTCACCCTGTCCAAGGACGGCAATCCGGACATCTACATCTTCGACCTGCGCCGGCGCAGCCTGCGCAAGCTCACGCGTCACTGGGCCATCGACACGGAACCGGCCTGGTCGCCGGACGGCAAGAGTATCGTTTTCACTTCCGATCGTGGCGGCACGCCGCAGATCTACCGGGTGCCGGTCTCCGGGGGCGAGCCCGAGCGCATCACGTTCGGGGGCAATTACAACGCGCGCGCCTCCTGGGCACCGGACGGGCGATATTTGACGCTGGTCACACGGGTGAACGGAAACTTTCGCATCGGCCTGCTGGATATGGAGAATGGCAACCTGCAAGTGCTCAGCCGGGGCGATCTGGATGAGTCACCGAGTTTCGCGCCCAATGGCAGCATGATAATTTACGCCGGCAGGGACGACGGTCGGGGCGTACTGTGGGCCGTATCCACCGACGGACGGGTTAGACAACGCCTGGCAACGCAGGTGGGGGATGTGCGAGAGCCCGCCTGGTCACCTTATCACCAACAATGAAGAGGATCCGATCGATGAACAAGAAACGTCTGAGCTGGCTGGCCATGATCGCGGCTGCCCTGCTGTTTGCTGGTTGTTCCAGTACCGGGACACGGGAGGAAGGCGCCGCGGCGTCCGACAAGGCAGACGCCCAGGTCGTCGAGGGGGGCGGCGCGCAGACTGCCGGTGCGACCCAGGGGGGAGCCTGGCAGGGCAACCCACTGGACGACCCCAACAGCCTGTTGTCCAGGCGCAAGGTCTATTTCGATTTCGACAAGAGTGACATCAAGCCCGAGTACGTCGATGTGCTGCGCGCACATGCCGAGTACCTGGCGTCGCATCCGCAGGCCAAGGTGACCATCGAGGGTCACTGTGACGAGCGTGGCTCGCGCGAGTACAACATTGGGTTGGGCGAGCGCCGTGCCAATGCGGTGAAGCGCTTTCTCGAGGCCGAGGGGGTCGACCCGGCGCAGCTGAACACCATCAGTTACGGCGAGGAGCGCCCCGAGGTGCTGGGCCACAATGAGGCAGCCTGGTCGAAGAACCGCCGCGCAGTGCTCGTCTACTGAAATGATGCGTCAGCGCGCTGTCGTGATGTTGGGCCTGCTGGCGGTGTTGTCGTCGGCAGGTCTTTCCGCCCCCCAGACCGGGGGGGTGGCCCTGGAGCAGCGCCTCGAGCGGCTGGAGCGCCGTGCCGCGCGCATCACCGAGCTGACGCTGGCGGTGGATGCCCTGCGCCAGGAAAACAGCCGGCTGCGGGGCGAGATGGAGCGCCTGCAGCACGAGTTGCAGCAGTTGCGGCGTCAACAGCGCGATCTGTACCTGGATATCGATCAGCGGCTGTCCAGTTTGCAGGCACGGCCGCCAGCGCCGGCGGTGACAGGTGATGCCCCGGGAGGGGGGGCTCCCGCTGGAAACACCGGCGCAGGCGAGCCTCCTGCGCCGGCCGCGGTCGATCCGCAGCGGGTCCAGGCCGAGTACCAGGCGGCCTATGCCCTGCTCAGCCCACGCGAGCGGCGCTATGCCGAGGCAGCAGCGGCCTTCACCGAGTTTCTGAAAAAGTACCCGCAGGTGCCGCTGGCGGCAAATGCCCGTTACTGGCTGGGCGAGGCCTACTATGTCTCGCAGAAGAACGCCGAGGCGAAGGCGGCCTTCCATGCCCTGATCGACAAGCACCCCGACAGCGCCAAGGTACCGGGGGCGCTGTACAAGATCGGGCGTATCCTGGCGGCCGAGGGCGATACCGAGGGCGCGCGCAAGACCTTCGAACAGGTGGTGGCGCGTTATCCCGACTCGCCGGCGGCCAATCTGGCGCGCGAGCAGCTCAAGAAGCTCGCAACCCGCAAGTGAGGCGGCCCTTTTCGCCTGCATGAGTTCGCTGCGCATCACCGAGATCTTCCATTCCCTGCAGGGTGAGGCACGCGATGTCGGCCGGCCCACGGTGTTCGTGCGCCTGAGTGGCTGCCCCCTGCGCTGTACCTGGTGCGACACCACCTACTCCTTCAAGGGAGGAGAGGCGCTGTCGCTCGATGCCATTCTGCAACGGGTGGCTGCCTTCGATACGCGTCATGTCTGTGTCACGGGGGGAGAGCCGCTGGCGCAGAAGGGCTGCCTGGCGCTGCTCGAGCGCCTGTGCGATGCCGGTCATACAGTCTCGCTGGAGACCAGCGGTGCCCTGGACATCGGCGGGGTCGATGCGCGCGTGACGCGGGTGATGGATCTCAAGACACCCTCGTCCGGGGAGCAGACGCGCAATCGCTGGGAGAACATTGCGCTGCTGCGGCCGCAGGACCAGGTCAAGTTCGTGATTGCCGACGAACACGGCTACCGCTGGAGTTGCGAGCAGCTCGAGGCGCATGCCCTGGTCGATCGCTGCGAGGTGCTGTTCTCACCGGTGGCCGGTCGGCTGGCCCCGCGCGAGCTGGCCGAGTGGATCCTGCGCGATCGCCTGCCGGTTCGTTTCCAGATCCAGTTGCACAAGTACCTGTGGGGAGAGGAGGCCGGACGATGAGTGACCAGCCAAAGGCCGTGGTGCTGCTCTCGGGGGGGCTGGACTCGGCCACCACGCTGGCGATCGCGCGCGAGCAGGGCTTCGCCTGTCATGCGCTCAGTTTCGACTATGGGCAGCGGCACGCCGCCGAACTGAATGCCGCACGCCGGGTGGCCGCGGCCCTGGGCGTGCTGGAGCACAAGGTGTTGCCGTTGTCGCTGGATGCCATCGGGGGCTCGGCGCTTACCGATCAGGCCATCGCGGTGCCCGAGGAGGGCGGGGAGGGCATTCCCGTGACCTATGTGCCGGCGCGCAATACCGTGTTCCTGTCCCTCGCCCTGGGCTGGGCCGAGGTGCTGGGCGCGCGCGACCTGTTCGTGGGGGTGAACGCCGTGGACTATTCCGGCTATCCCGACTGTCGCCCCGAGTTCATCGCGGCCTTCGAACAACTGGCCAACCTGGCTACCCGTGCCGGCGTGGAGGGCGAGCGCTTTCGCATCCATGCACCACTCATCGAGATGAGCAAGGCCGAGATCGTGCGGACCGGCAGCCGCCTGGGCCTGGATTATGGCCTGACGGTTTCCTGTTACCAGGCCGATGCCGAGGGCAGGGCCTGCGGACGCTGTGATTCCTGTCGCTTCCGCGCCCAAGGCTTCGCCGAGGCCGGCCTGCCCGATCCCACGCACTACCAGGACTGAGCACCGCCGCACCGCACGGGGTGCAGATTGATCTATGTTAGCATCCGGTCGCGGGCCATCGGTGGCTGCACAGGAATATTCTGTGTGGCCGGAGCGTCTGTCATCCGGTGGTATCCGTTATACCTGCAACAGCCGGAGAGAGTGACATGCAGTTCGAGAGTTTCGTCGAGGCCCACCAGGCCTTGTTGCTGGGCGCCTTTCTGATCGCCCTGGTGATGGGTGCGGTGGTCAACAAGACCAACTTCTGCACCATGGGCGCGGTGTCCGATTTCGTGAACATGGGTGATACCGGGCGCCTGCGCGCCTGGTTGTTCGCCATCGCGGTGGCGATGCTGGGTGTGAGCGCCCTGGAATATGTCGGGCTGGTGAACCCCGATGAGGCCTTCCCGCCGTATCGTGGCAGCCTCCTGCTGCTCGCCGAGAACGTCCTCGGTGGCCTGATGTTCGGCATCGGCATGACGCTGGCCTCGGGGTGCGGCAACAAGACCCTGATCCGCATCGGCGGTGGCAACCTGAAGTCCCTCGTGGTGTTCGCCATCATCGCGGTGATCGCCTATTTCATGATCAACCCCTTCCCGGGTTCCGACCAGACCCTGATGAGCGTGCTGTTCTACGACTGGATCCGTCCCCTGTCGGTGGACATGGGTGGACACCAGGATCTGGGCACCGTGCTGGCTGGCGAGGAGAACGCGGTGATGGGGCGTCTGGTGATCGGCCTGTTGCTGGGTGTGGCCCTGCTGGTGTTCACGCTCAAGTCGAGCGACTTCCGTGGCAATCGTGATCACCTGCTGGGTGGCCTGGTGGTCGGCCTGGCGGTGCTGGGGGCCTGGTATGTCTCCAGCAACATCTTCATCGATGCCGACGGCGAGCTGGTCAGCCTGAGCGAATACTATGAGCAATGGGACATGCTGGCCGATTCCGACGAGGGCAAGCCGGCTGCCGGACGCCCGCTGTCGCCTCAGTCCTATACCTTCATCAATCCCATGGGGCAGACCTTCGGCTACCTCACCTCGGGGCTGCAATCCAGCCTGTTGACCTTCGGCGTGGTCGCGGTGTTCGGCGTGGTGCTGGGCTCGCTGCTGTACTCACTGATCAGCCGCAGCTTCCGCATCGAGTGGTTCAGTTCGCTGGCCGATGTGCGCAATCACGTGGTCGGCGCCGTGCTCATGGGCTTTGGTGGCGTGCTGGGCATGGGCTGTACCATCGGCCAGGCGATCACCGGTGTATCGACCCTGGCGATCGGCTCCATGCTCACCTTTGGTGCCATCTTCCTGGGCTCGGCACTGACCATGAAGGTGCAGTACTACAAGATGGTTTACGAGAGTGAGGCGACTCTCCTCAAGGCCTTGGTCACTGGCCTGGTCGATCTCAGGCTGCTGCCATCGGGCATGCGGCAACTGGAGGCCGTGTAACCTGTCGAAGGGGCTTGAGCCTGAACGCGGCTTCGGTATAATGCGCGCTTCCCGGCGCGGCCGAGGCCGCGACCCAAGGGTCGTTAGCTCAGTTGGTAGAGCAGCTGACTTTTAATCAGTTGGTCGCAGGTTCGAATCCTGCACGACCCACCAAATACTCATCTCATGACGTTGCATAACGTCCCGAAGCCCGCATAACAGCGGGCTTTTTTCATGCTAGGCCTTTGCCCATGCTGTCCCATGTTGCTTCATGCTTGCCCTTGATTTTGTGGGGCAACCTCCGAAGGGGGTGGGGCAACTTTTCCAGGGAGCCGGGTTTGAGTCGGAGGAAGCCATGGCGCTGACAGACGCGAGCATCAGGAAGGCCAAGCCCCGCAAGCGGGGTTTCAAGCTGTACGATAAGAAGGGGCTGTATCTGGAGATCACACCCAAGGGGGCGAAGCGCTGGCGCTTCCGCTACCGCCGCCCCGGTACCGGCAAGGAAAGCTGTCTCTCCCTGGGTCTGTATCCCGAGGTGAGTCTAAAGGCCGCCTGAGCAAAGCGGGATCAGGCCCGCGCCCTGCTGGCCGATGGCATCGACCCCAGCGACGCCCGGCAGATGGAGAAGCAGGCCGCCCGCCGCGCCGCCGAGGGCACCTTCCAGGCGGCCGCCGAGGCTTGGCGGGACCATCACCTGGTCTCCAAGTCCGAAGGCCACCAGAAGCGCACCTGGAGCATCGTCCGGCGCACCCTGCTGCCCCTACATCGGCGAGCGCCCCATATCAGTGAGATCAAGGCCCCCGAGCTGTTGCAGGCCCTACGCATCACTGAGGACCGGGGGCGCATCGAGACGGCGCACCGCGCCTTGCAGACGGCCGGCCAGATATTCCGCTACGCCATCGCCCGAGGGCAGGTGGAGACTGACCCCACCCCCGCCTTGCGAGGTGCACTCAAGCTGATCAGCACCCGGCACACCGCCCCCACCGACCCCGAGGCCGTGGCAGGCTTCCTGTGCGCCTTCGATGCGTTCGAGGGTGGCGGCCACCGCCCTGCGCCTGCTGCGTGTGGTTCATCCACCACGTCGTCCAGGAGGCGGCCCGGTCTGCGATCAAGGACCAGTACACGGGCCGAGAGGCGACACCGCCCTGCGGGACGGCTCGCGCATGGTGGCCGTGCTGGCGTCAGTGGAAGACCACGAGATCGCGCTGCCCGGTCTGCGCCCCCTGCTGGAGGACGGCGGCGAAAAACAGCCTGGCGCAGTAGGCGACAGAACGACATAAATAACTGCGCCGAAACTACTGCGCCGCCATAAAGAAAAACGCAGGTGGCGCAGTAGGGGCGATTTGAACCGACAGGAGGCCAACCCATGATCCTGTCCAAAATTACTTGACCGGATCACCTGGGGGTGTCGTACTTCGCGGCCGCCTCATCCCAGAAGCCGAGAGGGTCATCCTTCCAGTCGTACAGGTTTTTCAACCGAACGTGATGGGGGGCGCTCACCCCGGACTCCGGGGTAACGCCGGCGCCTTCGTCCACATAGAAGAAGACCCGGTTGCGAACAGTCGGGTCTGCGGATTCGCGGTCGAGCCGGGTGCGTTCGGCACCGGGCTTCCCGGTGCCATAGAACGCGGAGTCTAGGGTGTGTCGTCGTCCTCTGGAGTAGTGGACTCCGACGACTGCGACTGAGCCGCCCCGGGTTTCCCGGAGACTCCATTTCTTGAGAGGATAGAGTCTATGGATACGAGCAAGAGATATTCCCCTGAGGTCCGGGAACGGGCGGTTCGCATGGTGTTTGATCATCAGGCCGAGCGTGATCAAGGACTGCGTGAGGGTCTGACGACGTCGGAGCGCGAGCGGCTCAAGGCCTTG
Source organism: endosymbiont of unidentified scaly snail isolate Monju (assembly GCF_000801295.1). Lineage (NCBI taxonomy): Bacteria > Pseudomonadati > Pseudomonadota > Gammaproteobacteria > endosymbiont of unidentified scaly snail isolate Monju. Next base: position 1,789,924 of record NZ_AP012978.1, on the reverse strand, counting down.
GAACGGGAGAACCGGGAGCTGAGGCGGGCCAACGAGATTCTGAAGACGGCGTCGGCTTTTTTTGCCCAGGCGGAGCTCGACCGCAAACTGAAGAGATGATCGCGTACATCGACGATCACAGGGATCGTTACGGGGTCGAGCCGATCTGCGCGGTGCTGCCGATCGCCCCGTCCACCTACTATGAGCACAAGGCCCGTGAGGCCGATCCACAGCGACTGCCGCGGCGATTGCAGCGGGATCGCGCCCTGTCAGACGAGATTCGACGGATCTGGGAAGAGAACTTCCAGGTGTACGGTGCCAGGAAGGTATGGCGGCAGCTCAACCGGGAAAGCATCGAGGTAGCCCGCTGCACGGTGGAACGCCTGATGCGTGTCATGGGGTTGCGGGGTGTGGTGCGAGGCCGCCGTTGCCGGACAACGATCGGCGACACGACGGCGGAACGACCACTGGACCGGGTGAAGCGGCAGTTTACTGCCACCCGCCCGAATCAGTTGTGGGTGGCGGACATTACCTACGTGGCGACTTGGACAGGGTTTGTCTATGTGGCGTTTGTCGTGGACGTCTATGCCCGACGGATCGTGGGCTGGCGTGTCTCCCGGTCGCTGAAGACCGACCTGGTGCTGGATGCGCTGGAGCAGGCGCTATGGTCGCGCCAGGACACAGAGGGCCTGGTGCACCACAGTGACCGAGGCTGTCAGTACCTGTCGGTGCGCTACACGGAGCGCCTGGCCGGGGCCGGCATTGATGCCTCGGTCGGTAGCCGAGGGGACTCCTATGACAACGCTCTGGCAGAGACGATCAACGGTCTGTACAAGGCCGAGGTTATCTACCGGCGAGGCCCCTGGAAGCATAGGGAGGCGGTCGAATATGCCACTTTGGAGTGGGTGGACTGGTTCAACCACCGGCGGCTGCTGGAGCCTATTGGCAACGTGCCACCGGCGGAGTTGGAAGCGGCGTATTATCGCCAACAGAAAGAGTCTGCCAAGGCGGCCTGACTCAAACAAAACAGTCTCCGGAATATCCGGGGCGGTTCACGGGCGCCATGGGGCGGTAGTTGGGGTCATCCGCGTTCTGTCGGTCGACCACCTCGGCCATGCGCCGCAGGGTTAGCATCACCTGGCGCTCGCTGACCACGCCGTGATAGAGCCAGTTGGCAATGTGCTGGCTGGAGATGCGCAACGTGGCCCGGTCTTCCATCAGCCCGACGTCGCGGATATCCGGCACCTTGGAACAGCCCACGCCCTGCTGTACCCAGCGCACCACATAGCCCAGGATGCCCTGGCAGTTGTTGTCCAGTTCCTGCTGGATCTCTTCCGGTGTCCATTCGCAAGGATCGGCGAGGGGCAGGGTCAGCAGGTCTTCCACCCTTGCCCGCGGCCGTTGGCGTATGCGTTCCTGCTCGGCCCACACGTCCACCTCGTGGTAGTGCATGGCATGCAATACCGCTGCGGTGGGGGAGGGCACCCAGGCCGTGTTGGCACCCGATTGGGGATGGGCGATCTTCTGTTCCACCATGGCCGCCATCTCGTCGGGCATGGCCCACATGCCCTTGCCGATCTGGGCACGCCCGGACAGGCCGCAGGCGAGGCCGATGTCGACGTTCCAGTCCTCGTAGGCCCGCATCCAGGGCTGGGTCTTCATGTCGGCCTTGCGCACCATGGGGCCGGCTTGCATGTCGGTGTGGATCTCGTCGCCGGTGCGATCCAGGAAGCCGGTGTTGATGAAGATGAGCCGTTCGCGGGCCTGGCGGATGCATTCCTTCAGGTTGAGGGTGGTGCGGCGTTCCTCGTCCATCAGGCCGAGCTTGATCGTGTTGCGTGGCAGGCCAAGGACATCTTCGACTGCGCCGAACAGTTGTACCGTGAAGGCGACCTCGTCAGGGCCGTGCATCTTGGGCTTGACGATATAGACCGAGCCGGTCTGCGAGTTACGCCAGCGCCCGTTGCCCTGCAGGTCGTGCAGAGCGATCAGGCTGGTGATCAGGGCATCGAGAATGCCCTCCGGGATCTCCCGATCCTCCGCATCGAGCACCGCTGGCGTGGTCATGAGGTGGCCAACGTTGCGTACCAGCATCAGGGCGCGGCCCTTGAGCGTGAGGGTGCCGCCGTCCGGTGCCGTGTACTGGCGGTCCGGATGCAGGGTGCGGTTGAAGCTGCGACCGCCCTTGGTCACCGGCGCGGAAAGATCGCCTTTCATCAGTCCCAGCCAGTTGCGGTAGACCAGGGTCTTGTCTTCACCGTCCACGGCTGCGACCGAGTCCTCGCAGTCCTGGATCACGGTGGCGGCGGCCTCCAGCTGGACGTCTGCGATGCCGGCGCGATCGAGCGCCCCGACAGGGTGGTCGCGGTTGATACGCAGCTCGATGTGCAGGCCGTGGTGGCGGAACAGCAAAGCCGACGGTTGTGCCGGTTCACCGAGATAGCCTGCAAATTGCTCGGGCGAGACGAGCCTTTCCCCCCCATTGTTGTCGGTGCTGGCAACCAGGTCTCCATCGATGATCGACCAACCGGTCACCTCGTGATGCGAGGCATCTCGCAGCGGTAGATGGCGGTCCAGGAAGTCCCGGACATAGGCGATGACGGCCCGGGCGCGGTTCTCGTCGACGCGGTCGGTCGTTTTCGCAGGAACCTGGGGCAGCATGTCGCTGCCGTAGATGGCGTCGTAGAGCGAGCCCCAGTGCGCATTGGCGGCATTCAGGGAATAGCGTGCATTGTTGACCGGGACCACCAGCTGCGGCGCTGCCAGGGTGGCGATCTCGGGGTCCACGTTTTGCGTGCTGATCTCGAAGTCTTCGCCTTCCGGTACCAGGTAACCGATCTCCTCGAGGAAATTCCGGTACGCGACAGGATCAAACGGGTTGTTGAGGTGCCATTCGTCGATCCGGTGCTGCAATTCATTGCGCCGGCGCAACAGTTGGCGATTGAGTGGCGCGAATCGCGCGACGATATGCTGCAGGCCAGTCCAGAAGTCTTCCGGGTCGATGCCCGTGCCTGGCAGAGCCTCCCGCTCGATGAATTCAAGCAGTCTTCGGTCTATTCGAAGGTCGGCTTTCACGATGTAGTCGGGTCTGTTCATGGTGGAAATGCCCGGTGTTTGTTTGACATAGAAAGCCTAGATTTTCTGCTGGTGGCTGGCGCATTGTTTTTTTCAATAGGCGCCTGTCTTGCGCGGGCAGTGGCATATGCTCTGTTTCTTACCATGAAGGGAGGAGCAATGATGAAGGTCGATGTGCTGGCCACTGCCGATTTGAGCGATGAACTGGGTGACAAGGTTCAGGTGATGGCGCCGCCCTGGCTGAATTACGGCGGCATGGAAAGCTTTCAGGGACCGGCCGCAACCGTTCGCTGCAACGACGACAACAGCAAGGTCCGGGAAATGCTGGAACAGTCGGGCGATGGCCGGGTGCTGGTGGTCAATGGTGGCAATTCCACCCAGTGTGCCCTGCTGGGAGACATGTTGGGCGAGCTGGCGGTCCGGAATGGCTGGGCTGGCGTCATCGTCAACGGCTGCGTGAGGGACTCGGTAGCACTGGCCAAATTGCCGTTGGGCGTAAAGGCCCGAGGCACTCATCCGCGTAAAAGCGTCAAGGCGGGGCGTGGCGAGACCCGGGTGACCCTGGCCTTCGCTGGCGTCACCGTTTCGCCCGGTGACTGGATCTATGCTGATGCCGACGGAATTTCGGTGCGTCGCGCCGATTGAGTCAGCAATTGGCGCACCGTCTCGCCTCAGACGAATCCTGTCAGCGGAGTATTCGCGCAACACGTCGATACAGCGCGCCACCGCTGGTGACAGGGACGTTCCGTGGTGCGAGATGAAGTCATGGGAGCGCGCGGGAGAGTATTTTCCCAAAGGTTTCACCGCGAGTCTGTCGGTGTTGGTGAGGCACACATCGGTGATGATGGAGATGCCCAGGTCGAGTTCCACGTACTTCTTTGTCACCTCCCAGCCGCGGCCTCCAGGGCCACCTTCTTGCGTTCAACTGCAGTGTGACCGAGGAACAAGTTCTCCGCGGCCTCGGTGATGCTGCCGCACGGCGCCACGTGCAGAAAGCGCGCAGTTTTGAGGCGGTTCTGGTTGTAGTAGGGGGCATTTTCTTCTGATCTCTCAGGGAATCATTAATGGGTTAAATAGTTTTTATTGAAACAATTGGATTGGAAAATACAAACGATGGATTAGTTTCTTTTCCGGCAAAAGGAAGCCCCGCCGGTGACGCCGGGACTCCCCTTCATCATCAATATCGACATAGACCAGAGGAGCAACCCCGATGAAGAGTAGACAGGAGCAGATCGCCGCACTGGAAAAGGACTGGGCGGAGAACCCGCGCTGGAAAGACGTAAAGCGTGGTTACACGGCCGAGGATGTGGTGCGCCTGCGTGGATCGGTACAACCGGAACACACCTATGCCCAGAACGGTGCGCGCAAGCTCTGGGATCTGTTGCACGGTGGGGCCAAGAAGGGTTACGTGAACTGTCTCGGCGCCCTGACTGGCGGCCAGGCCGTGCAGCAGGCGAAAGCCGGGATAGAGGCCATCTACCTGTCCGGCTGGCAGGTAGCAGCAGACGCCAATACTTCCGAGACCATGTATCCCGACCAGTCGCTGTATGCCTACGATTCGGTACCGACCATGGTCAGGCGCATCAACAATGCCTTCAAACGTGCCGACGAGATCCAGTGGTCACGGGGCATTGGGCCCGGTGAAGAGGGCTACATCGATTACTTCCTGCCCATCGTGGCAGATGCCGAAGCCGGCTTCGGTGGCGTGCTCAATGCCTATGAGCTGATGAAGAACATGATCGCCAATGGTGCCGCCGGCGTACATTTCGAGGACCAACTGGCCGCGGTGAAGAAGTGTGGCCACATGGGAGGCAAGGTGCTGGTGCCCACCCAAGAGGCGGTGCAGAAACTGATTGCGGCGCGCCTGGCGGCGGATGTGATGGGTGTGCCGACCTTGCTGTTGGCCCGGACCGACTCGGAGGCAGCAAACCTGTTGACTTCGGATGTAGATGACTATGACCGCCCCTTCCTCACCGGCGAGCGTACCGCAGAGGGCTTCTACCGCGTCAGGAACGGTCTCGAGCAGGCCATCTCGCGCGGCCTGGCCTACGCGCCGTATGCGGACCTGGTCTGGTGCGAGACTGGCACCCCCGACCTGGGCTTTGCCCGGGAGTTTGCCCAGGCGGTGCTGGCCGAGAACCCGAACAAACTGCTTGCCTACAACTGCTCGCCGTCGTTCAACTGGAAGAAGAACCTCGACGAAGCCACCATTGCGCGCTTCCAGGACGAGTTGTCGGACATGGGCTACAAGTATCAATTCATCACCCTGGCCGGTATCCACAACATGTGGTTCAACATGTTCGACCTGGCGTACGACTATGCCCGGGGACAGGGCATGAAGCACTATGTGGAAAAGGTCCAGGAGCCTGAGTTTGCCGCCCGCGATAGGGGTTATACCTTCGTCTCCCATCAGCAGGAGGTGGGTGCTGGTTACTTCGATGACATCACCACGGTCATCCAGGGCGGAGCCTCGTCGGTGACCGCGCTTGCCGGATCAACCGAAGAGGCCCAGTTCGCCTGAACCGGGCAAGGTCGATGACGCGCTACCTGCTCGGATCGTCCAGGCCCGATGTCGTGTCGGGTGATCCAGGCAGTTTCCCGGAAACCCAAGGCCCGGGCCAGCTAGCCCGGGCGCGTGCCATCGCACAGGCCATCCTCGAGGCGTTCGACCGTCACTTTCGGATCTTCCGCGAAACCACGCAGCGGGCCCGTCAGTACTTTATCGAGGGCGATTGGCAGGCGGCCAGGGAAGACAGTGCGCGGCGCATCAGCCTTTATGATCAGCGGGTGCGAGAGGCAATCGCCCTGTTGCGTGAACATTACGGCCTGCGCGCGGCCGACCATGAACTATGGCAGGAGATCAAGTTCCAGTACCTGGGGTTGCTGTATGGTCATCGCCAGCCCGAGCTGGCCGAGACCTTCTACAATTCGGTGTTCGTGGGCCTGTTTCACCGGCGTTACTACAACAACGATCATATCTTCGTCCGCCCCGCGGTTTCCACCGAGCGGATCGAGGGAGAAGTGCCGGCCTACCGGAGCTATTACCCTACCCAGGAAGGGTGGGCTACCGCGCTCGACAGGCTGTTGCGGGATATCGATCCGGGTCTGCCCTACGAGAACCGACGACGTGATCTTTGCCATCTGCTGCGCGCTGTGAGCCGGCTGCCAATCCCCTCCGAGGGCTTGACTCGGCACTTCCAGGTCCAGGTGCTGCGTTCGGTCTTCTATCGCAACAAGGCCGCCTACGTGGTCGGAAGGGTGATCAACGGCAACGCGCGGCACCCCTTCGTACTGCCCTTGCTGAGAACGCATGGGGGCAGGGTGCGGGTCGATGCACTGGTCACCGAGCCGGACGATGTCGCCAACGTGTTCAGCTTTGCGCGGGCCTATTTCATGGCCGATTGTGAAGTGCCCTCTGCGGTGGTGCGCTTTCTCTTGTCTTGCCTGCCGGGAAAGTCCGCGGCCGATCTCTACACGGCCATCGGCTTCCACAAGCAGGGCAAGGCGGAGTTCTATCGCGATTTCCTGGACCATCTGCGCAATTCCAGTGACCGCCTCCAGGTGGCGCCTGGGACCACCGGGATGGTAATGCTGGTGTTCACGCTGCCGTCCTATCCCTATGTCTTCAAGGTGATCCGCGATCGATTCCCCTCGGTCAAGCGCACCACCGAGGCCGAAGTCATTGCCAAATACCGGTTCGTCAAGCGTCAGGACCGTGTTGGGCGGATGGCCGACACCTGGGAGTTCTCGCATGCAGCCTTCCCGGTGGACCGGTTCGATCCTGGGTTATTGCAGGAATTGCTGGATGCAGCGCCGAGCAAAGTCAGCATCGAGGGAGGCCAGGTGGTCATTCGTCACCTTTTCATCGAGCGGCGGCTCAACCCGTTGAATCTTTTTCTGGAGCAGGCCGATGATACGGCGCTGCGCCAGGCAATGTGCGAGTATGGCAATGCGTTGCGGGAGATCGCAGGGGCAGGGATATTCCCGGGCGATCTACTGCTCAAGAACTTCGGTGTGACCCGCCACGGCCGAGTGATCTTCTACGATTACGACGAGATTGTTCCGATCGAAGACTGCCGTTTTCGGTGTATCCCCGAACCGCAGACGCCGGAACAGGAAATGGCTGCCGAACCCTGGTATGCCGTGGCCGAGAACGATATCTTCCCGGAAGAGTTCGGCACTTTCTTGATGATAGACCCACGCTGGCGCAGGGCCTTTCTGGAAACCCATGCAGACCTGCTGCGGGCAGAGACCTGGCGGGAGATACAGGCAGCGGTCCGGGTAGGGCAGGTGCCCGATGTCTACCCTTACCGGGCAGAGAGTCGCTTTCCTTCGGCCTGGCAAGGCCACTCAATCGGCCCCATATGCAGGGTCGAATGCCGGGCGGGACGGGTAAATGCATTAGCGTCGGATTAGCAGGTTGTTGAAAATGGTCTGAGTTCTCGGCCCGCCCCATCACCAGAAGCACTGGTCAGATCGTTGTAAGGCCCCCACTCTGACCGCCATTCACCGTCGTAATTTGCTTGAAATCCGGCGTGCCCCCTCGGAAAACCGTATTTCGAGGGAGCAAATGACTGTGCGGCGGGGAATCAACGTGAACGGGCTTCTTCACGGGGGCGAGAGTCCGGGGGGCAATGGCGAGTCCGCCTGGCTTTTAATCAGTTGGTCGCAGGTTCGAATCCTGCATGACCCACCATATCGATCAACGGCTCGCGTCATTCATGGCGCGGGCCGTTTTCTTTTGGGCTCGCCTTGGCGATCAGGCCGCGCGTTTCGGTTGCCAGTCTGTTTCACGGCGACGTTTCTCCATCCGATCGCTTGCGGGTATCATCGGCTGCCTCTTGTATTAACCCGGCACCAATCCATGTCACTCTCAGCCACCACGAGCGTGCCCGTGGACATCGTTGCCGCACCTCGACAGGGAATGACCCTGCTTTCGGCACGGCGCCTCGCCACAGGCGCGCTCGTGGTGGCTGAGAGTGACATGGATTGGTGCCGGGTTAATAGCAAAGCGTATCTCATGAGCGAGTCCCTCTTCTTCGACGAAGCGGCCCGGCCTGCCCGGCAAGGGGGCCTGTTGTTGCGACGCAGCCCCCAGGTCCGATGAGCTGGCCGAAATACCATCCACTGCCTTACCAACCGGACGGTGGTGTCTGGTTCGCGGCCCTGAGAGCGCTGGATTGTCCTGTCTGGCTGGACAGCGCGGGGGGGATTGGCGGCGGGCGTTACGACATCCTCACTGCCGAGCCGCACCGTTGCCTGCGCTTTGCCTGGGATGAGGCCGATGCGGTGGCGAGCGCCTTGCGCGAGGTGATCGCCCAGCCGGCCGGGGGCGACCCGGCGCTGCCCTTTGCCGGGGGGGCCGTCGGCTACCTGGGTTACGAACTGGGGCGCGCCTGGCAGGGCCTGCCCCGGCATCATGCGCACGATTTGCCGGTGGCGGCCTTCGGCCTCTACGACTGGGCGCTGATCCTGGATCATCGTCTGCAACGCGCGGTGCTGGTCGGTCAGGGGCGGGATCCGGCGCTGCGTCGCCGCTGGGATGCCCTGTGTCGCACCCTGGAACAGGCGGCGAGTGCTGCCCCGGTGGAGGACGTGGCTTCACAGGAGAGCGCCGCTGGAGTGGCCGACAGCCTGCCCTGGCCGGCCTACGAGGCGGCCTTTGCCCGGGTAGAACACTACCTGCGCGAGGGGGATTGTTATCAGATCAATCTCACCCATCGTTTCGAGGCCGAGCTGGCCGTTCCGGCCTGGAGTCTGTATCGGCGTCTGCGCGCGCTGAGTCCCGCTCCCTTCGGCGCCTTTCTGGACTTCGGCGATTTCCAGTTGCTGAGCAATTCGCCCGAGCAGTTTCTGTCGCTGCGCGATGGCGTGGTGAACACCCGGCCGATCAAGGGGACCCGGCCGCGGCATGGCGATGTGGCGCTGGATACGCAGTTGCGCGCCGACCTGCTGGCCAGCGACAAGGACCGGGCAGAGAACCTGATGATCGTGGACCTGTTGCGCAACGATCTGGGCCGGGTGTGTGTGCCGGGCAGCATCGAGGTGCCCGAGCTGTTCCGGGTGGAATCCTTTGCCCGTGTACATCACCTGGTGAGCCGGGTACGTGGCCGGCTGGCCGCGGGATACGATGCGGTGGACCTGTTGCGCGCCGGGTTTCCCGGAGGGTCGATCACCGGCGCGCCCAAGCGTCGGGCGATGGAGATCATCGACGAACTGGAACCGGTGAGCCGTGAGGCCTATTGCGGCAGCCTGTTTCACCTGGGATTCGACGGCCGCCTCGAGAGCAGCATCGCCATCCGCACCCTGGTGCGGCAGGGCGCGAGGCTGCGTTACTGGGCCGGCGGCGGGCTGGTGATCGATTCCCGCGCCACCGAGGAGTTCCAGGAATCGCTGGACAAGGCCGCGGCGTTCTTCGAGCTGGTCGGTGTCCGCCCCGAGGGCGGTCAGCCGTCGTCGCGCATGCGTTCGTAATAGTAGTTGGTGGCCTCGATGAAACCGGCCACGCTGCCGCAGTCGAAGCGCCGTCCCTTGAACTTGTAGGCCAGCACCATGTTGCGTTTCGCCTGGGTGAGCAGGGCGTCGGTGATCTGGATCTCGCCGCCGCGCCCCGGCGGCGTCTCGCGCAGGATGTCGAAGATGTCCGGGGTGAGGATGTAGCGCCCGATGATGGCCAGATTGGACGGCGCCTCTTCAGGGCTGGGTTTCTCGACCATGTCGGAGATCATGAACAGGCCGTCCTCGATCTCGGAACCGGCGATCACGCCGTATTTTTCGATCTGGTCCTGCGGTACCTCTTCGATGGCCACCACGCTGCAGCGGTACTTGGCGTAGATGCGCGCCATCTGCGCCATTACCCCGTCGCTGTTGCCGTCGCACAGGTCGTCGGCGAGGATCACGCCGAAGGGCTCGCGGCCGATCAGGGTCTCGCCGGTGAGGATGGCGTGCCCGAGACCCTTCATCTCCTTCTGGCGGGTGTAGGAGAAGGTGCACTGGTCCATCAGACGGCGGATATCGGCGAGATAGGCCTCCTTGTCGGTGCCGTTGATCTGGTGCTCCAGTTCGTAACTCACGTCGAAATGGTCTTCCAGCGCGCGCTTGCCGCGCCCGGTGACGATGGCGATGTCGTGCATGCCGGCCTCCAGCGCCTCCTCGACGCCGTACTGGATCAGCGGCTTGTTGACGATGGGCATGACCTCCTTGGGCATGGCCTTGGTGGCGGGAAGAAAACGGGTGCCGTAACCGGCGGCGGGAAAGAGACACTTCCTGATCATGATGGGGTCCGTTGGGGTTCCTGCGGGTCGCGTTTGTTCCAGGTTAAGCGGATTGCATTATCCACGATCCCGTGTCGTAAAAGCCATTCCAGTGCATCTTCGGCATCCTGCTCGAACCAGGCGCGTGCCGAGCCCAGCCGGAAGCTGTAGCCCCAGGCGTCCATGTCGGCCTGCATGCGGGAACGACCCACGCCGGGAAAGTGGTCAGCGAGCAGTATCTGCAGGTAGCAGACGGCGTTCTCCTCGGCCACGTCGCCACCGGCATCGGTGTGCAGGGCGGCGCGTCGCCGTCCGTCCATGCAGATCCAGTGACAGGCCTCGTGCAGGGCCGAGTGCAGCGGGGTGTCGGGGCGGACATAGAGGGTCTCGCCGACCAGGCCGGCCTCGGGCTCGCCCCAGAAGCTGCCGGGGATGGGGGCATTGTCGGACAGGTGCTCGACGCGCAGGCCGAAGCGCGCCAGCACCTGCTCCAGCGGCGCGGCGAGGGGGTCGGCACAGGAGAGCACGGACTGCGGCAAGGGAGACGCCTGCGGGACGGAACGAAAGGCCTATTCTAACCTGGATGTGTCAGCCGTCGAACAGCGCCGCAACGGCTGCCGGTTCCGTCGGGTCGCTCACACCCATGGTCATGGAAGAGGCGTTTGTGCCCCTTGTTCTTCACCACAGAGGCCAACGATGGCAGCGGTCACCCGGATGCATGCCGTCAGACCGGAATCCGGGAATCCCCGGTTCGGGATTCGATCCCGGATTCCACTGCGCTCCATCCGGGTGACGCAGTATCGACACAGGGCTCAAGTGCAATCTCTCTGTGATCTCTGTGTACGCTGTGGTGGTTCAACACTGTTCCCAGGGCAGGCCGTGGAAGCGCCAGCCGCCCAGGGTGCTGCGGTGGTGTTCCTCGTCGAGTTCGCCCTCGAAGCCTTCGTCCACGTGATAGACGTTCTTCAACCCGGCGTCGAGCAGGGCGCGGCCGGCCTCCAGCGAGCGCTTGCCGCTGCGGCAGATGAGAATCACCGGCGCGCAACCGCTATCATTGGCGCACGCCACGCCGCCGAGCATCAGCTTGCGGATTTCGGTGACGAAGTTCGGATTGACCTCCCAGTCGGGCTCGTCGATCCAGGGGACGTGAACCGCCCCCTTGGGGTGCCCGACGAAGAGGTATTCCATGGTCGAACGGATGTCCACCAGCACGCTTCTCGGGTCCTGTTGCATCAGTTCCCAAGCCTGCTGGGGTGAGAGGGCGACAGGGTCGGTCTGGTCGTTCATGGGTGCCTTCTGGTGCAGGTGGATGTTCTGCGGTCGTCTGTTGGAGTTATAGAGGAATTCAGCGGCCTGTGCCGCTTTTTGTGGATTGGAAATATCGATGCTGTCCCGGATCGCCACCCTCTCCCTGCGAGGTCTGGCCCGCCTGCCCTGGGGCGCCTTGCGCCGCCTGGGCCAGGGGGTCGCTCGCCTGCTGTATCGCCTGAACGGCCGCGAGGCGCGCAACGTGCGGGCCAACCTGACGATCGCCTATCCGCACCTGCCGGTGGCGGAACGCGAGGCATTGGTGCGTCAGGTCCTGATCGAGAGCGCCATCACGTTCTGCGAGATGCCACGCATCTGGTTGCGTGACGAGGACCTGTCCGACCGCGTCGATCCGGCCGGCCTGCCCGGGCGCATGCGCGAGCTGGTAGAGCAGGGCAGGGGACTGATCCTGGCAATGCCGCACCATGGCAACTGGGAGCTGGTCTCGGCCGGCATCGATCCCTCCCTGCCGATCACCGGCCTGTACCGCCCGCCGCGCCAGGCCTTTCTCGAACCGCTGATGCGCCAGGGCCGGAGTATCGCGCGTATCCGCATGGTGCCGACCACGCCCGCCGGCATCAAGGCGCTCAATCGCGCGCTCAAGGCTGGCGAGGTGATCGCCATCCTGCCTGACCAGGTACCCAAGAGTGCTGGTGCGGCCGCGGCCGTCGCCCCCTTCTTCGGCCGTGAGTGCGCCACCATGGTCCTGCTCGGTCGGCTCGCGGCGCGTCATGGCAGCCCGGTGCTCTTTGCCTGGGCCGAGCGACAGTCCGACGGCCGCTATCGCATGCGCCATTTCCTGGCCGACGAAGACATCGCCGATACCGATCCACAGCGTGCAGCCGTTGCGCTCAACCGCCACGTGGAGTGTTGCATCGCCGCCGCGCCGGCCCAGTACCAGTGGGCCTACCGGCGTTTCTATCCGGCGGTGCCGGGGCAGTCCAACCCCTATACTTGATTCTTTGCAGGAAGCGCTGAACCAGTACCGGATGCCCTTTTCCTGCAGGCAGGGGAAGTGGCCGGTGCTTCCTCGAGCTTCTCTGCCAACGGTTTGTTCCCTAAAGAATCGCGTTCGCAGGCCGCTATGCCGGTAGATCCGGACTGTTGCGGGCAGAGCGTGCTGCCCGGGGAGAAGACCATGGCACTATGGACCCGATTGCTGCTGAGCGTGCTGTGCCTGTTGCCGGCATGGCATGCCTGGGCGGCACCCGACAAGAACGAGGTGCGGGTTCTGATCGACATCTCGGGCAGCATGAAGCAGAACGATCCGCAGAATCTGCGGCGGCCGGCGCTGCGCATGCTGGTGGGGCTGTTGCAGCCGGGCACCCGTGCCGGGGTCTGGACCTTTGCGCGCTGGAGCAATCCCCTGATCCCCCTGGGCGATGTGGACAAGGCCTGGAAGGCACGCGCACTGAAGCTCTCGGAGCAGATCCGTTCCCCCGGCCAGTTCACCCACATCGAGCGCGTGCTGCGTGATGCAACGCGTGATATCAGCGCCCCCTCATCCAGTTACAACCGTCACCTGGTGTTGCTGACCGACGGCATGGTGGATGTGTCGAAGCAGCCGGGGGAGAGCGCGGCCTCGCGCCAACGCATTCTCGACGAGATCCTGCCACGGCTGAAGCAGCTGGGTATCCGTGTGCATACCATCGCGCTGTCGGAGCGGGCAGACCATGACCTGATGAAACGTCTCTCGGAGGTGACCGGCGGCTGGTACCAGCAGGTGGATTCCGCGGAACAGCTCAGTCGGGTGTTCCTCAAGGTGTTCGAGCAGGTCGGTCGGCCCGAAGGGGTGCCGCTCAAGGACAATCGCTTCACTGTGGATGCCAGTGTGAAGGAGGCGACCATCCTGCTGTTCCGCAAGCCCGGGTCGCCTGATCCGGTGCTGATCTCGCCCGCGGGCGAACGTTATACCGACAGCGATCTCGTGGCGGGCGTGGCCTGGTACCGTGATCAGGGGTACGACCTGATCACCATCGCCTCGCCGAAGAAGGGAGAGTGGCGCCTGCTGGCCGACGTGGATCCCGACAACCGGGTGATGATCGTCACCGATCTCAAGTTGCAGACCTCCGAGGTCCCGGCCCACCTGGCGGTGGGCGAAGACCTGCTGCTGAGCGCCTACCTGAGCAACAAGGGCAAGCTGGTCGATCGCCGGGCCTTCCTGCGTCTGCTGGACGTGCGTGCCGATGCCATCACCCGCAACGGCAGTGATCCACTGGGACTCAACGACGAGGGCCGGGATGGCGACAGCAAGGCGGGGGACGGGCGCTATGCGGTGCGCTATCACGAGAAGAACGCCTTCGACGAGGTAGAGCTGTTGTTCAGCGTGGACAGCCCGACCTTCGTGCGCGAGAAACGTTATCGCCTGGCGGTGCACGAACCGGCATCGCTCAGGATAGAGGGTGAGGGCGATGCGGCGCGGGCGGTGGTCGAAGTCACCGGCGCGGTGATGCAGGACGGGGCCACGGTCACCGTCTGGCAGCAGATCGATGGCCAGCGCGAGCTGCTGAAGAAGGATGCCAAGGGCTATGTGCTGGCCGACCTCGGCGCGCCGGTGTACCTGAAGATCGAGGGCAATAGCCGCCTGGGCAACCGGATCGTCCGTGAATACGGCCCGGTCTATGCGCCGGGAGTCGAACCCTCGAAGGAACCGGCGCCGACCGCTGCTGAATCGACCTCCGAATCGACCCAGGCACAGCCCGAAGCGCCACCGGCAGAGGCAGGGGTCCAGGAAGCGGCCGCAGAAGAAGAGTCAGGATGGGTGTTGCCCGCAGCGGTATTCGGTGCCCTCAACCTGCTGCTGATCGGCGGCGGCCTGGGTGCCTGGTGGTTCCTGCGTCGCCGGCGAGGCAATAGTGAAGAGGTGTCCCTGAGCGAGGAGATCGAGGCCGTGGAGGCCGAGCTTTCCGAGGCGGAACCGGATGCCGTTACCGCAGAAGAGGCGGACGTCGCACCGCAGGACGCCCTGTCCGAGGGAGAGGCGGGTGAAGCTGAAGACGCGGATGCCAAGGGAGAGGCTGCATGAAGGATCTGATGTTCTGGCTGATGCTGGCGGGGGGCGAGGTCCTCCTGCTGCTGTTCGTGCTGTTGCTGGTGTACTGGATACGGCATTCCGCCATGGCACGGCGTGACCGCCAGGCCATTGCGCGCCTGATCTCGGCGGTGCGCGCCGGGCGCGCCGAGCGCGAGGCGGCTATCGGCAGGTTTCTTGCCGAACGCATGGGCCTGCAGGGTGCAGAACTGGATCGCGTCCGGGTGGCGATGGTGCGCGAGGAGCTGGGATTGCTGCAGCGCTTTGCCACCGTCTATCGTGATCGTGACGCCGGTAGCGCGGCGCAGTTCCATATCGCGCTGCAATCGGCGCTCGCCCCCTGGTTCGAGTTGCACGGTGGCGGGGCTGCGGGTGAGGCGAGCGGGACGGACGACAGTGAGCTCGAGGCCTTGCGCCAGGAGAACAAGCGCTTGTCCGAGGAGTTGAGTGTGACCATGGAGACCATGAGTCGCATGCTCAGCGAATACTCCAGCATGTTCGCGGATTCGGATCCCGCACCGGAGGCTGTACCGTCCTCGGTCGAGGAAGTCGGGCACGATGCGGTTTCCGGGGAACCTGAGCTGCCAGCACGTCCGGCCGCTGAACTCGATACCGAGATGCTGGATATTGGAGAGGGAGAAGACGCTGTCCCTGTCCAGAATGAGGAGAAGAGCGAGGCGACGGCAACAGAGGCGGTCGAGCCCGAGGGCATCGATGAGCTGTTCGCAGACGAGCCCCTGGCTCAGGATCTGGGTGGACTGTTCGACGATGACGAGCTGGCGGCTCTCGACGCATCGGAGGCAGATGCGGAGGTGACCGATGGAGAGCCGGAAAAGGCCATCGTGATCTGAAGGATCCTGACCTGGAGCCCGAAAAAAAAGCCCGGCGGATGCCGGGCTTTTGCCTGGATGAAGTCTGGACTGCCTATTTGCGAGCCGACGGTCCGTTGTATTCGATGCCGTTGCTCATGTAGGTGAGGAAGTATTCCAGGTTGCGGAACTCCTTGCTCTGCGGTTTGTAGGGCTTGGCACGCATCTGCTTCATGCAGCCCTTGAAGCGGCGATGGAAGGTCCCGAGCTCACCCCACTTGGAACGGTACACCGGCCAGCCGGTGGCCTGTCCCAGCGCCGGGCTGAGGATGTCGGCACGGACGTGCTGACCAGCCGATTGCACGTGGCAGGAGCCGCAGCTGAAATTGAGCTGGCCCCGCCGTGCCCAGTAGATGGACTTGCCATTGTTGTAGGCGGCCAGTGCGTCCTTGTTGGGGATCTTCACGTTGATCTTCTGGCCGCGCGATTCGTAGGCCATGTAGGCCAGCAGGCGGGTGATCGGGCCCTTGGCATATTTCAGGGGCTTCTCACCGTTCTTCGTGCGGCACTCGTTGATGGGCAGGGGCAGGGTGACCACCATCTTGCGCTGGTCGTCCCAGTACGGATAGTTCTTGCGTTGGGTCGGATCATTGTTGAAGCAGGAGCCATAGGTCTTGCCGTTGGCAAACGGCGTATTCCACATGGTCTCGCCTTCTTCGATCATCGGCTCGTACGGCGGGAACTCCTCGATGGCCTCCCAGCTGTCGCGCGAGGTCTTGTCAATGGCGTACACACCGTTGGCATACTCTTGCAGCGGAACGCCGGGGAAGCGCTTGAAGAAGTAGTCCCGGTAGGTCTTCAGGTCTTCTTCCGGCGTCGTGTCAGTCGCCTTCTTGTCGGCGAAGGCGCCAGTGGCCGCAAGGGCACAGATGGCGGCAATCGCGGTCATTGGTTTCATGGGTTTGAATCTCCTCCCAGAGTGGATCTGGTATGCCCCCGGAGGGGCATGATGCCGTGGTGCCTTGTGGGTGTTATTTGATCTTGGCGCTTTTCGAATCGCTCTGGCCCTTGTTGTCGGTCCAGGCGATGGTGATGGTGTCACCCTTGCTGCCGCCGCTGAACTTGAAGGCCAGGTAGGGGTTCTTGGAAACGCCGCCGCTCCATTGTGCGCTGAGCACTTCCTTGTCGTTGTGTTTGGCGACCACGTCCTGGATGAAGTGCGCCGGGATCAGCTTGCCGGTCTTCTTGTTCTTGCGCAGGCCGGTCTCCATCGGATGACTGATCAGGCACTTGACGGTAACCACGCCCTTCTTTTCCTTTGCGCGAATCTTGATTGAGCTTTTAGCCATTGGGTATTACCTCAGAAATATGTTACGCAGTTGCGATGGGGGCGATCGGGGTCAGCCGCCGCAGCCACCAATGGTGACCTTGACGCCCTTGCGGTTGGCATACAGCTTGCCACCGGCCTTGACCACAGCGATCACGTCACCGGTCTTGCCCATCTTGATGCGTGTCGAGACATCCGCCATGGCGTTTCGGCTCAGATTGAACAGAGCGACCAGCGGGGAGTTGTTGGCAGAGGCCAGGATGGCGATGCTTTCGATGCCGGGGATATCGCTCTTCACGGTAACCGGCACCACGGCGCCGTTCTCGGCGATGTCGGGCGCCTTGATCTTGATCTTGTCCGAAGCTTGGGTCTGGCCCGAGCCGAAGGCGCTGTTGAGTGCGTCCTTGGGGCTCTTGGCATGGAAGGCCTTCTCGGGCCAGGCGGCCAGCACGGCTTGCGGTGCCAGCAGGCCGGCGCTCACGGCGACACCCACGGTGCCCGCGGCCAGGGAGCCTTTCAGGAAGACTCGGCGTTTCATGTCGGTATTCATCTTGCGTACTCTCCTGGGACGAAGTGACTTTGTAACAGGGTATTTCTGACCGGCGGTCAGGGGGTGTACAGGTAATCGACGATGGCCTCGATGTCCGCGTTCGACAGGATCTTGTGCCTGCCGAAGGGGGGCATGCGCGTCGACGGGTTGCGTTTGGTTGCGTCGTAGATCTGGTCGAACAGCTTCTTGCGGTCAGGGAAGCGGGCCTTCATGGCGACCAGCGGCGGGCCGATGTCACCAGGCAGATTACCTCCGGCCATGGCGTGACAGGCGAGGCAGTTGCCTTTCTTGCGATTCCAGGCGATCTCTTTGCCCTTGGCGGCCATGTTGGTGCCCTCCGCCGAGGCAACCTGGGGCATCAGGCTGGCGGCGCTGAACAGGGCTGCCAGTGACAGAGCGATGGTTGCGTGTCTTGCGGTATTCCGCATCGCATATCCTCCTATGCTCGTTTGGTGTGGAATGAACGGTTCAATTGTTTTGGCGGTTGTGAATCGGTTTGCCTTCGATGCGGACGCGTTTCGCTGATCACCATGTTGTTGTCGGTCTTGTTGCTTTACCCGTACGGGTAGCGCTCAAGCATAATGATTTGGTGTTCCGACGCAAGCCTTGGTTCCGCAGTCCGGTATATCAGCAACATCTGATACTTTTGGGTGTGCCTTGTGGACCCGATGCATAGACGCAGGGCTATCGGGTTTATTCCCGTTTTTTGCGCGCAGCCAGTTCCTCGCGCAGTTCGCGCAGGCGGGCGTCGATGCGGCTGCTGTCGTAGAAACTGATGCCGGGGGTCTTCAGCGCCAGTTCGAGTTGCAGGATGGCTTCTTCCAGTTTGCCATTGAGGTAGTGGTATTCCGCCTGGTGTCGGTGGGCGGCGACGGCGTTCCCTGCCTCGCCGCTGGCGCGCGCCAGCAGGGCATGGATGCGGGGCTCGTCGGTGGCCATGCCGAGGTGATCGCGCAGCTGGTCCACTGCTTCGCGGTAGTGTCCGAGTGCGGTCGCCAGTTCGGCATGCGAGAGCACGAGGGCGCGACTGGTGGGATGCGCGAGCAGAGCCTGGCGTAGACGCCGCAGGGCTGCCTCGGCCTTTCCCTGCCGCTGCTCCACCTCGGCCTTGGCGACAATGAACTCGATGGTGTCTGGCGAAGCCTGCAACAGGCGCGCAAGGAGGGTGTCGGCTTCCGCGATGCGACCGCCTTGCAGCAGGCTCAGTGCACGCTCGTATTCGGTGGCCAGGCGGTTGCGGTAGCGTCCGTCTTCCAGCTGGCGGGCGAGGCGCGCCGCATGTGCCAGCGGGTGCTCGATATTGCGCAGGGCGATGCGTGCGCGGGTCAGTTCGAAGTGCAGGCTGTCACGTACCTGGCGTGCCGGATAGCGGGCGGCGCGGCCCAGGGCGTCGGCGGTACGGCTGGTCGTCACCGGGTGGGTCATGAGGAACTCGGGCAGCTTGGTGGCATACACCCGGTTGGCCCTGCCCATGCGCGAGAAGAAGGCCGGCATGGCGTTGGGGTCGAAGCGGGTGTCCGCCAGGATGTCGATGCCGATGCGATCGGCCTCCTGTTCGTTGGCGCGGGTGAAGTTGATCTGTTCCTGGATCAGCCCGGCCTGGCCCATGGTGGCCGCGGCCAGGCCGGCGTCACCCCCGGCTGCAACGCCGATGGCGATGGCCGCGAGCAGGACGGCGGCGTTGGGCAGGGTCATGTTGCTGGCGGTCTCCCAGGCGCGCAGCAGGTGCTGCTGGGTGACGTGCGCGATCTCGTGGGCCAGAACCGCGGCCAGTTCGCTCTCGGTCTGGGTGGTCGAGATCAGACCGGTGTAGACGCCGATGTAGCCGCCAGGGCCGGCGAAGGCATTGATCTCGCGGTTGTCGATAACAAAGAAATGAAAGGGTGTGCCGGCTGCATCACTGTGTTCGACCAGGCGTTCGCCGAGCTGCTGGATGTAATCGCCGATCAGCGGGTCGTCGAGCACCGCCTGGTTCAGGCGCACGCTGCGCATGAAGGCCCGCCCCAGCTCTTGTTCGGCCTTGGGCGTCATCAGGCCGCCAGCACTGTTGCCCAGGTCGGGCAGGCGGGTGTCCAGCGCCCGGGCGGAAGGGAGGGGGGCGAGTGCCAGGCTGGCGGTGAGCAGTGCGGAGAGCAGCGTGTTGCGGGTGCGGGCCATGTCGTGTTTGCGGCCCGGAGGCCGTTTCAGTTGAGCTGGATGCGTTGTCCCCAGGGGGTCTTTTCCTTTCCCTTGACCAGCCAGATTATCGGATAGTTCGGCGCCTGCTCGGGAAAATGGCCCTCGGCATCGGTGAAGTACACCAGAAGTTCAGGCTGGATGCCGTTGGCCTCGATCCATTCGAACACGGGACGGAAGTCGGTGCCACCCCCGCCGGCCAGGCTTTCGGGCAGGTTGAAGTCTTCCCAGGGTTCGATGATCCAGGGGGCGCCGGGAGCGAGCTGTGAGTCACAGGGCAGCAGGGTGACGCGCGCACGCATCTGTCCCTTGAGCGCGGCGATCTCGGAGAGGAATTCCTCGATCTCGCTGGCCTTGATCGAGCCGCTGGTGTCGATGGCCACGGCGATGTCGATCTGCGAACTCTTGAGCGAGGGCAGGATGGCGTCGCCCTCGCGCCGCGAGGGACGCATGTAACTGAAGTCGTCGCGCGCCATGGCCGTCATGTAGCGTGCCAGCAGCATGCGCCAGGGCAGTTGCGGCTGCAACAGGTGTTCGATCAGGCGCGCCAGGGTGCCGCCGAGCTTGCCTGCCTGCTTGGCTTGCTGGGCGGCGCCGGCCAGGCGCTGCTGCCATTGGACCTCGAGGGTGGCGCGCTCCTCCGGGGAGAGCGGGTCGGGCGCGGGGTCGCCTTCGCCGGGTTGCGTGTCGTCGGTCTCGCCCTCCTGTTCGCCGTTGCGGCCCTCGTTCTGGAGCGGCTGGCCGCCTTCGCCTTCCCGGTCGTCGGACTGCTCGTCGAGCGGGCGCTCGCCACCGGGGTCGCCGTCCGGCTCGCCGGTGCCGTCCTCGGGGCGATGTCCCTGCTGCTGGTTGGCGTCGTGTGCCTGGCCCGATTTCTGCCCCTGCTGGCCGCCGCCGGATTCGTTGTCCTGGTCGTAGAGATGCTGGTCGAGGGTCTCGGTCTGGTCGTTCTCGTCGATCAGCGGGTAGATCTCTTCAGCGGTCATGCCCAGGTACATGGGCATGATCTGGGCGTCGGGTGGGGGCTTGAGACCGTCCTCGATCAGCAGGGGATTGATGGCGTAGTCGCAGGCCAGATCCCAGCGGTGCTTGATGCGATGCTGGCGGCGCGCGAAGTGCGACAGGGCGCAATGCAGCGCCTCGTGTGCCAGCATGAACTGGGTCTGGTCGAGCGACAGGCCGGCGATGTACTCGGGGTTGTAATAGAACTTGCGCGCGTCGGTGGCGATGGTGGGACACCATTCGGGATTTGCCGCGATCATCGGCAGGCGCAGCACCAGGGCGCCGAGAAAGGGCTTGTCGAGGATCAGCCGGGTACGTGCGGCGGCCAGCTTGGTCTCGATCCGTTCGATGTCCACGGCCATGGCGTCACTCGTAGAGCATCACGTCGGCGATGGCGTTCGCCCAGGTGGCGAATTGCGGTATCGCGAACAGCTGCTCGCCGATGGCGCGATGCAGGTCGGAGACCAGCATCACCCCCATCTCGCGCTGCGGGAAGGCGCCGGCATAGTCGAGGATGTGACCGATGATTTCGCTGGCCTCGGGCTGGTTGGCGGCACGGATGGCACGGCCCACCAGGGCAGCGGCCACGGCGTATTGCAGGTCGATCTCCTCGGGCACGGGCACGCGCTTGCCGGCGACAATGTCGTCCAGGTCGGGCATCTTGTCCAGGCTGTTGACGAAGGCGGTCAGCTCGATGCCGGCGGCCGGCCCCACGCAGGCCTGCAGGGCGCCTTGCAGCAGCTCGGGGTGGCCGCTGAACTTCTGCAGGCTGCGATGGGCGAATTCCCAGGAGCGCGGGGAGGGGAAGGCCATGGGATTGTGCGCCGGGTCGAAGTCGAACAGCAGTTCGGGGCGGAAGCGCAGGAAGGCGATCACCCGCTCGTCGATGCCGTGGGCATAGGCCCAGGCCACCCAGTCGTCGAGGTGGGGCTCGACGTCGAAGTGCGAGAAGCGGTTGGCCAGCGGCGCGGGCATGGTGTAGGTCACGCCGCGGTCGCCCTGGCGGTTGCCGGCGGCAAAGATCGCCCAGCCCCTGGGCACCTGGTATTCGCCCAGGCGGCGGTCGAGTATCAATTGGTAGGCGGCGGCCGAGACGCTGGGTGGGGCCGAGGTGATCTCGTCGAGGAACAGGATGCCGCGCTCGCCGTGACGTGCCGCATCGGGCAGGATGGCGGGCGTGGCCCATTCCACGTGCTCGCCGCTGCGGAAAGGGATGCCGCGCAGGTCCGACGGCTCCATCTGTGACAGGCGGATGTCGATCATCGGCACCTCGTGGCGCTCGGCGGTCTGGCGGATCATGTCCGACTTGCCGACCCCCGGCGGTCCCCAGAGCATGACCGGGGTGTGGTGACCTTCGAGGGTGCTGGTGAATTCGCGGTCCAGGATGGTGAGCAGTTGGGCCGGGCGCATGATGACTCCGTGTGTCCAGATCGTCGATGAGACCAGGCGGCAAGCATGGTGAGTAGGTCCTGAAAGATCAACCCCGGCGGCAACACGGGTAGCGGGAAGTCGGCCTGGTGCTTGTCCTCGGGAGATTGTCGATATTGTGGCTGTCGGTATTGCGGTGATATTGCGGCTTGTCAGGGGTGAGTAATTTAGATTATTCTAATGCCCGTTTTTGACCCGCCCACACCCAAAAACGACAGGTGGGGGGTGCTGGGCCGAGGGGCGAATGCCTTCAGGCTCGAGTTTTGTGCGCGCCGTACCGAATGGACGGCTTGGATTGTCAATCGGAGACCGGATATGAACCAGTTCTACTACGACGCTGTGACCAAGATGGAAGAAATGGGTGTGGACGAGGAGTACATCCAGGGTTGGCAGGCAGGCTTCCTGCAGAACCCCAAGCGCGAGGAACAGCGTATCACCGAAGCCTACGAGGCCGGCTATGCCGACGGCGAGGAAAAGAACACCGACAACTTCGGTAACTGGGTGAAGAACTGATCCGTTCTTCCCTTCGGGCGGCGCCTGGCGTCGCCGCTCGCGGACACGAAAAGCCCCGGCCTTAGGCCGGGGTTTTGTTTTGGCGGGGCCGTAGTTGCTGTGCCGATACCAATGAAACGGTGTGTTGTCTCCCGGCGACAACCTGTCAGGATGCTGTGCCGGCCAGCTTCCGGCATCATCCGTGTGGGCCGAGTGACCCCTGCCAACCGAGGGTCGAGCCCAACGCAAGGTAACAACGACTACCACAATATTCAGACAAGGGAGTTGAGGATCCCGAACCGGCACGGGTGAGCGGTGATCGTTGATGACCTTGTGCCGCCCAGGGAGACACAACCATGCTCAAGTCCTTGTGGAAGCGCTTCCCCGGCAAGTCGCGACAGAGCTTCGATACGGTGGAAGAGGTGGCCGAGAATGTCGGACTGCATCTGCGCGAGGTGCTGGCCGCGCACAGTGCCTGGAAGCGGCGACTGGCGCGCCTGTTCAAGGAGGGTGATCGTGGAAGGATCGATCTGATTACCGTTGCCGACGATCGTATTTGCGAACTGGGCCGCTGGTTGCACGGGCCGGGCAGGGACGCGTTCGGCAAGCTCGAGGAATACCACGAGGCTGTCGAGGCTCACGCGGCGTTTCACAAGACGGCAGCCGAGGTGGTGGTCGAGTTCAAGTCGGGCAACCGCAAGAAGGCAGCGGAACTGCTGCGAACCCGTTTTCGCGATGCCTCCAACTGCAACCAGATGGCGCTGGTCATGCTGTTCATGGCGGCGCGCAAGTAATCATCGTAACGTCATGCCCCGGAGTCAGTCGAACAGGTTGTCGATGGCGCGGCTGATCTCGCGGTCCACGTTCGGGCCGTCCTTGTCCATGACCTGATCGATCACCCAGCGGTTGGCCTGGGTCTCGCCCATGATCTGCTGGATCTCATAGCCCAGGTGACGCATGAAGGGATAGGACGGACCGTCCTCGGTGTAGTTGAACTCGGCGTATTCCATGCCGCGTTCGTTGAGCTTGTCGATGAAGGGCGTGACGTAGTCTCCGGGCCCGAACAGGTCCACCGAGTTGTCCTGCAAGTGCCCGGCGAGGTGACGGGCCACCGCGATCACCAGCTGGCGCCGTTCCTCCTCGTTGAGTCCCAGCCGCTGGTGCGCAATGCGGTCGATGATCTGCAACTGGAAGATCAGATACTCGACGATCACCGCCATGCGCTGTTCGTCGGTCTCGTAGATGAAATCCTCGCCGTGCAGGTTGATGGCCTTCTCCTTGGCGATCCGCCAGCTAATGAAGGCCAGGGCGCCGGCAATCTCCTCGAGAGAGCGTTCGCCCTCGTCATTGTGCCAGCGGCTCTTGATGCGCAGTGCCATGGATACCTCTCGATGTGCTTGGCAGGGAGTCAATAACTGAGTATTTTACTCGGAAACCTGCCACGGAGCATCCACCATGTCGTCGGAGATCCTGGAGCTGGCCGAACAGGTCCAGCTCAATTGTCACATCAGCGACGCGCGCCACGGTACCGACTACGGGCTGTGCACCTACCTGATGAAGATGCGCGAGTACTATCGCTGGGAGCAGGGACTGCCCTATGGCGAAACCCTCGACAAGGATGCGGTGGGTGACTGGCTGAGTGAACGCGAGGCGCTGTGGGACGGCCTGGCCGACGAGGAATACCATCCTCTGGCGCTTGGTGAACACTGGCTCGATCCCTTCGATGTGGCCGGTATCAACCAGCGCATCAGCGACCTGGGCTACCTGTACAGTGCTGACCTGGCGCAGTCGGGTCGTGCCCAGTTCTTTCTCACCCGCCTGCTGGCCCACGAGCGGGGAGCAGACGGCTTCGACCTGTGGGTCGGCGGAGAAGAATTGGCGCGTGGCCTGCATGTGCCCCCGGCCCTGCTGCTGGGTCGTGACATTTACCTGCGCCGCAATGCCCTCAAGCAGCTGCTCTGGGAAAAGTACGATTCCTGGCAGTGGGGCCGGCCCGACAATGCCATGGGCCGGGCCCTGGCCTGTTATCCCTTCGAGACCGACATCGATGCGGCGCTCGAGCACATGACCGAACGTGAGATGGCGGTGGTTCGCGATCACGAGATCGGTGAATATCGCGCCGGGCAACTGTTGGGCGGGGGCTGGGAAGCGCTGTTGCTGCGAGTACTCGGCACACCGGCCGAGCTCATGCTGCGCGCGGTGCGCGACAACCTGGCCGATTGCCTGCAGACCCTGCCGCACCTGCTCGATGACCCAGGCGACGGCGCTTCGCTGCATGCCTGGGTCGGCAACCTGGGCAACATGCGCAAGGACCTGTTTCCCGCGGTGCTTGTCGCCTACGAGGCCTGGTATGCCAAGGGCGATCTCCAACCCTGGCGAGATTGCGTCGAACAGGGGCAGACGCACTGGCTGAGCGTGGCGCGGGCGGCCCTGCAGGTCGATGCGGAACAGCCGCGCGGTGTCATCGCCGGGCGTATCATGGCGCTGGTGGAGGCGGCGCGTCTCTGATTCATTGCGGTGTCAGCTGGTGGCCCGGGCGCAGGCGCGCCGGTACAACGCCAGCAGCCGCAGCCCCGCCTGCTCGGCGTCGGTGCCAAAGATCACCAAGCCATCCTCGTGGCCGCCCATGGCGAAGATGCCGCCCTCCCGCGTCGCCGGCATTGCCATCAGGCGTTCCACTTCGCGCGCCATGGCTGGCGTGCCGTATTCGGCCGCGGGGTCGGTGACCGGCAGCTCCAGGCGATCGGCCTGTCGCCAGAGCAGTGGATCATGGATGTGGATCACGAAGCCGACGCCGGCGTCCAGCGTGTAGAGCTGGCCGTGTGTCATCGATTCCGACGAGGGCCGCGCCGGTCCTTGTGAGACCACCCGGTTTTCCTGGATGTCGCAGTACTTCACCCAGGCGATGTCGCCCGGTGTCAGCGCCTGCTGGCCACCGGTCTGGGTGCCGGTGATCAGGAAGCCCTCGGGGCCGCGCTGGCTGATGTTGCCGAAGGCCGCACCCTGGTAACGCTCGGGGGGGTAGCGCCCGATGCCGCCCAGTGCCTGGCAGCGGCGGAACCAGGCGAGGATCTCGCCGGGCTCTGCCCACCCCGGAAGTGGCCCGTTGGTATGCTCGAGTCGGAAGCGGATGACGCCCTCGGCGGGCGGGGTCGTTGCGTTCATGACGACATGATAGCAAGCGCGCCGTTGCTTTCTGATGGGCAGGGCGCGCATGGCCTGCCTTTCGTTCGGGTGATGTGGTGCATGGGCTGGATGGGGGTGGCGTGCGATGTTAGCCTCGCCTGCGTCGGCGGCAGCAGGGTCGCATCGGCCGCCGCCGTCTCTTCGTAAACCCGGAGTCCAAGGAGAGAGCCATGTCCGGTACCTTGCAGCCTGTCGCCATCACGCCCTTCCGTTTCACGGGACGGGGAGGGCAGTACTTCCGTATCTGGATCGTCAACCTGATCCTCACCATCCTCACCCTGGGTATCTACTCTGCCTGGGCCAAGGTGCGCACCCGGCGTTATTTCCTGGGCAATACCTGGTTCGGCGAGTCGTCCTTCGACTATCACGCCACGCCGCTGATGATCCTCAAGGGCCGGTTGATCGCGCTGGGCCTGGCGCTGATCTACGTGGTCACCTCCAACCTGTGGCCGGCCATCGGCAGCCTCATGCTGTTGCTGTTCATGCTGGTCATGCCGTGGGTGATCTGGCGTTCGCTACGTTTCAATTCGGTTATGACGTCCTACCGCAACGTGCGTTTCGGCTTCGACGGCCGGTTGAAGGAGTCCTACGTGGTGTTCCTGCTGCTGCCCATGTTGCCAGTGTTGCTGTTCCTGTTGCCGATGTTCGGAGCGGCCATGGTTGGCGGTGCGGCTGAGCACGAGATGAAGCAGGGATTCCTGCTCCTCGGACTCGGCATGCTGTTCGCCCTGCTCGCGGGACTGGCGATCACGCCCTACGCGCACAAGCGCTCGGTTGCTTATGTGCTTGGCAATCTGCGTTACGGGCAGGGGCACTTCGAGACGGATCTGAATACCCGGCGTTTCTATGGCATCTACCTGGCGTACCTGTTGTGGTTCTTGCTCATCGTGATCGTGGGTTCACTGGTCGTAGCCGGCCTGTTCGGCAATACCCTGGTGGGGATGGCAGAAGAGGTGAACCCGGGCGGCGGCGTGCCTTCCGAAATGCTGGCCGCGATGATGCTGGCATATGTGCCGATGTTGCTGCTGGGGGTCTGGACGCGCGCCTGGTTTGAGATGAAGGTGCGCAACTATGCGTTTTCGCAGATGCGACTCGACGACAAGTTGCAAATGACTTCCAGCCTGCGTATCGCCCGTCTGGTCTGGATACATGCCAGCAACCTGCTGTTGCTGGCCCTCACGCTGGGCCTGGCCTGGCCCTGGACCCGGATACGCCTGACCCGCTACAAGACCGAGACGGCCGCCGCCGAGCTGCAAGGCGATCTCGATACCTATGTCTCGCAGCAACAGGGGGCTGTCTCTGCGCTGGGCGAGGAAATGGGCGATGTCTTCGACGTCGCCCCCGAGCTTGGGTTCTGAGGCAATGGCGGTGCGCCGGCTGTCCGGCACCTGGTATCCGCCGGGCAGTGCGGCGCGGCGCCTCGCCATCCTGCACAGCGACGGCCTGTACTACCGACTGGAGGTGGAAGATGGCACCCGCCGCGACGGCGATTTCCGGCAGGTGCAGGTGAGCGACCGGGTAGGCGATATCCCGCGCCGCCTGGTGCTGCCCGATGGGTCGCTGTTCGAGACCCCGGACAATGCCGGCGTCGATGCCCTGCTGCAGCGGGGTAGCCACCGTGACGGGCGCGGCGGCATCGTGCATCGGCTGGAATCCCGGCGTTCGTGGATCGTTCTTGCCCTGCTGCTGACGCTGTCCGTGACCTTCGCTGCGGTGTGGTGGGGCGTGCCCTGGGCCAGTCGTGCCCTGGCCCAGGCGCTGCCGGCCTCGGTCAACCAGTCGCTCTCCCAGGGGGCGCTCGAACTGCTCGATCAGTGGGTGTTCGAGCCGAGCGCCCTGCCCGAGGCGAGGCGCGACGCCATTCGCCGGCGTGTTCACCAGCGGCTGCTTCCCGATGACAGCGAGGGTCTGCGATATCGGCTTCACTTCCGACAGGCGGGGGGCATGGCCAATGCGCTGGCGCTGCCCTCGGGCGACATCGTGTTGACCGATGCCCTGGTGGCGCTGGCTGGCGACCCGGCCGAGATCGACGCCGTGTTGCTGCACGAGATCGGGCACGTGGTACATCGGCATGGCCTGCAATCGGTGATTCGCAGCTCCTTTCTCGGTATCGGTCTGCTGCTGGTGGTGGGGGACGTGAACGCCATCAACAGCCTGGCGGCGGCCTTGCCCGCCTTCCTGCTCGAGGGACATCACTCGCGGCAGGCCGAGAGCGAGGCCGACGACTACGCGCTGACGCGCATGCTGCAACTGGGCGAGGATCCCGAGGCCTTTGCACGCATCCTCGAAAAACTGGAGGCAGTCGCCGGTGATGCGGCGGGTAACAAGGATCAGGTCCGCCTGCGGAGTTACCTGTCCACCCACCCGTTGACCGAGGAGCGGGTGGCCCATGCCCGTGCCCTGGCCCGGGGCGCTCGGCACTGAGCGGCCGGATTTCGGTGTACAATAGTCGGCTTCCTCAACCCGAAGTCCTGTCATGTCACTGAACACCACAGAAGAAATCATCGAAGACCTGCGGCAGGGCCGGATGGTCATCATCATGGACGACGAGGATCGCGAGAACGAGGGCGACCTGGTGATGGCTTCCGAGAAGGTCGCGCCCGAGGCGATCAACTTCATGGCGCGTTACGGGCGCGGCCTGATCTGCATGACCATGACCCCGGAGCGCTGCCGGCAGCTGCGCCTGCCGCTGATGGTCAACACCGACAACCAGCTCGAGGCGACCAACTTCACCATCTCCATCGAGGCGGCCGAGGGCGTGACCACCGGCATCTCGGCAGCCGACCGTGCGACCACGGTGCTGGCGGCGGTGGCGCCCAACGCCAGGCCCGAAGACCTGGTACAGCCGGGACACATCTTTCCGCTGATGGCCCAGCCCGGCGGGGTGCTGGTGCGCGCCGGGCACACCGAGGCAGGTTGCGACCTGGCGCGGCTGGCGGGACTGGAGCCGTCCTCGGTCATCGTCGAGATCCTCAACGAGGACGGCAGCATGGCACGCCGTCCCGACCTGGAGAAATTTGCCGCAGAGCATGGCCTGAAGATCGGTACCATCGCCGATCTCATCCAGTATCGCATCAGGCACGAGAAGACCGTCGAGCTGGTCAGCGACTGCCTGCTGCCCACCCGCCATGGCGATTTCCACCTGTATGCCTACCAGGACATCGTGGGCAACGACATTCATCTGGCGCTGGTGAAAGGCGAGATTCATCCCGACGATCCGGTGCTGGTGCTGGTGCGGGTGCATGTGCAGAACAGCCTGTGCGACCTGTTCGAGAGCACCCGCGACTGTGGCTGGCCGTTGCGCGCGGCCATGGACTACATTGCCGGCGAAGGCGCCGGCGTGATCGTGGTGCTGCGCAACTACGACACTGCGCGCGATATCGTCAACCGCATCGAGGAGTACAAGCACGGCATCAAGCCCGAGCCGCGTGCCGACGGCAAGTGCTCGAAGAACGACGAGGAGCTGCGTACCATCGGCGTGGGCGCGCAGATACTGACCGACCTGGGTGTGCGCAAGATGCGCGTGATGAGCGCGCCCAAGCACCTGCATGCCCTGGCCGGCTTCGACCTGGAAGTCACCGAATTCGTGAATACCGACGAGCACCAGGAGGCTCCCGAGACATGACTATCAAGACCATCGAGGGCGGCATGACCGTCACTGGCGCACGCTTCTGCGTGGTGGTATCCCGCTGGAACAGCTTCGTGGTGGACAGCCTGGAGGCGGGCGCCATCGACACCCTCAAGCGCCACGGGGCGCGCGACGAGGACATTACCGTGGTGCGCCTGCCGGGTGCCTTCGAGATGCCGCTGGTGCTCGAGAAGATCGCCGCTTCCGGCGATTACGACGCCATCGTGGCACTGGGCGCCGTGATTCGCGGTGGCACCCCGCACTTCGAGTACGTGGCCGGCGAATGCGTCAAGGGCATGGCCCAGGTGATGCTCAAGCACGGCGTGCCGGTGGCCTTCGGGGTGCTCACCGTGGACACCATCGAGCAGGCCATCGAGCGCGCCGGCACCAAGGCCGGCAATAAGGGTGGTGAGGCGGCTGCCAGCGCCATCGAGATGGTCAACCTGCTGCGCAAGTTGTGAGGAGCTTGTGAGCCGGCAACGCAGCAAGGCACGTTCGCTCGCGGCGCAGGCCCTCTACCAGTGGCAGATGGCCGGGCAGCCGGTGCCCGACATCGTGCAGCAGTTCCTGCTCGAGCACGCCGAAAAGCGTTTCGATCGTGACTACTTTCGCGACCTGTTCGAGGGCGTGACCGGGCAGCTCGAGACCGTGGACGCTGCGCTGGCCGAGGCGCTGGACCGTGACATCGAGCGGGTCGACCCGGTAGAGCGCGCCATCCTGCGCCTCGGTGCCTACGAACTTCTCCGGCATCCCGAGATCCCCTATCGGGTGGCCATCAACGAGACGGTCGAACTGGCCAAGACCTTTGGTTCCGAGCAGGGTCACCGCTACGTGAATGGCGTGCTCGACAAGGCGGCGCGCAGCCTGCGCGCGCTGGAGATCGGCGCCACCAGGCGCAGCTGAACGAATGCCCGGCGAGTTCGACCTGATAAGGCGATATTTCGCCCATGCCACCGAATCACGCGAGGATGTCCCCCTGGGCATTGGCGACGACTGCGCCCTGCTGAAAGTGCCGTCGGATCGCTGGCTGGCGGTAAGCTGCGACACCCTGGTGGCCGGGCGGCACTTTCTTCCCGGGGTCGACCCCGAGACACTGGGCCACAAGGCGCTGGCGGTGAATCTCTCCGACCTGGCGGCGATGGGCGCCGAGCCGGCCTGGGCCAGCCTCTGCCTGACCCTGCCCGAGGCCGACGAGGCCTGGCTGGCTGCCTTCATGCGTGGCTTCTCGGCGCTGGCCGCACGCCACGGCGTGCAGCTGGTCGGCGGTGACACCACGCGCGGGCCATTGTCGATCAGTGTCACCATCCAGGGCCTTGCCGATCCGGCACACACGCTGCGTCGCGATGCCGCACGGCCGGGTGACCTCGTCTATGTCTCGGGCACCCTGGGCGATGCCGGGCTGGCGTTGCTGGCGCAGCAGGGGCTGTATACCCGCGCCGGCAGCCTGCCGTTCCTGCGCCAGCGCCTCGACCAGCCCGAGCCGCGCGTCGAACTCGGCCTGGCCGCCGCCCCGCTGGCGCATGCCGCCATCGATCTGTCCGACGGCCTGGGGGGCGACCTGGCGCATGTGTGCACGGCCAGCGGGGTGGGGGCCATGCTGTATCTCGATCGCCTGCCGCTCTCGCCCGCGGTGCGCGACTACGTGGACGAGACCGGCGACTGGTCGCTGCCGCTCTCGGCCGGTGACGACTATGAGCTGTTGCTCACCGTGCCCGGCGAGCGCCAGGCGGCCTTCGAGGCGGCCATGCGCGAACAGGCGGTGCCGGTGACCTGGGTGGGCATGATCGAGAGCGGTGCGGGCGTGCGCGCGCAATATCCCGACGGACAGATCGACGAGGGGGTGGCGAAGGGGCATGACCACTTTGCGGGCTGACGGACTGCCGAAGCCGGACATGCGCCGGCCCTTGCATTTTCTTGCCTTCGGTTTCGGTGCGGGCTGTTCGCCGAAGGCGCCCGGCACCATGGGCACGCTGATGGCACTGGCCCTCTATCTGCCGCTGTCGCGTCTGCCGGAGTGGGCCTACCTGGGGGTGACCCTGGCTGTCGCTGCGAGCGGGGTGTTCATCTGCGGCTGGTCGGCGCGCCGGCTGGGGGTGCACGACCACCCGGGCATCGTCTGGGACGAGATCGCGGGTTACCTGGTGACCATGCTGTGGGCACCCCCGGGCCTGATCTGGGCGCTGGTCGGCTTTGTGCTGTTCCGCTTCTTCGATATTCTCAAGCCTTGGCCGATAGGCTGGCTCGATCGCCGCGTCGGTGGTGGCCTGGGCATCATGCTCGATGACCTGGCCGCCGGGCTCGCCGCCCTGGGCCTGTTGCAGCTGCTGGCGCACTGGCTGGCGCCCTGAGTTGGAGGAGACCGCGATGTCGCGAGCCCTGTTTTGCCTGTGCCTGTCCCTGCTGCTCCCTGGGGTCTCGCTGGCGGCGCAGGTGCGCGTGCTGGCGCTGTTCCCGGGCAAGGCCCTGCTCGAGGTGGGCGGTCGGCGAAAGGTGCTGGCGGCGGGACAGGAGCTGAATGGCGTGAAGCTGGTCGCTGCCGACCCGCGCGAGGCGCGGGTGATGGTCGACGGGCGGGTGGAGACCCTGCGACTGGGCAATGCGGTGAGCGACCGCTATGCCAGGCCGCAGCGCCAGGAGATCCGCCTGCTGCGGCGCGACAACGCCTTTCACCTCGACGGCCTCATCAATGGGCAGCCGGTGCGCATGCTGGTGGATACCGGCGCCAACACCATGGCGTTGAGCGAGCGCGATGCGCGCCGCCTGGGTATCCCCTATGTGCAGGAGGGGCAGCCCGCTGCGGCGCGTACTGCCTCGGGCGTGTCACATGGCTACGTTGTGCGCCTGCGTTCGGTCAAGGTCGGCAGTCGCACCTTCCACGACGTGCAGGCCATGGTGATCGAGGGCGACTATCCGCAAGAGGTCCTGCTGGGCATGAACGTGCTGCGCCACTTCGAGATGGATCACCGAGACAATCTGATGATCCTGCGCAGCCGTCCCTGAAGGCCGGGTTCAACCGGCCTTGGCCTCCTTGTCGTCTTCGATCAGCGCGTAGGCCGAGTGATTGTGAATGGACTCGAAGTTTTCCGACTCCACCACGTAGGCGCAGATGCGGTCGTCGGCGTTCAGGCGTGCGGCCACGTCGCGCACCATGTCCTCGACGAACTTGGGATTGTCATAGGCGCGCTCGGTGACGAATTTCTCGTCCGGGCGCTTGAGCAGGCCATACAGCTCGCAGGAGGCTTCCTGTTCGACCATCTCGATGATCTCTTCGATCCACACGAACTCGCAGGTGCGCACGGTCACGGTGACGTGCGAACGCTGATTGTGCGCGCCGTAGTCGGAGATCGACTTGGAACAGGGGCACAGGCTGGTCACCGGCACCACCACCTTGATGTACATCTTGGGCTTGCCGTTACGGATCTCGCCGATCAGGGTCACCTGGTAGTCGAGCAGGCTCTCCACGCCTGAGACCGGCGCCTTCTTGTTGATGAAGTAGGGGAAGGTCATCTCGATGTGGCCTTCCTCGGACTCCAGGCGCTCGGCCATCTCCACCAGCATCTGCTTGAAGGTGTCCACCGAGATCTCGCGCTCGTGGGCGTTGAGGATCTCGACGAAGCGCGACATGTGCGTGCCCTTGAAGTTGTGCGGCAGGTACACGTACATGTTGAAAGTGGCGATGGTGTGCTGCTTGCCCTCGCTGCGGTCGGCCACGCGCACCGGGTGACGAATGTCCTTGATACCCACCTTGTTGATGGCGATTTGGCGAGTGTCGAGACTGGCCTGGACGTCTTCGATGTCGGCCGCGTTGACCGGCTTGGGGGTGGAGCTTGCTGTCATGGGTGATCCGGGCGGCCGTGGCCGCACCTCGAGAAGTTGACTGAATTACTTGGGATTATACCGGCCCGCACTGAATTACTTGGGATTATACCGGCCCGCCGATACCCGGCCAAGCGGCCAATCACCGGGACGAAGCGCGGTATTATGCCGACCTCGGCTTGTGGGCGCCAGCTGCAACGGCTCGAAGGTGTCGACCTCACAACGACCGGGACAAGGGCGAATGCGGGTTGTCGGGGCTGACCTTGAGGCGATTGCGCGCGCTTCCGTGTTCGAATACCAGCACCCCGTAGCTGCCGTAGTGCGGCAGCTTGCGGGCCAGTGCCTCGATGGTTTTCGGGTCGCCGGCGCCGATGAAGCCGCGCCCGATACCCTGGGCATCGATGCTCACGCGCACCACGGCGAAGGACCGGCGGGGCCAGTAACGGCCTTCGGCTTCCAGGCCGTCCTGGTCGAGACGGTACCGGGAGTCCGACAGGTGGTGTGGGTCGAGCAGGCGATTGTCCCAGCCGAGCAGCAGCCGGTGCGCCGTGGCGGGCAGGCTGTCGGCGTCGCGGTCGTCGATCACCCGCAAGCCGGGATAGCGCTTGCGCCAGGCCTCGGCCAGGCGTCGCCAGGCGGTGTAACGCGCTGTCGGTGCGTCGGCGGGGAGCACCAGCCAGGTCGGGCCGCCGAACAGCAGGTTCAGGGCCGGTGGCTGCTCGCGCGGGTCCAGCCGGCGCAGCACATCGTAGTCGGGGTCCACCTGCAGCCGCTGCGGACGCGCGGGCAGGTGCAGGTCGAAGGGCGGATCGGCATCCTGTGCCAGGACCAGGCTCAGGCGAAAGCCGTCACCTTGGGGCTGCACCTGTGTCTCGCCGAGTTGCAGGCGGGGGGCGCCCTTGCGCGCCAGCCAGGGCCGCAAGCGTGCGAGCAGGTCGGGGCGGTCGCCCACCAGAGTGCGCAGCGCGGTCTCGAAGCCGATGCGCTCGAAGTGATGTTGTCTCCAGAGCCGGCGCAGGCCGGCCTCGAAGGCGGCATCGCCCAGCAGGCGGCGGGTCATATGGAACAGCATCAGGGACTTGCTGTAGCCCACCGACTGGGAGGCCTCGTCGTGGCGGCTGACGAAGGTGCGCAGCGGCAGGTCTCGGCCCTGTGCGGCATGGTTGCTGTAACGCTGCAATGCGCGCAGGCGGTAGCGCGCCCCCTTGCCCCGGCGCTCCTGCATCCAGTGATCGGCCAGGTAGCTGGTCAGCCCTTCGCTCCAGTTGCCCCGCTCATAGTCCACCCAGACGCCATTGCCCCACCAGTTGTGCAGCAGCTCGTGGGGCAGCGAGGTGTAGGGGATGAAGGGCAGGCGCAGGACCTGCCCGCCGATCAGGGTGAAGGCGGGCATGCCCAGGCCGGTGGGCCAGCGGTTCTCGACTACCGTGAACCGCGCGTAGGGGTAGGGACCGATCAGCGCCTGGTAATGCCGCAGGTAGTCGCTCAGCAACGCGAGATAGCGCTCGGCCAGTGCGGGATCGTCGTGCAGCAGCCAGACGGCCAGGGTGACCTCGCCCAGCTGTCGTTCATGTCGGTGGAAGGGACCGGCGACCAGGTAGAGGGCCTGCAGCGGTCGCCCGGTCTGCCAGACCACGGTGTTCCCCTGTTGTTTGCGCCGGCCCACGGCGAGCGCCTCCCAGCCCCGCGGGGTCTCGATGGCGAGCCGGGCACCCTGTACCGGATCGCCGGTCAGCGGGTACCAGGCCGAGACGTCATCCAGCCAGACGCCTTGGGGCGTGATTTCGCCAGCCGGCATGCCGCCATGACCATGCGTGGTGGGGAAGCGGGGCCGGCCGGTGTAGCGGAGAACGATGTGGCGCTCCGGTCGGTCGAAGGTCAGGCGATAGTGGGTCTGTGTCGAGGTGGTCTCCAGGCGTTCCAGATGCCCGGGGTGCGCGTCGATGCGCAGACCGCTGTTGAGCCGGAACACGAATCGGCGGCTCGGTTCGTCAAGCGTGATGCGGTCGGTTACGATCAGACGGCCCGCGTCCACCTGCAGGCGGATGGCCATGTCGTGCGCCGGGCCGGCGGCCGCGGCGGCCAGCCACGAGAGATACAACAGGAAACCGTACAGAATGCGCTTCATTCCTCTCCTGCTCCTTGCCTTGGTGCTGGCCGCCTGTGGCAGTCCCCCGGTACGCCCGACCGCGCCTCCGGCACACGCTGCTCCGCCCGAAACGGGGGATGCCCTGGTGGTCGAGACCGCATTCAGCCCCGGCCTGCCGCAGCTGCTGGCGCGCCTGCGCGACCAACGCCTGATCTATGTCGGCGAGGTCCACGATCGCAATGCCGACCACCGGCTGCAACTGGCGGTGCTGCGGGCCCTGCCGCCGGATCGGGTCGCGCTGGGTGTCGAGTGGTTCCAGGCGCGTTTCCAGTCGGCGCTGGACGACTACATCGCCGGGCGTATCGACGAGGCGGAGATGCTGCGGCGTACCGAGTACTTCACCCGCTGGCGCTTCGACTACCGGCTGTACCGACCGATCATCCGCTACGCGCGTGAGCACCATATACCGATCATTGCCCTGAATGCGAGTCGCGAGCTGACCGAAGCGATCCGTGCCCGCGGCATCGCGGGGCTGCCGCCCGGCCTGCGCGACGAGCTGCCGGAGAGCTACGATTTCAGCGACCGCGAATACGACCGCATCCTGCGCGGAGTGTTCTCGCAGCATGAGCGCAAGTCACAGGAGTTTCCGCGCTTCCGCGAGGTGCAGCTCACCTGGGACGAGAGCATGGCGCAGCGCATTGCTGCCTACCTGAAGGCCCATCCCGAACGCCAGATGGTGGTGATGGCCGGGCGTGGTCATGTCGCGGGCCGGCACGGCATCCCCAACCGGGTGAGCCGGCGCAGCGGCATCCGCGGGGTGGTGATACTGCGCCCGGTGGACGACGAGCCGCCGCGCGGCCAGGCCGATTACCTGGTGCTCAGCGAGGAACGGCCCCTGCCGCCACGTGGCCTGATCGGTGCCTTGCTCGATATTGCCGACGGCCGGGTGGTGATCAAGGGATTCACCCCGGGCAGTGCCGGGCGTGCTGCCGGCTTGCGCGAGGGGGATCGCATCGTTGCGATCAACGGCCGGGAGGTTACCGATTACACGGCGTTCAAGCTGGGTATGCTGGGGCTGGGGCCCGGAGCACGGCTGCGCCTTGTGGTGCTGCGCCAGAACGCGGACGGCGAGACGCGGCGGCACGCGGTCGAGGTGGCGCTCAAGGCACCCCGCGACGCGGGGCTGCATCGCTGACGAGGCGATCGAGTGTTCGCGGCGAGGACGCCGCTCCCACCTGCAGGAGGCCCGTCCTCGGGCCGAACATTCGCGGCAGGGACGCTGTTGCCACCTGCAGGAGGCCCGTCCTCGGGCCGAACGCATTGCTGAGGTGGGGAATAGGTCGTAGGCTGACGCTCGGGGAACTGTAGGGACCATCGAAAGCTGCATGGTCGTCCGTACGGGAGAGACTGTCATGCCCACCATCTACGACCTGAAACCCGCCTTCCAGAATCGGCTGCGGCCGGTGACGGCGCGGCTGGCCGCGGCCGGCGTGACGGCCAACCAGGTGACGCTCGCCGCGCTGGTCCTGTCGCTGGTGACCGGGGCGGCGGTGGCCTTCAGTGGTGGGGCGCGCTGGGCACTGGCGCTGGTACCCGGGGTGCTGTTCGTGCGCATGGCGCTGAATGCCATCGACGGCATGCTGGCGCGCGAGCACGACATGAAGACACCGCTCGGCGCGGTGCTCAACGAGCTGGGCGACGTGATATCGGATGCCGCCCTCTACGGTGCCTTCGCGCTGGTGCCGGGGCTGTCCGCGCCCTGGGTGATGACGGTGGTGCTGCTGGCGCTGCTCACCGAGATGACCGGGGTGGTAGCGGTGCAGATTGGCGGCTCGCGTCGTTACGACGGGCCGATGGGCAAGTCCGACCGGGCCTTCCTGTTCGGCGCCCTGGCGCTGGTCGGGGCCCTGGGCCTGCCGCTGGCCGGCTGGAGCGACTGGCTGCTCGGCGCGGTCTGCGCCCTGCTGGTGCTTACGGTATTCAACCGCGCCCGCGCGGCGCTGGCCGAGGTGGGCTGATGTTCGCGCACCTCTCGCCCAACGTGCTGTGGGTGCTCGGTGGCCTGTTCGGCCTGCTGGCGATCGCCAGCGGAGTGCAGTGGTGGCTGGCGCGGCGTCACACGCAACGCGATTTTGGCGAATTGCGTGCGCGCATCCGCTCCTGGTGGGTGATGGTGGCCGTGTTCGCGCTGGCCATCGTGGTGTCGCCAACCGTCTCGGTGGTCTTCTTCGGCATCGTCAGCTTCCTGGCGCTCAAGGAATATTTCTCGATCATCCCCACGCGGCGCGCCGACCGCCGGGTGCTGTTCTGGGCCTACCTGGCCATCCCCCTGCAGTACTACTGGGTACACATCGGCTGGTACGGGATGTTCATCATCTTCATTCCCGTTTACCTGTTCCTGTTCCTGCCGTTCCGCATGGTGCTGATCGGCGAGACGCGTGACTTCCTGCGCGCCGCCGGTACCCTGCACTGGGGGGTGATGACCCTGGTGTTCTCCATTTCGCACGCGGCCATGCTGTTGCAGCTGGGCGGCACATCGCGCCGCGCGTCTCGCCCAACAAGACCTGGGAAGGCTTCGCCGGCGGCGTGGCGAGCACGACGGTACTCGCGCTGCTGCTGGCCCCCTGGCTGACGCCTCTCTCGACCGCGCAGGCCGCGGCCGCCGGCCTGCTGATCGGCGGGGCGGGCTTCATCGGCGATGTGACCATCTCGGCGCTCAAGCGCGACATCGGGGTGAAGGACGCCGGCTCGCTGTTGCCCGGCCACGGCGGGGTGATGGACCGCATCGACAGCCTCACCTTCACCGCGCCGCTGTTCTTTCACCTGATCTACTACCTGTATTTCTAGACAGTTCCAGGCCATGTCCGACCGTTCCCTGCCCGTGCGTCTGCTGCGTCGCCTGTTCTTCGACGGGGTAGTGCGCTTCCTGGTGCTGTTCGTGCTGGGGCTGAACGTGCGCCACCGTGAACGCCTGCCGGCGCAGGGACCGGCGGTGATCGTGGCCAACCACAACTCGCATCTCGACACCCTGGTGCTGATGACGCTGTTGCCGCGCCGCCTGCTGCCGCGTATCCGGCCGGTGGCGGCGATGGACTATTTCCTGCGCAACCGGGCGCTGGCCTGGTTCGCGCGCGAGATCATCGGCATCCTGCCGCTGCGACGGAGCAGGCCACGCCGTGGCGAGAACCCCTTTGCCGACATCGATGCGGCGCTGGCGGCCGGCGAGATCCTGATCCTGTTTCCCGAGGGCACGCGCGGCGAGCCCGAGCGCTTCGCCGCGTTCAAGCAGGGCGTCGCACGCATTCACCAGGCACATCCCGAGGTGCCGGTGATCCCGGTGTTCCTGCACGGGCTGGGCAAGGCCCTGCCGCGCGGCGAGGCGCTGCTGGTGCCCTTCTTCTGCGATGTCTTCGTGGGCGAACCAATCGATGCCGGTGGCGAGCGGCGTGCGTTCATGCAGCGGCTGGAGCAGGCGATGAATGAACTGGCCGCCGAGGGTGACTTTCCACCATGGGAATGAAGATCGTCTATTTCTCGGTAATGCCGGGGTGACCCCGTGAATGGCGGGGGAAGGGCGCTTTCGCCGTGTGGGCGGGATCGGCGATAATGCGCCGCCTTGTTGATCAACCGTCGTGTCGCCATGTCGTCCCTGCAACCCGAATCGTCCGATCGTCTGTCCTTCGTCCCCGATCTCGACGAGGCTGCCCGCCAGGCCCTGCAGGCACGCACCGCCGAGGCGCTCGGCCTGCCGGTGCGCTTCCGCGATCCGCTGGACGCCGGCGAGGCGCCCGAGCTGGCGGTGATCCCCGCCGGGATGTTCGAGATGGGCTCGCCCGAGCACGAGTTCGGTCACTGGGCGGGCGAGGGGCCGCAACACTACCAGCAGATCACCCGGCCCTTCGCCATCGGCGTCTACCCGGTGACCGCCGAGGAGTTCGCGGCCTTCACCCGTGCCACCGGCTGGCGCTGGCGGCCCGATCTGATCACCAGCGAGGGCCGTCACCCGGTGATCAATATCCGCCACGGCGAGGCCGAGGCCTATTGCGCCTGGCTGAGCGAGCGCACCGGGCAGCGCTACCGCCTGCCGTCCGAGGCCGAGTGGGAATACGCCTGCCGTGCCGGCACCACCACGCCCTTCGCCTTCGGCGACTCGGTGAGCTGTCGCGAGGTGCACTTCAAGGCCAGCTTCCCTTACGAGGAAGCGCGCGACAACAAGCGTTTCTACCTGCCCAGGTGCGCGCCGGTGGCACACACCCTGCCGGTGGGCAGCTACCGGCCCAATACCTGGGGCCTGCATGACATGCACGGCAACGTCTGGGAGATGACCGAGTCGAACTGGCGCAACTCGCTGGCCAACCTGCCGCGTGTCCACCCCGCGCCGGTCGGGCGGCGCAACAAGTGGATCGTGGTGCGCGGCGGTTCCTGGTTCGATGCTGCCGTGCACGCCCGCTCCGCCGCGCGCCGCGCGCGCCTGCGCGACGAGCTGGACGTGAACCTGGGATTCCGGGTGGTGCGGGAGCTGTGAACCCTGCCGATTCCCCGAGACCTTCCCTGATCTGCGGCGTCGACGAGGTCGGCCGCGGCCCGCTCGCCGGTCCGGTGGTCGCTGCGGCGGTGATCCTCGACCCGGCGCGTCCCGTCGCCGGGCTGGACGACTCCAAGAAACTCACCGAGAAACGCCGCGAGGCGCTGTTCGAGCAGATCCGCGAGTGTGCGCTGGCCTGGTCGCTGGGTCGCGCCGAGGTCGAGGAGATCGACCGGCTCAATATCCTGCAGGCCAGCCTGCTGGCGATGCGGCGTGCCGTCGAGGGGCTGTCCCTGGCGCCGGATCATGCGCTGATCGACGGCAACCGGGTGCCCGAGGGGCTGGCGTGTCCGACCACGGCCATCGTCGGCGGTGACGGCTCGGAGCCGGCGATTGCTGCGGCCTCCATCCTGGCCAAGGTCACGCGCGACCGCGAGATGGTGGCGCTGGACGCGCGCTACCCGGGTTATGGTCTGGCCGGGCACAAGGGCTATCCCACCCGCAAACACCTCGAGGCGCTGCGCGAGCTGGGCGCAAGCCCCATCCACCGGCGCAGCTTCGGGCCGGTGCGCCGCATCCTGAACGGCAGCTGAAACCGTGGCCTGTCTGTGATCGCCTGCCTTGTATTCCGTGCGGGCTTGCCCAATCATGCAGGCAAGGACCCGACAGGTGAGCGGGATGACGACGAGAGGAGGTAGTGCCATGAAACGTCTTGTTACGGCTGCAATGATCGGTGCGCTGCTGGTCTCCGGCTGTACCACCAATGACCCCAACCAGCGCGCCAAGGTCGGTGCTGCTGTCGGTGCGGTGGTCGGTGCCGTGGTAGGGCACCAGGTGGATCATGGCAAGGGCAAGTGGGTCGGCGCGGCCGTGGGCGCGCTGGCCGGAGCCGCGGTGGGCAACTACATGGACAACCAGCAGCGGGCCTTCGAACAGGAACTGGCGCAGGAGCGGCAGGCGCACCAGCTCGAGATCGAGCGCCTGCGTGATGACACCCTCAAGCTGAGCATCGATTCCGAGGTGTCGTTCGACTTCGACAGCGCGCGCATCAAGCACGGCTTCGCCCGCTCGCTCGACAAGCTGGCCGATGTACTGCTCAAGTACGACCGGACCGTGGTGCACGTGGTGGGGCATACCGACAGCGTGGGCTCCGAGGAATACAATCTCGACCTGTCGCGGCGGCGCGCCGAATCGGTGGCCGACTACCTGGCCTCGCGCGGGGTGCCGCGTGGCCGCCTGCGTACCGAGGGACGGGGCGAGTCCGAGCCGCGCGCCAGCAACGCCACCGAGGCCGGCCGCCAGCTCAACCGGCGGGTGGAGATCTACGTCAAGCCCATCGTTCAAGGGCAGGAACACCGCGCCTACGAGTCGCCGCGTTACTGAACCCGTCTTGCGGCGCTTGTCGAGACCAGGCGCCGCGCGGCTGGCCGGGCGTCCCGGTATACTGCGGGCATCCTGATGCCGGGGAGCCTGTCATGTCCGCCAGCCCGCAGACCGTGATCGACGAGGCCGAGCAGCAGCGTCTGCTCGGCCTCTACCTGCCCGCGATGCGGGCGCGTTTCAAGGCCGAGATCAATCGCCTGACCCGCGAGGGCATGGCGGAGATGTTGCGGGATCACCCCGACGCCGCAGCACTGGCCTTCCCGCTCACCTACCTGTACGGCTGGCACTGGCTGCGCGAACACGTGTCCGAGCCCTACCGCGAGGGCGTGCTGGCGGCCTTTCGCGCGCCCGAGCGCCGCTTTTTGATGCGCCTGCTCGTCGAGGCCGGCAGCGCGCGTGCCTTCATCGAGGGCTACATCGAGCACTGGCGCCAGGCCCCGCCCGGCGGGCCGGTGCAGCAGGCGCAACTGCTGGAACTGCTGGCCGGGCAGGGCGGCGATCCGCAGCGCCTCGCCGAGCACATGCTCACGGCCTGGCGCGGGCTGGGCCTGTTCACCCAGACGCTCAAGGTCGCCTACAGCGGACTGGCAAGGCAGGAAAAACAGCGCTACGGCGACATGCTGGGCGAGGCCGAC
The DNA here is from genome assembly GCF_000801295.1 of endosymbiont of unidentified scaly snail isolate Monju. Lineage (NCBI taxonomy): Bacteria > Pseudomonadati > Pseudomonadota > Gammaproteobacteria > endosymbiont of unidentified scaly snail isolate Monju. The sequence goes on along the minus strand of NZ_AP012978.1, from coordinate 1,748,233 downwards.
CTGGAACGCCTGCAGCTGGTCGATGCGCTGCCCGAGCCGGCAACACCGGGCACGCCGCGTTTCGCCAAGCTGGGCATCATCCCGGCGATGGGCTGTCCGCAGACCTGCCGGCACTGCATGCTCATCTGGCGGCCGCTCAAGCCCACCGACCCCGATCCGCAGAAGGTCTATCGCATGGTCGAATCACTGACCGACAGCGTGCTGTTCACCGGCGGCGACCTCACCCGCCACCTCGATGCCTTCTACGACGGCATCCGCGCCATGCGCCAGGTGCGCACCTTTGCCATTCTGCTCAACGGCGATTTTGCCGACACGCCCGAGGTCACCGAGGAGGTCATCGGCCGCATGGCCGCGGCGGTGCGCGGTCGCCCCAGGCACTGGCCGAAGGCGCATGTGCTGTTGCAGATCAGCTTCGACGAGTTCCACCAGGAAGTGATCGTGGACCGGCACGGGCAGTTGAAAGAGCGCATCCCGGTGCGCAAGATCGCCAACATCGTCGAATGCGCCCCGCGCCACGCGCCCGAGGTGCAACTGGCGCTGCTGCACAAGCAGACCTCGCTCAACTTCTCGACCGACGTGTTGCACAAGGGGGTGTTCGCGCGCCTGGTCAACGAGCTGGGCGCGCGCGGGCACCAGGTGCAGGTGCTGGCGACCCAGCCGGCGTCTCGTCTCAAGACCCATCCGCTCACCGGCGAAAAGGGGCGGGTTCTCAAGGACATGAACTTTGTGCTCGCCCGGCACCCGGACGTGCCCATCCTGCTCACCAGCTCCACCATCGACGGCTACGGCCGCGCCGAACTGATGGAACCGGGCGAGACGGTCAAGGAACGTGAGCTGCTGCAACAGGTGCTGATGCAGGGCGCGCCCGAAGACGTGCGCTTCGACATCGACCTGATGTTCTGGTTCAACGGCTGGGCCACCCTGTTCAACGCCGTGCACATCTGCCTGGGCGACCTCTACACCGATGGCGTCAACCGCATCCTCGCCCGTCAGCGCAAGGACCCGCTCACCCGGGCGCTGCACTGCTTCGACCGGCGCCTGCCCGCGCTCTACGCCGAAATCCGCCCCGACCTGGACGACCTGACCAACAAGGCCACCAGCCCCTGGCACCTGTACCACATGCTCACCGAAGACCCTGAAGTACGGCTGCACATGACGCGGCGCTTGATCGAAGCGGTCTGAGTGCGGCGAAGAGGGGCATGCACGGGCAACTTTGCATTTCACCAGCGGATGTTCTAAAAAGGGAAGCAATCGCCTGCTCGGCACAGACAAAGGGATTTTTGTCTTCATGGCACAGGACGTATCGACTCACTCAACCGGGACAGGCCGTCCCGGTATCCATCGAATACCCCCGGGCACGGGTTACCGTCAGGAAGCACTGGCAACGATCGGCAGACCGTCTGCCCAAGGGCTTGTCCGCTTTCGTCACTGCCGCATCGATCATCCCGCCGGCTGCTACCGAGGCCGCATGATCTCCCGCCGTTTCGGCTCGCTCCCCGAGTCAGATCTCCCGATCGAATCCTGCCGCCCAATCCACGCGCAGACGATGCGTAAACAGCGGCCTCAGCGTATCGGTCTGCTGCCGGGGCGGCCAGTTGGGCGCCTGCGGATTGTCCGAAGAAATTCCTGGTGGGATGTGGACAGAGTTTCGTGTTTGTCGTCGAGGTGGAGAACAGGAATGGGGCAAGCGGCTGCATATCGCAATATTGGCGCCAGCCACATATCACGATATTCGTCCCATACACATAATCAACTGTTGGGCGTTAAAGGAGATGACATGGCAGCTAAGTACATATGTGCATGGAAACTCTTACATCTGAAGCCCAGTGCAGATTGCTGCGATTGTGGCCGAGAGATTGATTAATCTCCTGATGATGAGATTTGGACCATCTGGAATGGAAAGCTGATTTACTGCCCAAGGTGTGTATCCTATGAGGGGGGTAAACGATTAAATAAAGAATAGGGGGTCAAATGATGAAAAGATACAGTGATTATGATCGAGATTCAGGAGTAGTAGCTTACGAATACGGCGACTGTTTCATAAGAGTTCAATTCAGCGACAGGTCAATTTATCGGTACACCTGTGCAAGCGCGGGTTCGTATCACATCGGGCAAATGAAACTTCTCGCGGATAGAGGCGATGGGCTAAACGCGTACATCAACAATCATGTACGTAAATCCTATGAAGCCAGAGAGGCATAGAACAGAATGCGCCTAACAATCACATTCACTCAGACAGCAAAAAGCGCCGCTCGTTCCTCGCTCTGCTTTTTGCTGCCGGTGATGTGAGTCGTTATGCATAATAGTCATGCCTTCGAATGCTTTAGCCAAATTTAAGAGAACTATCGCACGCTGCGAGGCCTTAGTCGATAGCTATAAGGTCCTTCACGCGCAGAATCGAAAAGATGGAGCAACTCCTGCTCCTAAGGATATTATCCGGGGAGCAGTCGTTTTAGCTGTTGCAGCGTTGGATGCGTACGTAACTGATGTTTTCTGCGAAAAGCTCGTTCCATATCTAAAAAGATATAAATCTGATGACTCTCTCGTTAAACTACTTAGTGATGCGGGTCTGGATACAAGGGAGGCGCTTAACCTTCTGTCCATGGAAAGACCTTATAGAAGAATAAGAACACTAATCACCCGTCATTACGAAACATATACCACCCAAAAATTCAACGTCATAGATGAAATTTTCCTGCCATTCCGTTTGAAGAATATCACTTGCAATGCGGAAGCAAAAACTGGGAAAAAGAGATTAAAGAAATCTGTTGGTCTATTGGTGGATAGGCGAAATGAAATCGCGCATGGTGGAGATTACAACTCTCATGGAAGAATCAAAAATATCAACGAAGACCAAATTGCAAAGCGCATTAAACATCTAGAGCAACTAGTGATAGCCATAGATGAAATCATATGCAACCGAATATAGGCATAAAAATGCGCTCGTTCGGACGCAAACTACGCTGCGCTTCGTTTGCGCCGCACAGATTGGTCGTTACTACGCCTAGAACCCTTCGCGTTCTTTGCGGTTTTCCCTTTGGTTTGGCTACCGGGCGGGCTTCGGAAACCTGTGATCTCGCCGCGCCTCACGGGAGCCCATTCAAACCGGTGGTTCTTCGAGCCAGTTTTCCGTCTTCAGGCCCGGAACGCGCGTGAATTCCCGGGTATTGGCGGTAACGACTGTCAGGTCCGTTGCCAAGGCCTGGGCGGCCATCAGCAGGTTACTGGGACCGATCGGCGTGCCTTGTCAGGCCAGGTAGTGGCGCAGCCTGGCGAACTTCCCGGCGGTGCCGGGCATCAAGCCATTGCGGAACCACCGATATGGCTACCGGCTGCGTGTCGGTGATTACAGGGTCTTGTTCGATGTGCTGAATCAGACTCGTATCGTCAGCATTGAAGAGGTGAAAAAGCACGATGAACGCACCTACCGATTTCCAGGTCATCGAGCAGGACGGCAAGCCCATCTTTGCGGTCGTGCCATGGGATCGCTTCCAGGAGATGGTCGGGGCCTGGCAAGCGCTGCATGCCCGTGAACAGGGCATTCCGCAGGCGGTCGTCGAGCGGCAGGTCGTCGACGGGGTGCCGCTGGTAGCAGCCTGGCGCGAGCACCTGGGCTTGACTCAGGCAGAGGTCGCCCGGCGGGCGGGCATGAAGCAATCGGCCATAGCCCGCATCGAGCGCGGTGGCTCCCGGCCGCGACGGACCACATTGCGTCGTCTGGCCACGGCCCTTGGCGTGCATCCGGCGCAGTTGCTGCTGGAGGAGTGACCGGTTTGCCCCCTCCCGGCCTCCCCCGCGTGCGGGGGAGGAGTTGATCGGCCGTTTCGCGAGCGGGGGAGGGGGTGATCTGGCAGGGTCCGCGAGCGGGCGCTGATTCCAGGCTCTGCAAGCGGATGTGGTGCGGTTTCAGGCCGCCTGGAGCCCTCGCGTCCTTGGTGGTTTCCTCCTTTGGCTTACTGGGTGCGGGCCGCCCTTGGGTCTCGCCCCCTCGAAGGGGTATCCTCTTGGCCCCCGTCCCCAACCGGTCCTGTCCCCGATCATGAGCCAGTCCTTCGTCCATTTGCACGTCCATTCCGAGTTCTCGCTGGTGGACGGTACCGCGCGCATCAAGCCGCTGGTGCAGGCGGTGGCGGACAAGGGCATGCCGGCGGTGGCGCTCACCGACCAGTCGAACATGTTCGCGCTGGTGCGCTTCTACAAGGCGGCGATGGCCGCGGGGGTCAAGCCGATCTGCGGGGTGGATCTGCTGCTGCGCAACCCCGAGGACGTCAACCAGCCGTTCCGGCTGGTCCTGCTGGTGCAGTCGGATATCGGCTACCGGCGGCTCACCGAGCTGGTCTCGCGCACCTACCAGGAGGGTCAGCACCTGGGCCGGCCGATGGCCGATGCCGACTGGCTCACCGCCGAGTCCTGCGAGGGCCTGATCGCGCTGTCGGGCGCGCGTGACGGCGACGTGGGGCGTGCCCTGCTGGCCGGCAACCGGGCGCTGGCCGAGACACGGTTGCGTCACTGGCTGGAGGTGTTCGGCGACCGCTACTACCTGCAGCTGGTGCGCACCGGCCGTCCCGAGGAGGAGGACTGCCTGCACGCCAGCGTGGAACTGGCCGTGGCCATGGAAGTGCCGGTGGTGGCGACCAATGCGGTGTGCTTCCTGGAGGCCGACGAGTTCCCGGCGCACGAGGTGCGGGTGTGCATCAACGAAGGGCGCACCCTCGACGATCCGCGCCGGGTGCGCCGCTACAGCGAGCAGCAGTACCTGCGCAGCCCGGAGGAGATGGCCGAGCTGTTCGCCGACATTCCCGAGGCGCTGGAGAACACGGTCGAGATCGCGCGCCGCTGCAACCTGGAACTCACCCTGGGCAAGAACTTCCTGCCGGACTACCCGGTGCCCGAGGGCATGACCATCGAGGAATTCCTCACCGCCGAGGCGCGCCGGGGGCTGGAGGAGCGCCTGGAACACATCATCGGCCGCGACGATCCCGAGTTCGAACAGAAGCGCAAGCCCTACGACGAGCGCCTGCAGATCGAGCTGGACGTGATCAACAGCATGGGCTTCCCCGGCTACTTCCTGATCGTGGCCGACTTCATCCAGTGGGCCAAGGACAACGGCGTGCCGGTGGGACCGGGGCGGGGTTCGGGCGCCGGTTCGCTGGTCGCCTATGCGCTCAAGATCACCGATCTCGACCCGCTGGCGCTGGACCTGCTGTTCGAGCGCTTCCTCAACCCCGAGCGGGTGTCCATGCCCGACTTCGACGTGGACTTCTGCATGGACAAGCGCGACCGGGTGATCGACTACGTGGCGCGCAAGTACGGGCGCGACGCGGTCTCGCAGATCATCACCTTCGGCTCCATGGCGGCCAAGGCGGTGGTACGCGACGTGGGCCGGGTGCTGGGCCATCCCTACGGCTTCACCGACCGGGTGGCGAAGATGATTCCGCCCGACCTGGGCATGACGCTGGACAAGGCGCTGGAGGAATCGGAGGACCTGGCCAATGCCTACCGCGACGACGAGGAGGTCACCCAGCTGATCGACATGGCGCGCAAGCTCGAGGGCCTGGCGCGCAACCCCGGCAAGCACGCCGGCGGGGTGGTGATCGCTCCCGGCAAGCTCACCGATTTCGTGCCGCTGTACTGCGAGGCCGACGGCTCCAACCTGGTCACCCAGTACGACAAGGACGACGTGGAACAGGCCGGCCTGGTGAAGTTCGACTTCCTGGGCTTGCGGACCCTGACCATCATCGACTGGGCGCTGGAGACCATCAACGCCCAGCGTCGGCAGCAGGGCCTGGAGCCGATCGACATCGCCACCATCCCGCTGGACGACAAGGCCTCGTTCGACCTGCTCAAGACCGGCAAGACCACCGCCGTGTTCCAGCTCGAATCCGAGGGCATGCAGAAGCTCATCGTCAAGCTCGCGCCCGACAACTTCGACGACATCACCGCGCTGGTGGCGCTGTACCGGCCGGGCCCGCTGCAGTCGGGCATGGTGGACAACTTCATCAACCGCAAGCACGGGCGCGAGAAGGTCAGCTACCCCGACCCGCACTACCAGCACGAGTGCCTCAAGCCCATCCTCGAATCGACCTACGGCGTGATCCTCTACCAGGAGCAGGTGATGCAGATCGCGCAGGTGATGGCCGGCTACTCGCTGGGCGGCGCCGACCTGCTGCGCCGCGCCATGGGCAAGAAGAAGCCCGAGGAGATGGAAAAGCAGCGCGCGGTGTTCAAGGCGGGTGCCGAGAAGAACGGCATCGACCCCGAGCTGGCGATGAAGATCTTCGACCTGGTGGAGAAGTTCGCCGGCTACGGCTTCAACAAGTCGCACTCGGCGGCCTATGCGCTGGTCTCCTACCAGACGCTGTGGCTCAAGACCCACTACCCGGCGGCCTTCATGGCGGCGGTGCTGTCGTCCGACATGGACAACACCGACAAGGTGGTCACCTTCATCGAGGAATGCCGCAAGATGGGCCTGACGGTCGAGCCGCCGGACGTGAACCGCTCGCAGTACCGTTTCACCGTGGATGGCGACGACACCATCGTCTACGGCCTGGGCGCGATCAAGGGTGTGGGCGAGTCCGCCATCGAGGGCATCCTGGCCGCTCGCGGGCAGGGCGGGGCCTTCCGCGACCTGTTCGACTTCTGCTCGCGCATCGACCTCAAGAAGGCCAACCGGCGGGTGCTCGAATCGCTGATCCGCGCCGGTGCGCTCGATCGCCTCGGCCCCAACCGCGCCACCCTGATGATCCAGCTCCCGCTGGCGCTGAAGGTGGCCGAGAAGCAGGCACAGGATCGCTCGGCCGGCATGATGGACCTGTTCGGCGACCCGGTGGCCGAGGACACCGCGCCCGCGCTGGGCGTGATCCCCGACGAGACCGAGGAATGGGACGACCAGCTGCGCCTGCAGGGCGAAAAGGAAACCCTCGGCCTGTTCCTCACCGGGCACCCCATCGACCGCTACCTGCCGCAGATCGAGCAGATGCTGGGCACGCGCATCGCCCAGCTCACCCTGGACGACGTGCAGGGCAACCGCGCCCGGCGCTCGGGCAAGAAGGTGCGGGTGGCCGGCCTGGTGGTGGCGGTGGCGCGGCGCAACACCCAGCGCGGGCAGATGGCCTCGGTGCTGCTCAACGATCGCAGCGGGCGCATCGAGGCGACGCTGTTCTCCGAGACCTTCGAGCGTTGCCGGGATCGTGTCGCGCCCGATCGCATCCTGGTGATCGAAGGCTCACTGGTACCCGACGAGTACCGGGGCGGGTTGTCGATCCGCGCCGATGACGTGCATCCCTTCGAGGACTTCCGGCAGCGTTGCTGCACTGGTCTGGAGATCACCCTCGAAGAGGCCTGGATGCGCCAGCAGGGTCTCGCGGTGGTCGACGTGGTGGCGCGCCTGCGCGAACTGCTCGAACCGCATCGTGCCGAGAGCGGCGCGCGGGTGGCGATCCGCTACCGGCGGCTGGACGCCGAGGCCCTGCTGCGCCTGGGCGATAGCCGGCAGGTGGCGCTGTGCGACAACCTGCTGCGCGACCTGGTGCGCTGGCTGGGCGAGGAGGCGTTCAGGCTGCGCTTCCAGGTGCCGGCGCTGGCGCAGGACAACGGGCGCCAGCGGTGGGCCTGGTCGTCGGCTTGATGCCCGCCCTCAGCCGGTGTTGCGCATCCCCGCGGCAATCGCGTTGATCGAGCGCAGCAGCGGGTCGAGCTGGCGTTCGCGTTCTTCCTCGTCCAGGTTCTCGTCGCGGTAGCGGCGCAGCAGCGCGAGCTGGATGTGGTTGAGCGGGTCCAGGTAGGGGTCGCGGCGTTGCAGGGAACGCTTGAGCAGCGGGGTCTCGTCGAGCAGCTCGTCGAGCTGCGCGATCTCGAGGATGCGCCGGCAGGTGCGTTCGTGTTCCTCGCGTATCCTGTGGTAGATGGCCTGTGCGCTCTCCTGGTCCTGCGCCAGTTCGGCGTACTCGGCGGCGATGCGCATGTCGGCCTTGAACAGCGCCATCTGGGTGTTGCTGAGCAGGGCCCGGAAGAAGGGCCATTCGCGGTACAGGCCGCGCAGGGCCTCGAGGTTGGCCGGGTCGGCGTTGCAGAAGTCGTCCAGCGCCTTGCCCAGGCCGTACCAGGCGGGCAGGGTGTGGCGTGATTGCGCCCAGCCGAACACCCAGGCGATGGCGCGCACCGAGGCCTTGGAGCGATCGGTTTTCTTGCGGTGCGAGGGGCGCGAGCCGATATTGAGCAGGGCGATCTCGTTGACCGGCGTGGCCTCGTAGAAGTAGTCGAGGAAGCCGGGCGTCTGCTCGGTCAGTTCGCGGTAGTGGCGCTCGCCCACCTCTTGCAGGCGTTGCATGGTCTCCGCGTAGGCCGGCGGGTCCTTTGGCACCGGCTGTACCAGGCCGAGGCTGGCGGTGATCAGCCCGGTAAGGCCCATGGTCAGTTCGAACACCGCGGTCTCCTTGTTGCCGTACTTGTACGACAGCACCTCGCCCTGTTCGGTGAACTTGATCTGGCCCAGTACGGTGCCGGCCGGTTGCGAGGTGATGGCCTGGTGGGTGGGGCCGCCGCCGCGGCCGATGGTGCCGCCACGTCCGTGGAACAGGCGGATGCGCACGCCGCGCTCGAGGCCCAGGGCGATCACCTGCTGCTGGGCCTGGTAGAGCGACCAGGCCGAGGCCACGATGCCGCCGTCCTTGGCCGAGTCGGAATAGCCCAGCATGACCTCCTGCAGGGTGCTGTGGGCCTCGAGCAGGCGGCGATACACCGGGTCGTCGAGCAGGTGGCTCATCACCGGTTCGATGTGTTGCAGGTCCTCGATGGTCTCGAACAGCGGCGAGACGCCGATGCGGCAGATGAAGTCGTCGCCCTGCTGGCCGGTCAGCCCGGCCAGGGCGGCGAGGAACATCACGTGCTGTACGTCCGAGGCGTGGTGCGCCATGGAGATGACATAGCGTCCGATCACGCGCGGGCTGATGCTGTCCTGCATCTCGCGTACCACGTCGAGCACCTCGAGCACCTCGCGGGTCATGGCCGACAGCCGGTCGGCCGCCGGGCGCGCCGGGGGCTGTTCGATCAGCCGGCCCATCAGCGCCATGCGCTGCGTCTCGTCGAGCGCGGCGTAGTCGTTCTCGATGCCGAGCACCGACAGGATCTCGGCCACCGCCTCGGTGTGTACCGTCGACTCCTGGCGGATGTCCAGGCGTGCCAGGTAGAAGCCGAAGGTGCGCGCCAGGCGTATCAGGTCGAGCAGTTCGGCCTCGGCGGCCTCGCGGTCGCCGTGGCTGGCCAGCGAGTCGTGGATCAGTTCCAGGTCGCGGACGAAATCGCCCTCGCTGCGATAGCCGGTCGGCAGGGCCTCGGTCGGTTCGCCTGCCAGCCGCGCGGCGGCGCGCTTCAGTGTGTGCAGAAGGCGCAGCTTCATGATGTAGAGCTTGCGCCGGTAGGGCTCGTGGGTGAAGCGTGCCGGCCAGTGCGCATCGTGCGCCTCGCGGTAGGCATCATCCGCTGCCAGCGCCTCGTTGAACTCGGGCGTGGGGGTGCAGAACTGGTCGGAGTGGGTGAGGGTGTCGACCAGCAGGTCGATGCGCTCCAGGTAGCACTCCAGGATGGTGCGATGCTGGGTGAGGATGGCCTCGGCGGTGATCTCGGCAGTGACGTTGGGGTTGCCGTCGCGGTCGCCGCCGATCCAGGAGCCGAAGCGCAGCAGCGCCGGCAGCTCGATGTGATGATAGTCGGGGTGATCGCCGTAGACGCGCTCGATGGCATGTTGCAGGCGGCGGTAGAGCACCGGGACGGCATCGAACAGGCTGGCCTTGAAGTGGTGCAGCTCCATGCGGATCTCGTGGCGCACGTCCGGCTTGGCCGGGCGTACCTCGTTGGTCTTCCACAGGGTCTGGATGCGGGTGCGCAGGGCGCGCTCCCAGAAGTCCTTGTGGTCGAGGGTGAGCGCCGGGCTGTCCAGGCCCTCGTTGGCCTCGAAGATACGGCACAGTTGCAGCAGGATGGCGCGGCGCTTGGATTCGGTGGGATGCGCGGTGAACACCGGCATGTAGCGCACGTCCTCGAGCAGGTCCTGCAACTGCTCGGGATTGATGCCGCGATCGCGCAACTGGCGAATGCACTGGTCGAAGGAGCCTTCCCACAGGGTCTTGCCCGAGGCGGCCACGCGCCGGCGCTGGCGGTGCTGGAAGCTCTCCTCGGCGATGTTTGCCAGCTGGAAATAGGTGGCGAAGGCGCGGATGACCGGCCGCAGGGTATGCGGGGGCAGGCGGTCGATCAGCTTTTTCAGGCGCTTGAGCCGGCCCGGATCCGGGTCCTTGCGCAAGCGGATGAAGCCCTTGCGCAGACGCTCGATGTGATGCAGCACTTCTTCTCCCGACTGGGATGCCACCACCTCACCCAGCATGTTACCCATCAGGCGCACCCGGGAACGCAGGGCCTTGTCCTTCTTGAGGCATGCTTCGACAAAGGAATCGGTCATCGGGAAAACTCCAGTTGCTGTCTCACATCGTGACGGGGCGTTGATATACTCGGCTCCCACTCAGGGGAGCATCGCACTCAGGCGCCCGTCATGCAGAAAGACAAGGGACTCATCGACTCGGAATGGAAGGCGCTGGAGCGCCACTGGCAGTCGTTGAGGGGTATTCGCATGCGGGACCTGTTCGCCCGGGATCCGCAACGCTGTGAGCGGTACAGCCTGTCAGCCTGCGGGATAGACCTCGATTATTCCAAAAATCTGATCGATGAGAAAGCGATGCGGCTGCTCATCGACCTGGCCAGGGCCGCCGAACTGTCGCGCTGGGGCGACCGCCTGGTGCGGGGCGAGAAGGTCAACACCACCGAGGGACGCGCCGTGCTGCACATGGCGCTGCGCAATCTCGGCTACCGCGACTACCGCCACGAGGGGCGTGATGTGATGCCGGCGATCCGCTCGGTGCTCTCGCGCATGCGCACCTTTTCGGAGGATGTACGCGCCGGGCGCTGGCTGGGCTATACCGGCCAGCCGATCCGTGACGTGGTGAACATCGGTATCGGCGGCTCCAGTCTGGGCCCGAAGATGGTCTGCGAGGCGCTGCGACCCTACCAGCGCGACGATCTGCGCGTGCACTTCGTGTCCAACATCGATGGTGCGCACCTGGCCAGCACGCTGCAGCACCTGGACCCGTCGACCACCCTGTTCGTGGTCGCTTCCAAGACCTTCACCACCCAGGACACGCTCACCAATGCGGAGTCGGCAAGACGCTGGCTGCTCGAACGCCTGCACAACGAGGAGGCGGTGGCGCGGCACTTCGTGGCGGTCTCGACCAACACCCAGGCGGTGCGTGCCTTCGGCATCGACGCGCACAACATGTTCGAGTTCTGGGACTGGGTTGGTGGGCGCTATTCGCTGTGGTCGAGCATCGGCCTGCCGATCGCCCTGGCCGTGGGCATGGACCGCTTCGAGGAACTGCTGGCCGGTGCGCACGACATGGACGAGCACTTCGTCGAGGCCCCGCCCGAGCGCAACCTGCCCATCGTGCTGGCCCTGCTGGGCATCTGGTATCTCAATTTCGGTGGCTGCGATTCGCACGCGGTGGTGCCTTACTACCAGCACCTCGAGCACCTGCCGGCCTTTCTGCAGCAGCTCGACATGGAGAGCAACGGCAAGCGCGTGACCCGCGACGGGCGGCCGGTGAGCTACCACACCGGGCCCGTGATCTGGGGCGCGGTGGGCACCGATGCGCAGCATTCCTTCTTCCAGTTGCTGCACCAGGGCACGCGCCTGATCCCGGTCGATTTCATCCTGCCCCTGTGCAGTCACTATGATCTGCCCGGGCACCACGAGAAGCTGGTGGCCAACTGTTTTGCCCAGGCGCAGGCGCTGATGCGTGGCCGTACCGAGGCCGAGGCGCGCGCCGAGATGGAGGCCGTGGGTCTCGACGAGGCGCGTATCCGCGCGCTGCTGCCGCACCGTGCGTTTCCGGGCAATCGGCCGAGCAACCTGCTGGTGTTCGACCGCCTCACCCCGCGCATCCTGGGTTCGCTGATCGCGCTCTACGAGCACAAGGTGTTCGTGCAGGGCATCGTCTGGGGTGTGGATTCCTTCGACCAGTGGGGCGTGGAGCTGGGCAAGCAGCTCGCCGGTCACATCCTCCAGGACTTCGAGGACATCAGTTGTTCACCGGGCGTGGACTGCTCCACTGCCTCGCTGGTACGCCGTTATCACCTGGCGGAGTGTGACGGCGAGGACTGAACCCGGCGGCGTGCCTCCTGGACCGTCAGATCCTCCGGGTGATTGTAGTACCACACCAGCAGGTCGTAGTAGTTGCGGATGTTTTCCACGTATTCCACTGCCTGCACACCGTCGGCGTTGCCGTAGCGTAGCTGTTCGGCCAGTTTTCGGTGGTTCAGTCGCGGCAGGTGCTGGCGCACTGCCGACCAGCGGTCGGGGTCTTCACCGGCCTTCTGGGTGAGGATGCGTGCGTCCTCGAGATGGCCGAAACCGATGTTGTAGCCGGCGAGCGTCAGCCACAGGCGGTCGGGTTCGGTGATGCGCTCCGGTATCTTTTCTTCCACGATGCGCAGGTAACGCGCGCCGCCGAGGACGCTCTGTTGCGGGTCGATGCGGTCGTTCACGCCGAGCTGGCGGGCGGTGTCCTGGGTGAGCATCATTACGCCGCGCACCCCGGTGGGCGAGACGGCCTTCGGGTTCCAGTGTGATTCCTGGTAGGCGATGGCGGCGAGCAGGCGCCAGTCGATGCCGGTCTGGCGTTCGGCCTGTTCGAAGAAGGGGCGCAGCGCCGGCAGGCGTTCACGCAGGTGGCGCTGGAAGGCACGCTTGTCCACAAAGTTGAGCCGCCCGGCGTGGCCATAGTAGTGCTCGAGCAGGCGTTGCAGGGTGCCGTTCTTGCGGATGCGTTGCAGGTAGCGGTCAGCGGCCTGGCGCAGGGCGTCGCTGCCGAAGGCGGGAAAGGCCCAGGCCAGCGCGGCGTCGCTGCGCAGGTCGAAGGCCGGGGCGAGGTGGCGGTAGATGCGGCTGGCCAGCAGCAGCTCGTTGTCGTCGGTCACGGTGAAGCGGACGTTGCCGGCCTCCACGCCTTCGAGCAAGGCGTGGAGGCCGATGTGATGCCGCGCGATCCATTGCAGGGCGGGATGTTGCTCGTGCAGCTGCTTCAGTGTCTCTTCATGGGCAGAGCCGGCGATCACCTGGATGGCCAGGGGAGGGATGCCGTCGAGCGTGCGCGGGCGCCGGTCGCCGCGACGGTAGACGAGCTGTTCGCGCACCTGCTGGTACGGGACCGAGAAACGCAGGGTACGCTGGCGCTCGGGGGTGATGGTCAACCCCGCTGCGGCCATGTGCACCGCGCCCTGGCGGGTCATGGCCAGCAGGCGATCGATGTCGTTCACCACCACGAAGCGGGCATGCACGCCCAGTTCCTGTGCAAAACCCTCGACCAGGTCGTGTTCGGGACCGGTGGCACCCTCGACCCCGGGGTACCAGGTACTGGGCGATTCGCGGGTAGCCACGATCAGCTCGCCGCGGGCGAGCAGGCGTGTCAGCGGATCGGACTGGCGCTGCGAAGCGAGCACCAGTGCGGCGATCTGGCCGGCCAGCACGAACAGCGGGATCAGCAGCAGAACGATTTGGCGCCAGCGCATCGGCAGGGTTCAGTCCGCGGCGGGGTCCGCCAGCAACAGCAGCGCGGCCTCGCGGCCTTCGGCAAGCAGGATATTGAAGGTGCGGCAGGCCGCGGCATTGTCCATGACCTCGTAGCCGATGCGTGCCGTCATCAGCGGGGCGAGCACCGCCGGGTCGGGGAAGCGCTGGCGCTCGCCGGTGCCGATCACCAGGACTTCGGGGGCGCCCTCGAGAATGGGGGCCAGGTCGGCAGCGTTCAGCGTGTCGATCGAGGCGACGGGACAGTCGGTGACGATGCGCCGGGGCCACACCAGTAGGCTGGTCGGGTAGGTTTTGCCGTGGATGCGTGCCTCGCCGGGCGCATAGGCGCCGATCAGGTTGAGGCCGCCGGCATCGTCGAGCACCATCTTCATATGGAGGGGTCTCCTTTCCGGGGGGAGTTGGGCAGGGGTTTCATTGACAATTCCGGTGGCCCTCAGTAGCGTTACGGGCTTGCTTTTCGTCTGCCATGCGAGGTTCCCGTGCCGTCCCGCGAAATGGAAGAATTCTATCGTATCCAACGCCTGCCGCCCTATGTGTTCGCCATCGTGAACGAGCTCAAGGCGGCGGCGCGTGCGCGGGGTGAGGATATCATCGACTTCGGCATGGGCAACCCCGACCAGCCCACACCACAGCACATCGTGGACAAGCTGGTCGAGGCCGCGCAGCGCCGCGACACGCATCGCTATTCGATGTCCAAGGGCATACCGCGCCTGCGTCGCGCCATCTGCAACTGGTACAAGCGGCGCTACGACGTGGACCTGGACCCCGAAACCCAGGCCATCGTCACCATCGGCTCCAAGGAAGGGCTGGCGCACCTGGCGCTGGCCTGCATGGGACCGGGCGACTCGGTGCTGGTACCCAACCCGGCCTATCCCATCCATCCCTACGGCTTCATCATCGCCGGGGCCGATGTGCGCCACGTGCCGGTGAGTGCCGAGCATGATTTCTTCGAGTCGCTGGAGAACGCCATCCGCGAGTCCTGGCCGCGGCCCAAGATGCTGGTGCTCAACTACCCGGGCAATCCCACCACCGAGTGCGTGGACCTGGCCTTCTTCGAGCGGGTGATCGCCATCGCCAGGGAACATGGCATCTGGGTGGTGCAGGACCTGGCCTATGCCGACATCGTGTTCGACGGTTACCAGGCGCCCTCCATCCTCCAGGTGCCGGGTGCCGAGGACATCGCGGTAGAGTTCTTCTCGCTGTCGAAAAGCTACAACATGCCGGGCTGGCGGGTCGGCTTCATGGTCGGCAACAAGACCCTGGTCGCTGCCCTGGCGCGCATCAAGTCCTACCTGGACTACGGCATGTTCACGCCCATCCAGGTGGCGGCGATCACCGCGCTCGAAGGTCCGCAGGACTGCGTGGAGGAGATCCGCAGCATGTACCAGCGCCGGCGCGACGTGCTCTGCGACGGCCTGGCCAACATCGGCTGGCACATCGAAAAGCCGAAGGCGACCATGTTCGTCTGGGCGCCCATCCCCGAGCCGTACCGCGAGATGGGCTCGCTGGAGTTCTCCAAGAAGCTGCTGCGCGATGCCAAGGTGGCGGTCTCGCCTGGCATCGGCTTCGGTGAATTCGGCGACGACCACGTACGCTTCGGGCTGATCGAGAACGAACACCGCACCCGGCAGGCGGTGCGTGGCATCCGCGACATGTTCCGTCGCGACGGCGTGCTCGCCGAAGCCGGCTGACAATGCAACAAACGGGAGAGAGAAGGCTGTGAAACCCGTCAAGGTGGGACTGCTGGGACTGGGGACCGTCGGTGGCGGCACCCTCAACGTGCTGGTGCGCAACGCTGCCGAGATCGCGCGTCGCGCCGGTCGCGAGATCGTGGTCAGCCATGCCGCGGCGCGGGAATACGATCCCTCGGCGCTGGAAGGGCTGGATCGTGTGCAGGTGAGCGACGATGCCTTCTCGGTGGTGCGCGAGCCCGAGGTGGATATCGTGGTCGAGCTGATCGGTGGCTACTCGCCGGCGCGCGAGCTGGTGCTCGAGGCGATCGCCAACGGCAAGCACGTGGTCACCGCCAACAAGGCGCTGATCGCCCTGCACGGCAACGAGATCTTCGCCGCTGCCCAGGAGAAGGGCGTGACCGTGGCCTTCGAGGCGGCGGTGGCCGGCGGTATCCCCATCATCAAGGCGCTGCGCGAGGGGCTGGCGGCCAACCACATCGAGTGGATCGCCGGCATCATCAACGGCACCGGCAACTTCATTCTCACCGAGATGCGCGACAAGGGCCGCGACTTCGCCGACGTGCTCGCCGAGGCGCAGGCCCTGGGCTATGCCGAGGCCGATCCCACCTTCGATGTCGAAGGCATTGACGCGGCGCACAAGCTCACCATCCTCGCCTCGCTGGCCTTTGGTATCCCGCTGCAGTTCGACCGCTGCTTCACCGAGGGCATCTCGCGCATCGAGCCGCAGGACGTGACCTGGGCCGAGGAACTGGGCTATCGCATCAAGCACCTGGGGGTGGCCCGCAAGACCGCCGAGGGCGTGGAGCTGCGGGTGCATCCCACCCTGATCCCCGAGCGGCGGCTGATCGCCAACGTCGACGGCGTGATGAACGCGGTGCTGGTCAAGGGCGACGCCGTGGGGCCGACCCTGTATTACGGTGCGGGCGCGGGCTCGCTGCCTACCGCCTCGGCGGTGGTGGCCGACATCATCGACGTCACCCGCACGCTGACCACCGACCCGGAGAACCGGGTGCCGCACCTGGCCTTCCAGCCCGACGAGCTGTCCGACCTGCCGGTGTTGCCCATCGAGCAGATCGAGACCGCCTATTACCTGCGCATGACCGCGCAGGACCGCCCCGGCGTGGTTGCGGCGGTGGCCGGCATCCTCGGCGATGCCGGTATCAGCATCGAGGCCATGCACCAGAAGGAGCCTGCCGAGGGTGAGACCGAGGTGCCGGTGGTGATGCTCACCCGCCGTGTGCGCGAGGCGCAGATGAACGACGCCATTGCGCGCATCGAGGCGCTCGACGCCATCACCGGGCCGGTCACCCGCATCCGGGTCGAAACCCTGAGTTGATCCACCTGCTCGTTCCCGGTCTGCTGGGGCCCTTCCCCCGCTTCGCCGAGGCGGGGGAGGCCCCACGCCTGCCTGCGCTCGAGACCCTGCTGGCGCGCGGCGAGCGCGGGCCGGGCGGCGGGAGCATTGCCGAGGTGGCCTTCGCCCTGTTCGGCGTCGATGCCGATCCCGCAGCGACCGCCGCCCTGTGCCATGCGGCCGACGCCGGGGGGGTGGAGGCGTCGCGTGTGCTGCTGCATGCCCATCCCGTGCACCTGGTGCCCGACCAGGACCGGCTGCTGGCCCTCGACTTCCACGACCACTCGCTGTCAGCCGAAGAGACCGCTGCCTTCGTCGAGGCCTTCAACCGGCACTTCGTCGAGGATGGGCTGGAACTGCTCGCGCCCCATCCGGACCGCTGGTATCTCGCCGTCGAACAGGAGCCTCGTGCACGTTTTCATCCGCTGGCCGACATCCTCGGCCGCAACATCGACCACTTCCTGCCGGAAGGCGAGCAGGCCCGCTATTGGCGTGCCCTGCTCAACGAGGTGCAGATGCTGTTCCACGGCCTGCCGGTCAATGCCGAACGCGAGGCCCGCGGTCTGTGGCCGGTCAACGGCCTGTGGTTCAGCGGGGCAGGGCGGCTGCCGCCGGTGCCTGGCGGGTGGATCGGCGGCATGCATGCGGCAACCACCTCGACAGCCCCTCCTCCGCATGCGGGGGAGGCCGGGAGGGGGCAGTCGGAAGGCCCCACCCCGACCCTCCCCGCGAGCGGGGAGGGGGAAGGCGCCTCCACCGTCAGCGGCAACCCCCTCAACCCCTCCTCCGCAAGCGGGGGAGGCCGGGAGGAGGATGGCTCCTCCCCCGTTTACGGGGGAGGCTGGGAGGGGGAAACCCATGCCCTGTTCACCGGGCTTCTGCGCAGCGCCCGGGCGACCGGTCCCGATCGGCTGCTGCTCGAGCTGTCTCCCGGCCTCGCCGTACTCGACGGTGATTTCGCGGCCTGGTGTCAGGCCCTGCAGCGATTCGACGAACGGCTCGCCCCGCTGCTCGGCGAGTCGCTGACCCTGTACGATGCCTCCGGCCAGACCTGGCACTGGCGCCCGGCGATGCGTCGGCGTTTCTGGCGGCGCCCGAAACGGATCGTGCCCGCTGCGCACTGAACGGCGCGGCTTGCCCGGCAATTCGCAAGTGTTCTATATTTGTTCCCCATCGGACCATCCGGTCCGTGTTCCCCTGTTTTCGGTCGCCGGGCCATGTACGCCGAACTCCAGTGCCGCAGCAATTACAGCTTTCTGCAGGGGGCCTCGCATCCGGGCGAACTGGTCGAGCGTGCAGCGGCGCTGGGCTATGCCGCGCTGGCGCTCACCGACGAGTGCTCGGTAGCCGGGGTGGTGCAGGCGCACCGGGCGGTGAAGGCGGCGGGTCTGCGGTTGCTCGTGGGCGCGCGTTTTCGTCTGGCCGAGGGCGATGACCTGACGCTGCTGGCGCGCAACCGCCGGGGTTACGGGCAGTTGTGTCGCCTGATCACCCGTGCGCGCAGGCAGGCGACAAAGGGCGACTACCGGCTGTCACGAGGTGATTGTGCGGAGCTGGACGTCTGCTTGGCCCTGCTGGCAGCCGATGCGCCGGAAGATGCGTTTGCCTGGTTTGCCGAATGCTTTGCCGGGCGTGGCTGGCTGGCGCTGGCCCTGTTGAATGAGGGAGACGATGCGCAGCGGCTCGAACAGGCCCAGGATGCCGCGAGCCGGCACGGCCTGCCGCTCGTCGCGGTGGGCGATGTGCTGATGCACGTGCGCGGGCGGCGCGCCCTGGCCGATACCCTGAGCGCCATCCGCCTGGGATGCACGCTGGAGACGCTGGGCGAGGCAGCGCTGGTCAATGGCGAGCGCCACCTGCGGCCACTCGAGGCGCTGCGTACATGCTACCCGGCCGCGCTGCTGGCCGAGACCCTGCGCATCGCGGCGCTGTGCACCTTCTCGCTCGACGAGCTGCGCTACGACTACCCCGACGACGTGGTACCGGCCGGCCGTGATCCCCACGACTTCCTGCGCGAGCAGGTGGAGCAGGGCATGCAGGTCCGCTGGCCGGACGGTTGCCCGGACTCGGTGCGCGCGCAGATCGAGCACGAGCTGGCATTGATCGCCGAGCTGCGCTACGAGGCCTATTTCCTCACTGTGTGGGACATCGTGCGCTTCGCGCGCGGCCGCGGCATTCTCTGCCAGGGACGGGGCTCGGCGGCGAACTCGGCGGTCTGCTACTGCCTGGGCATCACCGAGGTCGATCCGTCGCGCATGAACCTGCTGTTCGAGCGTTTCGTCTCGCGCGAGCGGGATGAGCCGCCGGACATCGACGTGGACTTCGAGCACGAGCGTCGTGAAGAGGTCGTCCAGTATATCTACCGGCGTTATGGTCGCGAGCGCGCGGCACTGGCGGCGACGGTCATCACCTGGCGGGTGCGCAGCGCCATCCGTGACGTGGGACGTGCCCTGGGGCTGGAGGCCGGGAGGGGGCAGGCGGGAAGAGGCACTCGACGCTGGCCGACATCCCGCCCGAGGATCCGGCCACTTACGCCATGATTCGCCGTGCGGATACCATCGGTGTCTTCCAGATCGAGTCGCGCGCGCAGATGGCCATGCTGGCGCGCCTGAAGCCGCGCACTTTCTATGATCTGGTCATCGAGGTGGCTATCGTGCGCCCTGGCCCTATCCAGGGCGACATGGTGCATCCCTACCTGCGCCGGCGGCAGGGGGTGGAGCCGGTGGAATATCCCTCGGAGGCGGTGCGTGAGGTACTCGAACGTACCCTGGGGGTGCCCATCTTTCAGGAGCAGGTGATCCGCCTGGCGATGGTCGCAGCGGGGTTCAGCGCCGGCGAGGCCGATGGCCTGCGCCGGGCGATGGCGGCCTGGCGGCGGCGCGGTGGGCTGGCGCCCTGGCGCGAGCGTCTGTTGCGCGGCATGGCCGAGCGCGGCTATGCGCGCGACTTCGCCGAACGTATCTACCGTCAGATCCTGGGCTTTGGCGAATACGGCTTCCCCGAGTCACATGCTGCCAGCTTCGCCCTGCTGGCCTATGCCTCGGCCTGGCTCAAGTGCCATCACCCGGCGGCCTTCTGCGCGGCCCTGCTCAACAGCCAGCCGATGGGCTTCTACGCGCCGGCGCAACTGGTGCGCGACGCCCGCGAACACGGAGTGGAGGTCCGCCCGGCGGATGTGCGCTCCAGCGACTGGGACTGCACCCTGGAGCCTGCGGACGATGAACCTGCACGTCCGGTACTGCGCCTGGGACTGCGGATGATCAAGGGGTTGTCACGCGCGGCGGGCGAACGCCTGGTGGCGGTGCGCGCCCAGGGCGATTTCCAGGATGTGGACGATCTGGCGCGTCGTGCCGGCCTGTCCCGGCGCGAGCTGAAGGCACTGGCCGCGGCCGATGCCCTGCACGGGCTGGCCGGGCATCGCCACGCAGCGGCCTGGACGGTGGCTGGCGTGGAACCGCAGCTGCCGTTGTTTCCGCATCCCGGGCAGGACCGGGTGCGTCCGGCGCTGGATCCACCGAGTCGGGGATGCTCGGTGCTGGCCGATTACCACGCCCTGGGGCTGAGTCTGCGCGCGCACCGCCGGGCTGGTGCTGATCCGTCAGCGGCCCGGCAAGGGGCGGGCGGTGTATATCACCCTCGAGGACGAGACCGGTACCCAGAACCTGCTGATCTGGGCCGACCTGGCCGAGCGTGAGCGGCGTATCGTGCTGGGCAGCGGGGCTGCTGGGCGCGGAAGTGGAGGTCCAGCGCGCCGAGGGGGTGCAGCACCTGGTCGGTCGGGTGCTGGAAGATCACAGCGATCTGCTCGGCGAACTGCCGGTATGTTCCCGGGATTTTCACTGAGGACAAGGGACCGCCCCTGGCAGGCGCCGGAGCGCCTGGTCCCTGTCGGTCGGCGATCGATCTCAGGGGTTGACCAGGGAGGAGTCGGGTTCGTGGTCGGGATTGAAATCGGGTGGAACGACCTTGGGTGAATCGACGAACATGACCAGGCCGTTGCGTTCGACGATCAGACGGCGTACGAGCAGATAGGCGACCGCGTCATCGACCCACTGGCGCCCGTATTCATCGACATCATTGATGTCGTACCACCATTCGCTATCGATCTTGCAGTGCTCGCACTCCCATTCGATATCGTGGCGTGCAGCCGCATCGGCGATGCGCGTCTTCAGTTCGTCGAATTCCTTTTCGTTCACCGTATTTCTCCCGGCTGGAGATATCGCCGCCGGCCGTTCGGGACACTTCCATTACCCGAAACGGGGCGGCGAGTCTTCAGAGGTCGCTGAGCTTGTCCAGTTTCTGTGCGACCAGGTAGTAGAAGGTGACGCGCTCTTTCTGCCGGTCGCCCTTCATCTGCTCGCACACCTCGCCAATGACCTTGTCGGCGGTGTCGGCATCGACGCCCAGCTTTTTCATGGCCCACTTTTCGCGCACACGGTCCAGCTCGGACTTGTCGGAGCATGAGACCAGTGCGGCGTCGCGGCTGCTGCGCAGGGCAATACCCAGGTGCTTGACGATCTTGTCCACCACGGCGGCATCGGCGTTGGCATCGTAGCGTTTAACATCGGCGAGGTAATCGGCCATTCTTCTTTCCTTGACTTTGTTGGATGTGTGGGTGAGTGATGGCCGGTCTGGAGTACCGAGGACGGTTTCACAGGACAGGCCGTAAGCAGCCACTACTTTAATGCCTGCGCAAGGCGGAGGCATGCCGCCGGGCGTCGTGATCCAACAACACCCGGCCGTCGGGAAAGAGCCGGATGCATGGAGTCCGATGGTTGAGTCGGGTCGGTCGTTGAAAGATCGAATCTTTCGATGGCCTGTGGGGACCCCCGGCAAGTGCTTCTCTCGCCAGGGGGATTTCCTTCCTGTCAGACCTGATAGTAATCCCTGTACCACTCGACAAAGCGCGCCACGCCTTCCTCCACGCTGGTGTCGGGCTTGTAGCCGAATTCGCGTACCAGATCGTCCACGTCGGCATAGGTGTCGGGCACGTCGCCGGGTTGCAGCGGCAGCAGTTCCTTTTCGGCCTCGCGGCCCAGGCATTTCTCCAGTGTCTGGATGTAGTGCATCAACTCCACTGGCCGGTTGTTGCCGATGTTGTACAGCCGCCAGGGGGCGCGGCTGCTGGCGTTGTCGGGGTGGTCGGAATCCCAGTCGGGGTTGGGCGGAGCCGGGCGGTCGAGCACGCGGATGACGCCCTCGACGATGTCGTCGATATAGGTGAAATCACGCCGGTGCTTGCCGTAGTTGAACACCGGGATGGGTTCGCCGGCGAGGATCTTGCGCGTGAACAGGAACAGCGCCATGTCGGGCCGCCCCCAGGGGCCATAGACGGTGAAGAAGCGCAGGCCGGTGGTGGGGATGCCATACAGATGGCTGTAGGTATGGGCCATCAGTTCGTTGGCCTTCTTGCTCGCCGCATACAGGCTGACCGGGTGGTTGACGTTGTCGTGTACCGAGAAGGGCATGCGCGTGTTCGAGCCGTATACCGAGCTGGATGAGGCATACACCAGGTGTTCCACTTCGCACTGGCGGCAACCTTCGAGGATGTTGCCGAAGCCGACCAGGTTGCTGTCGATGTAGGCCGCCGGGTTCTCGATGGAATAGCGCACCCCGGCCTGGGCGGCGAGGTTGACCACCCGGTCGGGGCGATACTTCGCGAAGGTCTCGGCCATGGCTTCGCGGTCCTCGATGCGTGCGCGCACGTCGGTGAAGCCGGGATAGGCCAGGGTGCGGCGCAGGCGCGCCTCCTTGAGCGAGACGTCGTAGTAGTCGTCCAGGGCATCCACGCCGATGACCTCGTCACCGCGCTCGAGCAGGCGCAGGGCGAGTTGGTTGCCGATGAAACCGGCGCTGCCGGTGATCAATACACGCATGGGGTATTTCCTTGGCTGTGAGACTCAGGCGCCCGATCCTAGCAGACCGGCGGCGAGGCGCGCAGTGCCGCAGGCGGCCTCGGTGCAGTCCGCTGTCACCACCGGTACGCCCAGCAGACGCTCGCGGATGGCGCGCCAGGTCGCGTTGACCGCCCCGCCGCCACTGGTGAGTACCCGGCTCGGCCAGGGCGCGCCCAGTTCATGCAGGCGGCGGTAGCCTTCGCGCTCGATGCGCGCGATGCCTTCGAGCAGGCCGTGCAGAAAGCGCACGTCGTCGGCGGGACGAGGGGCGATGCGCGGCAGCCTTGCCGGGTCGTTGACAGGAAAGCGCTCGCCCGGCGCCGGCAGGGGATAGTAGTCCAGGCCGCTGTCGGTCTGCGGGTCGATGCGTTCACTCAGAGTGGACAGGGTGTCCTCGTCGAAGAACTGCCGCAGCACCGCGCCGCCACTGTTGGAGGCGCCGCCGACCAGCCAGCGATCGCCCAGGCGGTGGCTGTAGACGCCGTATTCCGGGGCGAATACCGGTCGCGTGGAGAGCACCTTGAGAACCAGGGTGGAGCCCAGCGCGGTACTGGCCTCGCCGATGTCGCGGATGCCGGTGGCCAGGGTGGCGGCATTGCTGTCGGTGGTGCCGGCGAGCAGGCGCACCGGCCGTTCGCAGCCCCAGCGATCGCGCAGTGCCGGGGTGAGGTCGCCGATGGCCTGACCCACCGGGACCACCCGGGGCAGCAGGCGTGCCGGCACGCCGGTTTGTGTCAGCCAGTCCGGCCAGCGCCGTGTCACCGGGTCGTAACCGAGCTTGAGGCTGTTGTTTTCGTCGCTCAGGCCGAGGGGGGCGCCCAGGCGGTGAGCGATCCAGTCGGCCTGGTGCAGCGCATGGGCGGCCTGCCCGGCACCGTCTTCGAGTCGGAGCAGCAGCTTGGCCAGGGCCGAGCTGGGGTTGTGCACTGCCGCCTGTGGCGGGGCGATTGCTGCCAGCCGCTCGGCTTGCGCACGGGCGCGGCGGTCGTCATACATCCAGGCCGGCCCCAGCGGTTCGCCGTCCCGATCGACCAGCAGCAGGGTGCCGGAGGTGCCGTCCACGGCGATGCCCGCCAGCGCGCGGCGGCAGTCGGCGGGGAGGGCGTCCACCACCTCCAGCACCGCCTGCCACCAGTCGTCCGGGCGTTGTTCGGAACAGCCTGTGCAGGGGTGGGTGGACGGCGGCAGGGGGACGGCGGACTGTGCGTGCACCGTGCCGGCGGCATCGATCACGCAGGCGCGTACCCCGGAGGTGCCCAGGTCGATGCCGAGGAACAGGGGGGTCACCGCCTCAGGGCAGGCGCACCGGCTCCGGGGCGGCCCAGGCCGGGTCGCGATACTCGGCCACCACCGTGGTGTAGATGCCGCCGCGCACGTTGAAGTCGGCGGTCAGGCGCATGAAGCGCGGCCGGGTCGCGGCCACCAGATCGTCGAGGATGCGGTTGGTCACCGCCTCGTGGAAGGCGCCCTCGTCGCGGAATGACCAGACGTAGAGCTTGAGCGATTTGAGTTCCACGCACAGCCGGTCGGGGACGTACTCGATGTGCAGTTCGGCAAAGTCCGGTTGCCCGGTTTTGGGGCACAGGCAGGTGAATTCCGGTACCCGGATGCGGATGGTGTAGTCGCGTTCGGGCTGCGGGTTGTCGAAGGTTTCGAGATCCTTGCTGGGCGATGAGGGCATGGTGGCCACCGGTGACGGATACGGAAACCGCGCATTATAGGCGCCTGGGGGGCATGCGGGCCAAGGGCAGCGTTGTATGGTCTTCCCCGCCCTGCGGGTGAGTGGCGCTTCTCCAGGCCGGGGCGGGTGTCGGGGTATTTAAAAAATTGACTTTAATTCAATTGCTTACGACCTTTCGGTCAGGTCCGGGCGCGCCGGGGCGCCGCTTGTGCCACTGCTGGTGCTTCTGTATCTTTGCGGCCCATGCGACTGGAAAAGATAAAACTCGCGGGATTCAAGTCCTTCGTCGATCCCACCACGGTGCATTTCCCGAGCAACCTGGTGGGCATCGTGGGTCCCAACGGCTGTGGAAAATCCAACGTGATCGACGCCGTTCGCTGGGTGATGGGCGAGAGTTCGGCGAAGATGCTGCGTGGCGAGTCGATGGCGGATGTCATCTTCAACGGCTCGTCCACGCGCAAGCCGGTGGGCATGGCGAGCATCGAGCTGATCTTCGACAACAGCGATGGCAGCGCTGGTGGTCAGTACGCCCAGTATGCGCAGATCTCGGTCAAGCGCCAGGTCTCGCGCGACGGCCAGTCGCAATACTTCCTGAACGGTGTGCGCTGTCGCCGGCGTGACATCACCGACCTGTTCCTGGGCACCGGCCTGGGGCCGCGAAGCTATTCCATCATCGAGCAGGGCATGATCTCGCGCATCATCGAGGCCCGGCCCGAAGAGTTGCGGGTCTATCTCGAGGAGGCGGCGGGTATCTCCAAGTACAAGGAACGCCGGCGCGAGACCGAGAACCGCATTCGCCATACCCGCGAGAACCTGGAACGCCTGGACGATGTGCGCGAAGAGGTGCAGAAGCAGTTGTGTCACCTCGAGCGCCAGGCAGCCACTGCCGAGAAGTACAAGACCCTCAAGGACGAAGAGCGTCGGGTGCGCGCCGAGTTGCTGGCCTTGCGCCTGTCGTCGATGCAAGACGACGTGGCGCAACGTGACCGCCGCATCAACGAGCTGGAGACCGCACTGGAGGCAGCGATCGCGCGCCAGCGCGAGGTCGAGGCCGAGATCGAGCAGCAGCGCGAGGCGCATGGCGGGGCCAACGAGCACTTCAACGAGGTGCAGGGCCGTTTCTATGCCATCGGCTCGGAGATCGCGCGCCTGGAGGAGGCCATCCAGTATGCTCGCGAGGCGCGTCGCCAGCAGGAGCTCGATCTGCAACAGGCCGAGCGCGCGCTGGCCGAGGCGCGTGAACTGGGACAGCAGGACCAGAGCCGCCTGCAACAGCTCGCCGAGGAACTGGAGCGCGACCGCCCGCGCCTGGAGGAGGCGCGCATGGCCGAGGAGGCCGCGCGCGAGCAGCTGGCGGCCGCCGAGGAGGCGATGGCGGCCTGGCAGGCCGAGTGGGACCGCTTCAACGAACAGGTCAACGAGCCGGCGCAGCAGGCGCAGGTCGAGCGCACCCGCATCAATCACTTCGAGCAGCAGGAACAGCAGTTGCGGCGGCGCATCGAGCGCAACCAGGAAGAGCAGCGCCGCCTGTCCGATATCGAGCTGGAGGCCGAGATTCGCGAGCTGTTGCGTCGCGAGGAAGAGGCCGAGGCGGCACTGGCCGAGGCGCGCGAACAGACCGAGCAGGCGCGCGAGGACATCGAGCAGGCGCGTGGTGAGATCCAGCAGCGCCAGGACACGCTCGACCGCCTGCGTTCGGAGTTGCAGTCGCTCCAGGGGCGGCTGGCCTCCCTGCAGGCGCTGCAACAGGCGGCACGCGGCGAGGACGATGAGGCGCTCAACGACTGGCTCTCACGGCAGGGGCTGGAAGGCGCGCGCCGCCTGCTCGAGGGCATCGAGGTCGAGGGCCGCTGGCAGCAGGCGGTGGAGGTGGCCCTGGGGCAGCACTTGCAGGCCGTGCTGGTGGATGACCTGGCGTCTCATGCCGGCGATGTCGAGGCCCTGCTGGCTGCCGGCGCACGACTGTTCGAGACCCGCGAAGGCCAGGCCGCTGCACGGCCGGGGACGCTCGCCTCGGTGGTGCGCGGTCCGGCGGGGCTGATCGGCATCCTCAATGGGATCTACCTGGCCGACGATCTGGAGCAGGCCCTGACGCGTCGCGACGAGCTGGGCGAGAGCGAGTCCTTGATCACCCCCGAAGGCGTGCTGGTGGGCAATGGCTGGCTGGCCGCGGCGCGGGGCAACGAGGCCGAGCGGGGCGTGCTGGCGCGCGAGCGCGAGATCCGCGAGCTCAGTGAACGCGAACAGGAGCTGGCGCCGCGCATCGAGGAGCTGGAGCGCCTGCTGGCCGAGGCGCGCGAGCGCCTGCGCCAGGCGGAGCGGGCGCGCGAGGAGGCACAGGCGCGGCAGGATGCCGGCGCGCGCGCCCTGGCCGACATCAAGGCCCTGCTCTCGGGCAAGCAGGCGCGTGCCGAGCAGATTCGCCAGCGCCTGGGCGGTCTGGAAGAGGAAGCCGCCGAGCTGCAGCAGCAGTTGCAAGAAGGTGCGGAACAGATCGAGGCGGCGCGCGAGCGCCTGCACGCGGCACTGGCGCGGGTGGACGAACTGGACCGTCGGCGCGAATCGCTGCAGGCCGAACGCGAACGCCTGCGCCAGCGCCTCGAAGAGGCACGCCAGGCCGCGAACGCACGGCATGCCGAGGTGCACGAACTGGCCTTGCGCATCGAGTCCATCCGCAGCACCGAGGACTCGCTGAGGTCCGGCATCGACCGGGTGCATTCGCAGGTCGCGCAGCTCGAGCAGCGGGTGGCCGAGCTGCGCGAGGCGCTGGAGCAGAGCAAGGCGCCGATGGGCGAGCAGCAGATCCAGCTCGAGACCCAGTTGCAGGAGCGCGTCGCCGTGGAGGCCCGGCTGGCCGAGGCGCGCAAGGCCCTGGAAGGCATCGATCATCGGCTGCGCGAGCTGGAACAATCGCGTCACGGCGTGGAGCAGCAGGTGCAGGAGACGCGTATCGCCCTCGATCAGGCACGCATGGCCCGCCAGGAGATCGTGGTGCGTGCCGGTACCCTGCGCGAGCAGCTGGGCGAGACTGGATTCGAACTCGCGGCGTTGCTCGAGGAGATGCCCGAAGGCGCCAGTGTGCAGGCCTGGCAGGCGCGTGCCGAGCAACTGACCACGCGCATCCAGCGTCTGGGGCCGATCAACCTGGCGGCCATCGACGAATTCCGTGAGCAGAGCGAGCGCATGGAATACCTGGACCGCCAGCATGAGGACGTGACCAAGTCGCTGGAGACGCTCGAAGAGGCCATCCGCAAGATCGATCGCGAGACCCGAACCCGTTTCAAGGAGACCTTCGACAAGGTCGATACCGGCTTCAAGGAGCTGTTCCCCAAGCTGTTCGGTGGCGGCCATGCCTACCTGGAGCTGACCGGGGACGATCTGCTGGATACCGGGGTGACGGTGATGGCGCGCCCGCCGGGCAAGCGCAATTCCTCCATTCACCTGCTGTCTGGCGGCGAGAAGGCGCTGACCGCGGTGGCGCTGGTGTTCTCCATCTTCCGCCTCAATCCGGCCCCCTTCTGCATGCTCGACGAGGTGGATGCGCCGCTGGATGACGCCAACGTGGGTCGTTATTCGCAACTGGTCAAGGAGATGTCCGAGCACGTGCAATTCATCTTCATCACCCACAACAAGGTGACCATGGAGATTGCCAACCAGCTGATGGGCGTGACCATGCACGAACCGGGAGTCTCCCGACTGGTCTCGGTGGACGTGGAAGAGGCTGCCTCGCTGGCGGCGGTGTGACGGGGACGCCATGGACGCGACGACGCTGCGCCTGATCCTGCTCGGCATGGGCGTGCTGCTGGTGGTGGGCATCTACCTCTGGGATCGCTACCAGCGACGCCAGTGGCGGCCACGGCAGGCACGCCGGCGCCAGCGACGGACTGCGGTGGAGCCCTCGCTCGGCGAGCCGGTGGTGCGCGAGCGTTGGGAGGACACCGATCCCGACAACGAGACCCAGCTCTCGATGGACCTGGCGTTCAATGCCGAGGCGGAGAGCGATTACCTGCACATCGACCCCGCGCTGCTCGACGAGGTGCCGCGCCTGATCCTGCAGATCGTGGTGATGAGCAAGGGCGAGCCTTTCACCCTCGAACAGGTGCGCCAGGCCGCGAAATCGACCGACATGCGCTACGGCGCCATGAACATCTTCCACCGCGAGAACGACCGCGGTCAGGTGCTGTTCAGCCTGGCCAATGTGCTCGAGCCCGGCACCTTCCCGAAGAAGGCGGACCCGGATTTCTCCACCCCCGGCCTGGTGCTGTTCACCCAGTTGCCCGGCGTGCAGGACGGCATGGCCATCTACAGCGACATGCTGTTCACCGCCGAGCGCCTGGTGGCCCTGCTCGATGGCGAGCTGCGCGACGAGGCGCGCAACCCGCTCACCCGCCAGGCCATCGAGCACACACGTGACCGGATACTGGAACACCGCCGCAAGATTCAGCTGCTCCGGAGCCGACATTGAGCGACGACATCCGCCAGCGCATCGAGGCCCTGCGCCGCGAGATCGACTACCACAACTACCGTTACTACGTGCTCGACGATCCCGAGATCCCGGATGCCGAGTACGACCGCCTGATGCGCGAGCTGCAGGCGCTGGAGGCCGAACACCCGGAACTGGTCACTCCCGATTCGCCGACTCAGCGGGTGGGCGCGAAGCCCCTGTCGGCCTTCGCCGAGGTGCGCCACGCGGTACCCATGCTGTCGCTGGACAACGCGTTCAGCGACCAGGAGCTCGACGACTTCGACCGCCGGGTGCGCGAGCGCCTGGGGATGCAGCGCGTCGATTACTCGGCCGAACCCAAGTTCGATGGCCTGGCGATCAGCCTGCGCTACGAGCGGGGCGTGCTGGTGCAGGGCGCGACCCGTGGCGACGGCCACGTCGGCGAGGACGTGACCCAGAACGTGCGCACCATCCGCGCCGTGCCACTGCGCCTGATCGGCGAAGGCTGGCCCGAGGTGCTCGAGGTGCGCGGCGAGATCGTGATGCCCAAGAGCGGTTTCGAGGCGCTCAACCGGCGTCAGCTCGAGCGTGGCGAGAAGCCCTTCGCCAACCCGCGTAATGCGGCTGCCGGCAGCCTGCGCCAGCTCGGTTCCCGGGTCACTGCCGAGCGGCCGCTGACCTTCTTTGCCTACGGAGTCGGCGAGGTGGTCGGTCATCCCATGCGCGAGACCCACAGCGGCAATATGGCCCTGCTGCGCGACTGGGGGCTGCCCATCCCGCGCGAGCTCGAATCATGTGCGGGCATCGATGCCTGCCATGCCTACTATCGGCGCATGCTCGAGCGGCGGCCCGAACTGGACTACGACATCGACGGCGTGGTCTACAAGGTCGACCGCCTCGACTGGCAGCAGGCGCTGGGTTTCGTGGCGCGTGCGCCGCGCTGGGCCATCGCGCGCAAGTTTCCTGCCGAGGAGGCGCTCACCGTGGTCGAGGACGTGGACTTCCAGGTCGGGCGCACCGGCGCGCTCACGCCGGTCGCGCGACTCAAGCCGGTATTCGTCGGCGGGGTCACGGTGAGCAACGCCACCCTGCACAACATGGACGAGGTCGAATGCAAGGACATCTGGGTTGGTGACACTGTCATCGTGCGTCGCGCCGGCGATGTCATCCCCGAGGTGGTGCGCAGTCTGCCCGAACGCCGGCCTGCCGGTGCTCGCCGCGTGGTGCTGCCCGCGCAGTGCCCGGTCTGCGGCTCGGCGGCGATCCGTCCCGAGGGCGAGGCCATTGCGCGTTGTTCCGGCGGCCTGTTCTGCCCGGCGCAGCGCAAGGAGGCGATCAAGCACTTCGCCTCGCGCAAGGCCATGGACATCGAGGGCCTGGGCGACAAGCTGGTCGAACAACTGGTGGATCGCGGCCTGGTCGAGACCCCGGCCGATCTCTACCAGCTCACCCGTGAACAACTGATCGGCCTGGAGCGCATGGGCGAGAAGTCGGCCGACAACCTGCTGGCCGCGCTTGCGCGTTCCCGGGAGACCACCCTGGGCCGTTTCCTGTTCGCCCTGGGTATCCTCGGCATCGGCGAGACCATGGCCGGGGTGCTGGCGCAGACATTGGGATCGCTGGAGGCGATCCGCTCGCTGACCCTGAGCGACCTGGTCGAGATCCGCCCCAGCCAGGCCAGGGCCCTGCATGCGGCCCTGGAAGCTGCCGGGCTGGCGCCGGATACCCCGACCGCCCGGGCGCCGCCGCCACAGGGCTTGAAGTGGTGCCGGCCGGTGCATCTGGCACTGCTCGCCGAGCGTTTCCCGACGCTGGGCGAGCTGCTCGATGCCGGGCCCGAGGCACTGGCCAACACGCCTTCGGTACGCATCGAGGGGGTGGGCGAGGTGCTGGCCGAGAAGATCGTCACCTTCTTCCGCCAGCCACACAACAACGAGGTCATCGACGCCCTGCTCGAAGCGGGGGTGCACTGGCCCGACCCCGCCGGCGAACGCGCTGCCGAACAGCCGCTGGCCGGACTCACCTTCGTGCTCACCGGCAAGCTGGGTCGTCCCCGAGACCACTACAAGCAACGCCTGCTGGCGCTGGGTGCGAAGGTCTCCGGCAGCGTGTCGAAAAAGACCGACTATGTCGTCGCCGGCGAAGACCCCGGCAGCAAGCTCGACAAGGCGCAATCTCTCGGCGTGAGTGTGATCGACGAGGCGCGGTTGCTGGCGTTGCTGGGCGAGCCGGCGGAAGGATGAGCGGGACCGGCACACGCCGTATGCCGGGAGGCCGGAGCGTTTCGAAGCCGTCCGCAGAGGGTTTGCCACGAAGGGCGCAAAGGGCACGAAGGTAATGCTTGCATGGACACCGCCCGGCAGGAGCGGGGTCTCCGCCGCGAACCTTCGGCTGTGCTCCAGGGCCGGCAATAAAACCCTGTGCCCTCTGTGGTCGACCCCGCGCGCGGTGTCCGAGGTTTCTTCTGGATAATTCCTGTGTCCTTGGCGTCTTTGCGGTTTCTTCCGATTCCCTCTTGAAATAGAAAAAAACTTGGGTATCATGCGCGCCCGTTCAAGGCGCAGGTCGCCTCGCGGAGGAGCCGGGAAAACCGCTCTCGGGGGCTGGACAAGTGCAGGCTCCTGCACTAAGATTCGCGCCTCGCTCGACGGGGCCATAGCTCAGCTGGGAGAGCGCAACACTGGCAGTGTTGAGGTCGGCGGTTCGATCCCGCCTGGCTCCACCAAAAACAATTCGGAAAAGGTTTCTGTAAACAATTCGGAAAAGGTTTCTGTAAACAATTCGGAAAAGGTTTCTGTCCCGTTCATCTAGAGGCCTAGGATCCCAGCCTTTCACGCTGGTTACAGGGGTTCGACTCCCCTACGGGACGCCAACAGGACCCGGCAGTGGCGACACGGCCGGGTTTTTTCTTGCGCAGCGTCAGGGAAGGCGCTTCCCTTCATCGCGGACTGGTTCACGCTTTCGCGGCATCCTGCTACAGATTGCCGGGAAATGTCCGTCTTCGTGAACGTATTCACTCATGGGCGGCATGTTGTTGCACTAGGATTCGCCGTCAGATCCCGAAAAGTCTCCTCAACATGGTGGGCACAATGAAAATGCGGATGGTCAGCGGTTTGGTGTTATCGACAGCCTTCGTGCTCGGCGGCTGTGTCAATACGCCGCAATATTCGCTGGTCAAGGACGGAGATGAAGCCCAGAAGGCCGGCATGTTCGACCAGGTGAGCTATCGCATCTATCTCGAGCCCAACTTTCGGACACCGGAGTGTGTCGCCGTGCTGCCGCTCGAGGTTGCTCCGGAAGCAAGCGATGCGATTTCGTTTGATTATCTGCCGAGCGTGGATGCCCGAAAGGCGGGCGAGGTAGATCACTCGCTGGAGTTTCCCCAGTCCACTGTCGCCAAGGTGGGGCAGGACGGCAAGGCGAAGAAGAAGGCTGCGCCCCGTGCCTACCGGTTGCGTTTCGAGGCGGCCGACAAGCAGCGTCTGGTGCGCAGCATGCTCTATGGCTTCGTGAGTGCTCATGCCCCCAAGGATATCGAACTCGGTCTGATCGACCGGGCGACTGGTGGCAAGCCGGTAAGTGGCGCCAGGGCACTGAGGGCGGTTGCGAAGCGTGTCGGTTGTGACTGGCTGCTGACCGGCCGCATCACCGACTTCAATGTCGATTTTCTTGGCGTGTATTCCAGTATCCGCATTGGTGCCGATCTCGAACTGGTGCGTGCCAGTAGCGGCAAGCGGGTCTGGACTGGCCGGCATGTTGCTCAGGGACGAGCCGGTTCGGTGCCCTTGACGCCGATCGACCTGGCCGTTGGTGCGCTCAAGGCGGTCAGCAACCTCGAACCCGATCAGCTCGAGGGCGTGGCGGCGGACCTGGCACGTCGCCTGGTACGGACCATGCCGCTCGAGGCCAACAACCCCTTCCTGCTGGCTTCCAATATGGCCAATGCGGCTTCGCACGTGGCTTCCGACATCGGTCAGGGGCTTGATCGCCTGTACCGCGTGGTGGCAGAGAGTCTCAACCTGCGCGAGGGGCCGGGTATCAACTACAAGGTGCGCAAGGTGTTGCGCGGGTCCGAAGAGGTCTCGTTCATCGATCATGCCAAGCGCCCCGGCTGGTGTCGCGTACGTACCCGTGATGGCCAGGTCGGCTATGCCGCCGTGCGTTATCTCAAGCCGGTGTCGCCAGCAGGGCAGGGTAGCTAGGGAACCTCTGATCAACTCATGAGACGGCATCTTGCGGCGCCAAATCGCCCGGTTCTGCGTTGCCGATCTTCGCAATAGCAGGCTATTCCATGCGATTGGCGCCTTGAACTGACGCCTTTCGGTCGGCGATCTCATCGTTCCAGAATGATTCAGCGTTTCCCTGGTCAGTCCTGCAGTTTCGCCTTCGGGGAACTTTTTACGTCATGTCCGGTCTTCTTTGCCAGCGCGATCTCGAACTGGTAATCTGATGCCATGGCGTGTTTCCTTCGACAGTCCGTTTGTCTGCTGCTGGCCCTGGTAGTGGGGCTGATGCCGTTGACTGCGGCTCTTGCCGCCGGTGGCGTTGCGAGTGGTATGCCCTCGACGGTGGACCATGTCGCAGGTGTGCAGGCCGACAAGGTGGACGGCATGGTAGGTGATTGCCAGCAATGCACGGATCAGTGCTGCGAGCAGGGTGTGTGCAGCGGCATCAGCTGCGGCGCCTGCGTGGCCGGCATCCTGCCCGGTGCCATCGAGGTGGCGGTGCTTGTACCGGCACATACCAGCGTGGTTGATTTGCCAACCGCGGTCCCCTGTCATCCTTCCGTTCTTTATCGCCCCCCCCGGGCCTGATTTCCTCTATCGTAGTAACGCCATCCCGATCGGGATGGGAGAACTTCATGTGTCCGGCCACATCCATGAACAGGCCGTGGACACGTGCAATAACCGAGGAAGTCTTGAACAGTCGAATCCATTGATGCCCTTCGTGGGCGATCATCTTTCGTTTACACGTCGTCGTTTCGTGCAGGGCGTGGCCGCTGGCAGCGCGCTGCTGGGCCTGGGGCTGCACGCAGCGCCGACCCGTGCCGAACAGCTGCAGGCACGGTTGGGGCCCAAGGTCCTGAGCGGTACCCGTTTCGATCTCACCTACAGCCCGTTGAAGGTGAACTTCACCGGCAAGGAGCGCTTTGCCACCGCCATCAACGGCTCGGTGCCGGCGCCCATCCTGCGCTGGAAGGAAGGCGATACCGTCACCCTCAAGGTGACCAATAACCTGGCCGAGGACGCCTCCATCCACTGGCACGGCATCATCCTGCCCAGCGACCAGGATGGGGTGCCGCATGTCTCCAACGGTTTCAAGGGTATCCGCCCGGGAGAAAGCTTCACCTACCGTTTCCAGGTGCAGCAGAGCGGTACCTACTGGTATCACAGCCATTCCGGGTTCCAGGAGCAGACCGGTGCCTATGGCGTGATCGTCATCGATCCGAAAGAGCCCGAGCCCTTCACCTACGATCGCGATTATGTGGTCATGCTCTCGGACTGGAACGACGAGGATCCGAGCCGCATCTATGCCAAGCTCAAGAAGCTGTCCGACTACTACAATCGCCGCGAGCGTACCCTGAGTGACGCCCTTGCCGACATCGACAAGATGGGCTGGGAAGGTTTTCTCAATGCCCGCCAGATGTGGAACGAGATGCGCATGTCCGATCGCGACATCTCGGACGTTACCGGCTACACCTACACCTTCCTGATGAATGGCGTGGCGCCTGCCGACGGCTGGCTGGGCCTGTTCAAGCGTGGTGAGCGGGTGCGCCTGTGCTTCGTCAACGGCTCGGCCATGACCTTCTTCGATGTACGCATCCCCGGGCTGAAGATGACCGTGGTGGCGGCCGACGGCCAGTATATCGAGCCGGTCACGGTGGATGAGTTCCGCATGGGAGTGGCCGAGACCTATGACGTCATCGTGGAACCGAGCGACGATCGCGCCTACACCATCTTTGCCCAGGCCATCGATCGCAGTGGCTATGCACGCGGCACCCTGACCCCTGATCCGGCTCTGACTGCAGAGGTGCCGGAGATGGACCCGGCGCCCATCCTGGGGCACATGGACATGGGCATGGACATGGGCATGGACATGGGCATGGACATGGGCATGATGGGCCACGGCATGCATGGCATGAACCACGGTGGCATGAAGATGGGCCACGACATGTCCGGCATGCAGCACGGTGGCATGAAGCAGCGGCTTCCCATGGGGTCGGGGCCCGCGGGTTATGGCAGCAAGCGTCCCGTGGTGCATGCGCCGACCGAGTACGGACCGCATATCGACATGCGCGCCGACGCTGCCCGTTACCGCCTCGACGATCCCGGTATCGGATTGCGCGACAACGGCCGACGGGTGCTGACCTATGCCGATCTGCGCAACCTGGGCAAGACACCGGATCCGCGCGAGCCCGAACGCGAAATCGATCTGCATCTCACCGGCAACATGGCGCGTTACATGTGGTCGATCAACGGGGTCAAGTACGCGGATGCCGAGCCCATCCACATGAAGTACGGCGAGCGTCTGCGCATCAATCTCATCAATGACACCATGATGAACCACCCCATCCACCTGCATGGCATGTGGAGCGACCTGGAGACCGGCGATCCTGACCACATCCCGCGCAAGCACACGGTGATCGTGCAACCCGGCGCCCGCATCAGCTACCTGGTCACGGCAGATGCCATGGGTGGCTGGGCCTATCACTGCCACTTGCTGTACCACATGGCCGGCATGTTCCGCAAAGTCATCGTGAGCTGAGGAGAGAGCACCATGAAGAAGTTCAAGAAGAC
Source organism: endosymbiont of unidentified scaly snail isolate Monju (assembly GCF_000801295.1). Lineage (NCBI taxonomy): Bacteria > Pseudomonadati > Pseudomonadota > Gammaproteobacteria > endosymbiont of unidentified scaly snail isolate Monju. The sequence continues at coordinate 1,712,730 of NZ_AP012978.1, read as the reverse complement.
CCTGCTGTCCCTGCTGTCCCTGCTGGCGATGGCGACCCTGAACCCGGTGGCCCAGGCGGCCATGGAGGACGATCCGACGCTCGCCAAGGTGATGATCAATCAGCTCGAGCACCGTTATACCGATGGCCCCGATCCGCTGGTGCTCGAGGGCGAGGCCTGGATCGGAAAGGATCTGCACAAGGCCTGGTTCAAGATCGATGCGGCACGCGTCAATGGCAAGACCGAGGAACTGGAGGTGCAGGCACTCTACAGCCGGGCGGTAGCGCCCTTCTGGGACCTGCAGGTGGGGCTGCGCCAGGATTTCCGACCCAAACCGGACCAGACCTGGTTGGCTCTCGGTCTCAAGGGACTGGCGCCCTACTGGTTCGAAACCGATGTGGCTGCCTTTGTCAGCGACGAAGGTCAGTTCGTCTTGCGTGGCCAGTTCGAGTACGAACTGCTGTTCACCCAGCAGCTCATTCTCTCGCCCGAGGTGACGTTCAACCTCTATGCCCGCGACGACAAGAAGCGGGATATCGGCGCCGGATTGGCGGACATGCAAGCCGGTCTGCGCCTGCGCTACGAATTCGTACGTGAGTTCGCGCCTTACGTCGGCGTCAACTGGAACCGCAAGTTCGGTGAGACTGCGGGCCTGGCACGAGCAGCCGGCGAGAAGGCGGACGATGTGCAGTTCGTGATTGGTATTCGTGCCTGGTTCTGATACAGGAGGAGAGAGATGAACAACAAGCTATTGTTGGTGCTGGCCGGGATGCTCCTGGGTGGCGGTGTTCTGGCCGGAGGGTCTCACGAGGGCGGGCATGGGCACGAGAGTGGCCATGCCGAAGGGCATGGACATGCCGCCATGCACGCACACGCGGAAGGTGGGCATGACGACGATCACGGACGCAGTGCGGTCGGTCGCCCAGGTGACCCGGCGCGAGTGGATCGCGTGATCGCGGTGGACCTGCTCGATGCCATGCGTCTGGACTTCAAGACGCCCTTCACCGCTCGTCCTGGTGAGACGGTGAAGTTCGTGGTCACCAACCGGGGAAGCATCCGCCACGAGTTCTCCATTGGCAGCGCCGCGGAGCAGGCGGCCCATCGCGAGATGATGCGTCGCATGCCCGGAATGGTGCATGCCGATGGCAATACCGTCACCGTGGAGCCTGGCCAGACTCGCGAGCTGGTGTGGACTTTCGACGGGCAGGACGAAATCGTCTTCTCCTGCAATATCCCGGGACATGCCGAGGCCGGCATGTCCCGTACCGAGCGGCTCGTCCGCTGACCAGGGGACGGCACCGGGGGTGGTCCCCGGTGCCGTCACATGCCGAACAGAAGAGGAATGCCTCATGTCCAAGTCATCGAACAGGAAGACGGGCTGGCGCAACGGTATCGTGCTGGCCGCCGGTCTGGCCATCGTCGGCGGCAGCGCCGCCTGGTTGCTCGGATCGCAATCGGCGGCTGCGGCCGACATCGTCGTCTACAAGGACCCCAGCTGCGGCTGTTGCCGCCAGTGGGTGGATTACATGCGCGATGCCGGTTATTCGGTCGAGGCGCGCAACACCCGTAACCTGCCGGCGATCAAGGAAGAGCACGGGGTGCCAAACCGGGCGAGGTCCTGCCACACTGCCATCGTGGGTGGTTATTTCATCGAGGGACACGTGCCGGCGGCCGATGTGCGGCGCCTGTTGACCGAACGTCCCGATATCCGCGGATTGAGTGCACCGGGCATGCCCATGGGATCGCCCGGCATGGAGGTGCCGGGACAGGCACCGCAGCCCTACCAGGTACTCGCCATCGCCAACGATGGCAAGGCGACGGTCTTCGCTTCACATTGAAGGAGAGGCACATGAATCATCGATTTCGACTGGGCGCTTTCTCCGCCCTGCTGCTACTGGCTGGTGTGGCGACTGCCGCCGGTTCCCAACGCTGGTACTCGGAGGCCCAGTTGCGACAGGGTGAGCAGGTGTTTCAGCAGCATTGTGCGAGCTGTCACGGCCAGCAGGCCGAGGGTACTCCGGACTGGCGCAAGGCCGGGCCGGACGGCAAGTATCCGCCACCGCCCCTGAACGGCACGGCCCATGCGTGGCATCATTCGCTGAAGGTGCTGCTGCGGCAGATCCGCATGGGGGGACAGAAGCTGGGTGGTACCATGCCGGGCTTCGCAGGCAAGCTCAGTAACGAGGAGATGCTGGCGGCGATCGCCTGGTTCCAGTCCAAGTGGCCGGATCGGATCTATGCGATCTGGGAAGAGCGCAACCGCCCGCGCGCCAGCGGGCAGGGTGGACTCCGGGCGCCGATCCCGGCGGCCAGTCTGGAAGACCTGAGTCGGGCGAAGCAGCGCCTGCAACCGCAACAATAGTCTTGTTGACGCAACGAGGAGCAGACAATGGAAAAGACGTTCGAGATCCAGGGGATGAAGTGCATGGGTTGCGTGTCGGCCGTCAAGAAGGCGGTCGAGGGCCTGTCCGGGGTGACGACCGTCGAGGTCGATCTGGATAGCGGCCGGGCCACCGTTTCCGGTGACTTCGATCCCGCCCAGGTGGCGCAGGCCATCACCGATGCCGGGTATCCTGCAAAGGCCGCCGACTGATGAGCGATCCGGTCCGGCTCTCAATCAACGGCATGGCCTGTGCAGGCTGTGTCACCGCAGTTGAAGACGCGCTCAAGGCGGTGCCGGGGGTGAGCTCGGCGGTGGTCAACCTGGGTGAGCGCACCGCGCTGGTCGAGGGCGAAGGGGTGTCCGCCGATGCCCTGATCGAAGCGGTGCGCAAGGCCGGCTACGATGCCGCCGAACTGCGCGGCCTGGACGACGAGAGCGAGAAGGAAGAACGCGAGCTGGCCGAGTACCGCCGTCTCTGGTGGCGCGCTCTGGTGGCCGGCGGCATCGGCCTCGGGCTGTTCGTCGCCGGTTTCGCCGGCTGGCTGCCGCCCGTGGATCAGGGGCAGGGGGTCTGGCTGGTGATCAGCGTGATCACCTTCGCGGTGCTGTCCACCGTGGGTGGCCATTTCTTCCGCGGAGCGTTCGCCAGTCTGAAGGCCGGGCGCGGCATGCCTATTTCGATGCCGCGTTGATCATCATCGGTCTGGTGTCGCTTGGTTCGGCGCTGGAGAGCAAGGCGCGCGGCAAGACCTCGCTGGCGATCAAGCGCCTGATCGGCCTGCAACCGCGCACCGCGCGGGTGATCCGCAACGGCAAGGAGCTGGATCTGCCGGTCGAGGAGATCGGTCTGGACGAGACCATCCGTATCCGCCCGGGCGACCGCATCCCGGTCGATGGCGAGGTCATCCAGGGCAGTTCGCATGTCGATGAATCCATGCTCACCGGCGAGCCCATGCCGGTGGCCAAGCAGGTGGGCGATACCGTCTATGGCGGTACGCTGAACACCCAGGGCAGTTTCCTGATGCGCGCCACGCGCATCGGCCGCGATACCGCGCTGGCGCACATCATCGAACTGGTCCGCCAGGCACAGGCCAGCAAGCCGCCCATCGGCCGCCTGGTGGACAAGGTGGCGGCGGTATTCGTGCCGGTGGTGGTGAGCGTGGCGGTGATCACTTTCTTCGTCTGGTATCGCTTCGGTCCCGAACCGCAACTCGCCTACGCGGTGGTCACCGGCATGACGGTGCTGGTGATCGCCTGTCCCTGTGCCCTGGGCCTGGCGACACCGATCTCCATCATGGTTGGCGTGGGCAAGGCGGCAGAACACGGCATCCTGATCCGCAATGGCGAGGCCCTGCAACGTGCCGGGCAGCTCGACACCGTGGTGTTCGACAAGACCGGCACCCTCACCGAGGGGCGGCCGCAGGTGGTTGGCGTACAGGCAGTGGCCGGCGTGGACCAGGACGAGCTGCTGGGGATTGCCGTTGCCCTGGAGACGGGCTCGGAACATCCGCTGGGTCAGGCGATCGTCGAACATGGCCAGGCGCAGGATCTGGAACCGGCTGCGGTCGAGGAATTCGAGGCGATCTCGGGCGCGGGCGTGCGCGGACGGGTGGCAGGTCGTGCCTGTCTGATCGGCAACCGGCGCCTGATGGACGAGAACGGCATCGCTGTCGACGCCCTGCTGGACGAGGTGGAACGGCGCGCGGGCGAGGGCGAGACGCCTATGTTCGTGGCCTGCGAAGGGCGCCTGCTGGGCATCATCAGTGTGGCCGACCGGGTACGCGACGAGGCCGCCGAGGCAGTGCGGCGTCTGCACGAACTGGACATCGAGGTGGTGATGCTCACCGGTGACAACCGGCACACTGCCGAGGCGGTCGCCGCGCGCATCGGCATCGACCGGGTACTCGCCGAGGTGCTGCCCGGCGACAAGCGTGACGAGGTCGCGCGCCTGCAGCAGCAGGGCAAGGTGGTGGCCATGGTGGGCGACGGCATCAACGATGCGCCGGCGCTGGCCCAGGCCGACGTGGGAATTGCCATCGGCCAGGGGACGGATGTCGCCGTCGAGGCCGCGGATATTGCTCTGCTGCGCAGTTCGCCGAGCAGCGTGGCCGACGCGGTGGCACTCTCTCGCGCCACCTTGCGCAATATCTGGCAGAACCTGTTCGGCGCCTTCGTCTACAACTCCCTGGGTATCCCGGTGGCTGCCGGGGTGCTCTATCCCTTCTTCGGCATCCTGCTCAGTCCGGTGATCGCCGCAGCGGCAATGAGCATGAGCTCGGTCACGGTGGTGAGCAACGCCCTGCGCCTGCGCCGCCTGCGCCTGTAGCCCTTCCAGTGACGGCCCCGGCTCGGGGCCGCGTCTTTGACCCACATCAAAGTGCCGCCGATTTCGGTATCGGCCTCTCATGTCCTTGACCATTGTCAAGGCGGGTTTCGGGGGCTGCTCGATACTTGACCATGACGCGACGTATCACGTCCATTCGCCCCTGCGGGGGCAGGAGAATCGAGCATGAAACCAGGAACCATAATTGGAAGTGCATTCTTCCTGTCATCGCTGGCGCTGGCGATGAACGTGGCGCTGGCCACGCAACATGCGCACCCCGGCTGCAGCAAGACGGAGATGAGCTACGAGGGCGCACCGAGCGCGATGAGTTCGGAGGGCACCAAGGACCTCATCGGGGGCGACGGGCCGCCCATGACCAAGGCCGAGTTCGCCGAGGCCAAGCGCATCTTCTTCGAGCGTTGCGCCGGTTGTCACGGCGTGTTGCGCAAGGGGGCCACGGGCAAGCCGCTGACACCCGACATCACGCGCAAGCGGGGCACCGAGTATCTCAAGACCTTCATCACCTATGGCTCGCCGGCCGGCATGCCCAACTGGGGGACGTCCGGGCAGTTGAGTCCCGCCCAGGTGGACATGATGGCGCGCTACCTGCAACACGAGCCGCCGGTGCCGCCCGAGTTCGGCATGAAGGAGATGAAGGCGACCTAGAAGGTGCTGGTACCGCCGGAGAAACGTCCCAAGAAACAGATGAACAACCTCAACCTGAGCAATCTGTTCTCGGTGACCTTGCGTGACGCTGGCAAGATCGCGCTGATCGACGGCGATACCAAGAAGATCGTTACCACCATCCAGACCGGTTACGCAGTGCACATCTCGCGCCTGTCGGCCTCTGGCCGTTACCTGTTCGTGATCGGACGGGATGCCAAGATCAACATGATCGATCTATGGATGAAGAAACCGCAGACGGTGGCCGAACTCAAGGTCGGCCTCGAGGCGCGTTCGGTCGAGACCTCCAAGTACAAGGGGTGGGAGGACAAATACGCGATCGCTGGCACCTACTGGCCGCCGCAGTACGTGATCATGGATGGCGAGACGCTCGAGCCGCTGAAGATCGTTTCGACGCGTGGCATGACGGTGGACACCCAGGAATACCATCCGGAGCCGCGCGTGGCGGCCATCGTGGCCTCGCACAAGCATCCGGAGTTCATCGTCAACGTCAAGGAGACCGGCAAGGTGCTGATGGTCAACTACGAGGACATCGACAACCTCAAGGTGACCACCATCGACGCCGCGCGTTTCCTGCATGACGGTGGCTGGGATGCTACCCAGCGTTACTTCCTGACCGCGGCCAACAACTCCAACAAGATCGTCGTCATCGATTCCCAGGACGACAAGCTGGTGAAGATGATCGAGGTCGGCAAGATCCCGCACCCCGGGCGTGGCGCCAACTTCGTCGATCCCAAGTATGGGCCGGTTTGGGCGACCAGCCACCTGGGTGACGACTCGGTCGCGGTGATCGGCACCGATCCCAAGGGACATCCGCAATATGCCTGGAAGATGGTGCGCAAGCTCAAGGGCCAGGGCGGCGGTTCGCTGTTCATCAAGACCCACCCGAAGTCGAAGCACCTGTACGTCGATACCGCGCTCAATCCCGATCCCAGGGTGAGCCAGTCAGTGGCGGTGTTCGACATCGACCACCTCGACCGCGGCTACAAGGTATTGCCCATCGCCGAATGGGCCAAGTTGGGTGACGGGCCCAAGCGGGTCGTTCAACCCGAGTTCAACAAGGCGGGCGACGAGGTCTGGTTCTCGGTGTGGAACGGCAAGACCCAGCAGTCGGCACTGGTGATCGTGGATGACAAGACGCTCAAGCCGAAGAAGGTGATCAAGGACAAGCGCCTGATCACGCCGACCGGCAAGTTCAATGTCTACAACACCATGCACGACATCTACTGAGACCATGGCGCGGGGGAGACCCCGCGCCCCCTGTTTCCAGCACGGGAGGTGACGAGAGCATGAAAGGCAAGCGCATCGTCTCCTCCAGGCAGCCGACGTGGTGGTCTACGACCGTCTGGTATCCCCCGCCATTCTCGACGAGATCCCCCCAGGGGTGTCGCGCATCCATGTCGGCAAGCGCAGCGGCCACCACGCCCTGTCCCAGGACGAGATCAACGCGCTGCTGGTTCGCCTGGCGCGTGGCGGGCGCGAGGTGGTACGGCTCAAGGGCGGTGATCCCTTCATCTTCGGGCGCGGCAGCGAGGAGGCCCTGTATCTGCGCCGGCATGGCATTCCCTTCGATGTGGTGCCCGGTGTCACCGCCGCGGCGGCGTGCAGTGCCTATGCCGGGGTGCCGCTGACCCATCGTGGCCTGAGCCGTGGCGTGCAGCTGGTGACCGGGCATTTTCGCGACGACGAGCCGATCGACCTGGACTGGCATGGCCTGGCCGATACGCGCAGCACCCTGGTGATCTACATGGGGCTATCCTCTCTGGGACGCATTCGCCGCGAACTGCTGGGCGCCGGCATGCCCACGAACACCCCGGCATTGGCCGTCCAGCACGGTACCACGCCGGCGCAGCGCCGGGTCGTCGGGACTCTCGGGGACATCGTCGAGCGGGTGGAAGAAGCCGGCCTCGGCGCGCCCCTGCTGGTGGTCATCGGCGAGACGGTGGCCCTGGCAAAGCAGCTCGACTGGTTTTCTCCCGATGCCATGGCGGCAGGCGGGTTTCTCAACGAGGCAATCACCCATGTGGCTCAGGATCGGCATCGTGGCATCTAGTCTTGTCGTCTCGGCGGCACTCGCCCAGTCGGCGACGCCGAGTGCGCAGCGCCAGGCGGTGCTCGAATCCATGTTGTTGCAGGATTGCGGCTCCTGTCACGGGCTGACGCTCAAGGGCGGACTGGGGCCGGCTCTGCGGCCGCAGGCGCTGGCCGGCAAGCCGCGCCAGTGGCCTGATCGACACCATTCGCAACGGCCGCCCCGGTACCGCCATGCCGCCCTGGGGGCCCATCCTCTCCGATGCGGACATTGCCTGGCTGGTCGACCGCCTGCTGCGCGGTGCTCCGGATACGGGGGCACGGCCATGAAGCGGTGGTGGCTCCTGCTGGTCCTGTTCAGCGGCCCCCTGTTTGCCGACGACTGCGCCCTGCGCGGGACCGGCGACCTGGCGATCGTCATCGAGCGCGCCGACGGCGCGGTGCAGATCGTCGAGACCACGCACAACACCGCCGTCGCCCGGGTCGAGGGGCTGGGCGACCTGTCGCATGCCTCGGTGGTGTACTCCCGTGACGGGCGTTACGCCTACGTGTTCGGGCGCGACGGCGGGCTGAGCAAGGTTGACCTGCTCTGCGCCCGGGTGGAGAAGCGGGTGATCCAGTCCGGCAACAGCATCGGCGGCGCCATCTCCCAGGACGGCCGCCTGATCGCGGTGTCCAACTACACCCCGGGTGGGGTCAAGGTGTTCGATGCCGACAGCCTGGAACTGCTGGCCGACATCCCCGCCACCTGGGGAGACGGGTTGCGCTCCAAGGTGATCGGCCTGGTGGATGCCCCCGGCAACCGCTTCGTGTTCAGCCTGTGGGATGCGGGCGAGATATGGATCGCCGACATGCAGGACCCTCGGCATCCCCGCATCACCCGTTTCAAGGACATCGGGCGCAATCCCTACGACGGCCTGATCACCCCCGACGGGCGTTACTACATCGCCGGCCTGTTCGGCGAGGACGGCATGGCCCTGCTCGACCTCTGGCATCCCGAGCGCGGGGGGCGCCGCATCCTCGACCACTATGGTCGTGGCGAGAAGAAGCTGCCGGTCTACAAGATGCCGCACCTGGAGGGTTGGGCGGTCGCCGGTGACCGCGCCTTCGTGCCCGCGGTGGGGCTGCACGCGGTGCTGGTGATCGACCTGCGCGACTGGCGCGAGCTGGCGCGCATCCCGGTATATGGCCAGCCGGTGTTCGTCGAGGCCCGTCCCGACGGACGCGAGGTGTGGGTCAACTTTGCCTTTCCGAACAACGAGAAGGTGCAGATCATCGATGTCGAGACCCTGAAGGTCAGCGACACCCTGGAGCCGGGCAAGGGCGTGCTGCACATGGAGTTCGAGCCATGTGGTGAGGAGGTGTGGATCTCGGTGCGCGACCGCGACCGGGTGCAGATCTACGACACGGCTAGCCACCGGCTGCTGCGCGAGCTGCCGGCACGCAAGCCCAGCGGTATCTTCATGGCGGCGCGCGCCCATCGGATCGGACTCTAGCCATGACGGCCACGGCCCAGGATACGCTCGACGCCATCGACCGCCGCCTGCTCGACGACTTCCAGCAGGACCTGCCGGTGGTGGAGCGCCTCTGGGCGGTGATGGCCGAGCAGCTGGGCATCGATGAGGAGGAGGTGCTCACGCGTCTGCGCCGTCTGCAGGCAGCCGGACTGATCAGTCGCGTGGGGCCGGTGTTCCGTCCCAATCGCATCGGCGTGAGCACCCTGGTGGCGATGGCCGTGCCGGAACAACGGCTCGAGGCGATCGCCGCCTGGATCAGCAGCCTGCCGGAGGTCAATCACAACTACGAGCGCGAGCATGACTTCAACCTGTGGTTCGTGGTCACCGCCGACGACCAGGCGCACCTGTGCTCGGTTCTCGCGCGCATCCAGCGTCATACCGGACTGGAGGTGCTGGAGTTGCCGATGCTCGAGGGCTATTTCATCGACCTGGGGTTTCGTCTGCAATGGACATGAGTACAGAACACGGCTTGATCGAAGACCCTCGGCAAACGGCATTGATTGCCGTCATCCAGGAGGGCCTGCCCCTGGTGCCCCGTCCCTGGGCGGTGATCGGGGCACGCCTGGGGATGAGCGAGGACGAGGTGATGCGCCGGGTGCGCTCCCCGCAGCGCGACGGCACCATCAAGCGTCTGGGCGTGGTGGTGCGCCACCGGCGCCTGGGCTATCGCGCCAATGCCATGGTGGTCTGGGATCTGCCGGACGAGCGGGTCGCCGAAGTGGGACATTGCTTCGGCCGATTCGACTTCGTCACCCTGTGCTACCGGCGGCCGCGCCGCCTGCCGGTCTGGCCCTACAACCTGTTCACCATGATTCACGGGCGTGATCGTGCCGAGGTACAAGCGCGGGTGGGCGAGCTGATCGTTGCCTGCGGCCTCGAGGAGGTGCCACATGCCGTGCTGTTCAGTCGTCGCAGCTTCAAGCAGCGCGGCGCACGCTATCGTTTTGTCGATCTGCCAGAAGCGCCGGCAGATTTGGTGGAGGCGGGGAGGGCGGTCTCGTGATCACGATCGATGACCGTGCCCGTGCCTTCATCAACCGTTTTCAGGGCGGCTTCCCTCTGGCCGAACGACCTTTCTCGATCGTCGCGGCAGACATCGGCCTGTCGGAGGTCGCCCTGATCCAACTCGTGGAACGTCTGCTCGAGGAGGGCCTGCTGTCGCGTTTCGGGCCGCTGTATGACGCCGAGGCCATGGGTGGTGGTCTCACCCTGGCGACCCTGAGCGTACCCGACTCCCTGTTCGATGCGGTGGCCGAACGGGTCAACGCCTTGCCCGAGGTGGCCCACAACTACCGCCGCGATCATCGGCTGAACATGTGGTTCGTGGTTGCCAGCTCCCGGCCCGATGGCGTCGCCCGCACACTGCGACGCATCCAGCACGAAACCGGTTTCCCGGTGTATGACTTTCCGCGCCGAAGGGCCTTCTATCTGGGACTGTGGCTGGAGCTGCGCGAAGACGGTTTTGTGAGCACGGTGCCGGTGCCCGGCGAGGTGGCATGCAAGTCCACGCTTTCCGTGCGCCTGGATACACTCGATCGCCTCCTGATCTCCGCCACCCAGGCGGGGTTGCCGCGCGTGGCGCGGCCCTACAGGGCGGTTGGCGAGGCCATAGGCATCGATGAAGAGCAGGTGATCGTGCGGCTGCAGCGCCTGCTCGATGGCGGGGTGATCCGGCGTATCGGAGCGGTGCCCAATCACTATCGCCTGGGACTGCGCGCCAACGGCATGACGGTCTGGGGCGTGCCCGAGCAGTGGACGGAAGAGCTGGGACAGCAGCTTGGCGGCATGGAGGCGGTGAGCCATTGTTACGAACGCCCGCGGCACTCGGGGATCTGGTCCTACAACCTGTTCGCCATGGTGCACGGGCACGACCGCCACGAAGTGCTCAACAAGATGGAGCGCCTGCGCTGCGAGCTCGGTGAGCCGGTGCGTGGCCACGAGGTGCTGTTCAGCACCGCCATACTCAAGAAGACCGGCATGCGCCTGGTCGCCTGAAGGGAGGACACCTCATGTTTCGTGTGACCCGTTACCTGCAGGCCTTGAGCGATCCCGATGTGCGCCCGCGTCACACGTCGGCGAACAGGCCGGCCGGTCCGGTGGTGATCTGGAACCTGGTGCGCCGCTGCAATCTCACCTGTCGCCACTGCTATGCCACCTCGGCTGACAAGGACTTTCCCGGCGAGCTGTCCACCGAGGAGGTGTTCACAGTGATGGACGACCTGCGTGCCTACGGGGTGCCGGTGCTCATTCTCTCCGGCGGCGAACCCCTGATGCGTCCGGACATCTTCGAGATCTCGCAACGTGCCAAGGCCATGGGGTTCTACGTCGGCCTCTCCTCGAACGGCACCCTGATCGACGAGCACAACATCGAGGCCATCGCTGCGGTGGGGTACGACTATGTCGGCATCAGCCTGGACGGCATGCGCGCGACCCATGATCGCTTCCGCCGGCTCGAAGGGGCCTTCGATGCGGCGCTGCGCGGCATCCGCCTGTGTCGGGATGCCGGCATCAAGGTCGGCATGCGCTTCACGCTCACGCGCGACAATGCGCGTGACCTGCCCGACCTGCTGCGCCTGATGGATGCCGAGGGCATCGACAAGTTCTACCTGTCTCACCTCAACTATGCCGGGCGCGGCAACAAGAACCGCATGGACGATGCCCATCACCGCATGACCCGCGCCGCCATGGACCTGATCTTCGACACCTGCTGGAATCACATCGTTTCGGGGCGTCCGCGCGAGTTCGTCACCGGCAACAACGACGCCGACGGCGTCTACCTGCTGCACTGGGCCCGCCAACGCATTCCCGGCAGCGAGCAGCACCTGCGGCCCTTGCTCGAGCGCTGGGGTGGCAACGCCTCGGGGGTGAACATCGCCAACATCGACAATCTCGGCCATGTGCATCCCGATACCATGTGGTGGGACTACGATCTGGGATCGGTGCGCGAGCGCCCGTTCTCCAGGATATGGGAAGATACGCGCGACCCGTTGATGGCCGGACTCAAGCAGGACCGGCGGCCACTGCTCGGTCGCTGTGCGGCCTGTGCCGAGCGCGCCATCTGCGGGGGCAACAGCCGTACCCGGGCCTGGCAGCTCACCGGCAATCCCTGGGCCGAGGACCCTGGCTGTTATCTTGCCGATGCCGAGATCGGCGTCACTGGTCTGCCCGAGCGCATCCCGGTCACTCCGTGGACACGCACCGGCGAGTCTTTCAAGGGAGTACCTGTTTCATGTGTCGATTCTGCTGGTTCCTGAGCATCGTGCTGGCCATTGCTGCCGCCGGCCTGGCCTGGAAATTCATCCTCAGCGGCGAGACGGTACCGGCCAGCGACGGGCGTACCGCCATCGTCCTCGAGGCAGGCGAGCGCGACCTGGTGCTGGCCGAGATGCGCGCCTTTCTCGAGGCGGTGCAGAAGGTCCTGGATGCCAGTGTGCGGGGTGATGTCACCGCCGTCGCCGAGGCCGCGCGTGCGGTTGGGCGTGCCGCGGCCGCGCCGGTGCCCGGCAGCCTGCTGGGCAAGCTGCCCCTGGGCTTCAAGCAGCTGGGCTTTGCCACCCATGACGGTTTCGACCGCCTGGCCATGGACGTGGAGGCGCTGGGCGATACCGCGGAGGTTCCCGAACGCCTGGCGCAGTTGATGAACAACTGCGTCGGCTGCCATGCCACCTTCCGTCTGGAGGTCGGCGCACAGTGAAACACCGGTTCCTGTTGCTGCTTTCCTTGCTGCTGGCCGGTGTCGGCGCCGCCCGCGCAACCGCTGTTGAAACCCTGTACCGGACGTATTGCGCGGAATGTCATGGCCCGGGGCGGCTGGGGGCCATGGGGCCGGCCCTGCTGCCGGAGAACCTGCATCGGCTGAAGCGCGACAGGGCGGCCGAGGTGATCAGGCACGGGCGCCCGGCCACCCAGATGCCGGCCTTTGCCGACAAGTTGGACGATGTCCAGGTGAAGGCCCTGGTCGACTACATCTATACCCCCCTGCCCAGGGTGCCGGAGTGGGGGATGGCGCAGATCCGCGGCAGCCACAAGGTACTGGTGGACGAGGCGGCTCTGCCGGCGCACCCGGTACATGATGCCGATCCCATGAATCTGTTCGTGGTGGTGGAGCTGGGCGATCACCATGCCACCATCCTCGATGGCGATCGTTTCCAGCCCATCCACCGCCTGAAGACGCACTACGCGGTACACGGTGGGCCCAAGTATTCGCCGGACGGCCGCTTCGTGTATTTCTCCTCGCGCGATGGCTGGATCAGCCGCTTCGACATGTGGAGCCTGCAGGTCACCGCCGAGGTGCGTGCCGGCATCAACACTCGCAACCTGGCGGTCTCCGCCGACGGGCGTTACGTGATGGTTGCCAACTACCTGCCGCACAGCCTGATACTGCTGGATGCCCGCGATCTGTCACCGATCCGCGTGATCCCGGTGGCCGGCGACGATGGGACGACCTCGCGGGTCAGTGCAGTCTACGATGCGCCGCCGCGCCACAGCTTCATCGCCGCGCTCAAGGACATTCCCGAGGTCTGGGAGATCAGCTATGTCGACGACCCCCTGCCGGTGTACAACGGCCCCATGCATGACTACCGCATGGACGAGGGCGTGGCGCGCGCCGACGGGCGTTTCCCGGTGCGGCGCATCCGCCTGCGTGACTACCTGGACGACTTCTTCTTCGATCCGGCCTATCGCCTGCTCATCGGCGCCTCGCGTGATGGTGGCAAGGGCCAGGTGATCCAGCTCGACCTGGGGCGCAAGATTGCCGATCTTGCGCTCGATGGCATGCCGCACCTGGGCTCGGGCATCACCTGGAAATACCAGGGGCGACCGGTGCTGGCCACGCCCAATCTGCGCAAGGGCGAGGTGACGGTGATCGACATGCGCGACTGGCAGGTCATCAAGCGCATTCGCACCGACGGACCGGGGTTCTTCATGCGCAGCCACGAGAACACCCCTTATGCCTGGGTGGACGTATTCTTCGGTCCGCATCGCGACGAAGTACACATCATCGACAAGCGTACCCTGGAGATCGTCAGGACCCTCCGGCCGGTGCCCGGCAAGACGGCCGCCCATGTCGAATTCGACAAGGATGGCCGGCATGCCCTGCTCAGCATCTGGGACCGTGACGGCGCGGTGATCGTCTACGACGCGGCCACCTTCGAGGAGGTCAAGCGCCTGCCCATGGTCAAGCCCTCGGGCAAGTACAACGTGCACAACAAGATCACCCGTTCGGCGGGAACCAGTCATTGAATGGTGGCAATTCGCGGCAAGGACGCCGTTGCCACAGCAGGAGGCCCATCCCTGGGCCGAATGTTCGCGGCGGGGACGCCGCTCCCACAGGTTTGTAGGAGGCCTGGTCCCGGGCCGAATGTTCGTGGCGAGGAGGCCGCTCCCACCGGTAGGAGGCCCGTCCCCGGGCCGAATCTCAACCGCCGGGCAGCTTGTGCGAGGGATCGCAGGGATAGAGGAAACTGGCTTGCAGCGTTTCCTGCGGCTGCGCGCAGATATTGGCCACTTCGTGCAGGCGCTGGCGGTCGTGGATGGTGACCCGGCTGTTCTTGACCGTCACCACGCCGCGCTCGCTCAGGTTCTTGATGATGCCGCGAGAAGGTCTCGGGCTTGACCGACAGACGCGAGGCCAGGATCTGTTTGGCTACCGGCAGTTCGAACTCGTCACGGTCCGGCGGGCCGGCCTCGGCCAGGTAGCCAGCCACCCGGCAGGTGGCGCTGTACAGGCTGAGCTCGTCGATCTCGCGCAGCAGCAGTCCCCGGATGCGCTGGCTGAGATCGCCCAGCAGCAGGAAGCAGGTCTCGGTGGATTCGTGCAGCATGACGGTGAAGTCGCGGGCGTCCACGCTGATGACCTCGGCGGACGTCAGTGCCTGGGCGCTGACCGGGTAGGTCGGGTGTTGCAGAAACATCAGGGCTTCGGCAAAGGTGCAGCCCGGGGTGACGATCTCCACCACCTTCTCGTTGCCGTTGGGTGACAAGCGGAACAGTTTGATCTGCCCCGAGGTCACCAGGTAGAAGCGTTCTGCCGGTTCACCCTGTTCGAACAGGGCTTCACCCGATTCCAGGCGGATCTGCCGCGCATGCTGGGTGATGCGGTCGAGCTGGTCGTCAGAGAGCGCCGCGAACAGCGGCCCCCGTTTCAGAAGCGCTTTCATGTACTGCGTTCTCGTCGTCGTTGCGGCAGTCGGCATTCTAGCGTGTCGTGGGTGAAAGGCATCGCGGAGAGCGATGCCGGAGAAGCAAAAACGACATAAATCGGCGTTTTCTTGATCTGGCGCAAATGTGCGGAACGCCGCTTGATGAAGATCAAGGCTAGGCTCGGTGTGGCAGGAGAGATTGAACACACAACTTCAGCTAGCGGAGGGTACGACCATGTCAGAGGCTTTCACCAAGGCCATGGCACGCAACATATTCTACGGGGGGAGCCTGTTCTTCCTGTTGCTGTTCCTGGCCTTGACCTTCGATACCCAGGGCGCGTTGCCGGATCGCGACAATCGCCAGGAGATCACCGAGAAGGTGGCAATGGGCAAGCGCCTGTGGGAGAACAATGATTGCATCGGGTGCCATACCCTGCTGGGAGAAGGCGCCTACTTTGCCCCCGAGCTGGGCAATGCCTACAAGCGCCTGGGCGGCAAGGCCGGCATCATCGGCTTCATCAAGAGTCGTCCGAAAGACGGTATTCCCGGTCGTCGCAGCATGCCGCAATTCAATTTCACGGACGAGGAGCTCGATGCCATCGCCGAGTTCCTGAAGTATTCGTCCGAGATCAATACGGCCAACTGGCCACCGAATATCCAGGGCTGATCCGAGCGGAGGACGAGAGCCATGCAATATCAATCACAAGCGGTAGCCAAGCTGTATTTCACCGCGGCCATCGGGTTGTTTGCCGGACAGATCCTGTTTGGCCTGATCCTGGGGCTGCAATATGTCGTGGGTGATTTCCTGTTCCCCGAGATTCCCTTCAACGTGGCGCGCATGGTCCATACCAACCTGCTGATCGTATGGATCCTGTTTGGCTTCATGGGGGCGGCCTACTATCTGGTGCCGGAAGAGGCCGAACGTGAGCTGCACAGCCCGGGGCTGGCGGTGCTGATGTTCTGGGTCTTCCTGGTCGCCGGGGCACTCACCATCCTGGGTTACCTGCTGGTGCCCTATTCGGGGTTGGCGAAGATGACCGGAAACGACCTGCTGCCGACCATGGGGCGCGAGTTCCTCGAGCAGCCGACCATCACCAAGATCGGCATCGTGATCGTCGCTCTGGCCTTCCTCTACAACATCGGCATGACCATCCTCTCGGGTCGCAAGACGGTGGTCAATCTGGTGTTGCTGATCGGCCTGACCGGACTGGCGGTGCTGTTCCTGTTCGCCTTCTACAACCCGGACAACCTGGTCAAGGACAAGTTCTACTGGTGGTGGGTGGTGCACCTGTGGGTGGAAGGCGTCTGGGAACTGATTCTCGGCTCCATCCTCGCCTTCGTGTTGATCAAGACCACCGGCGTGGACCGCGAAGTGATCGAAAAGTGGTTGTACGTGATCATCGCCATGACCCTGATCACCGGCATCATCGGTACCGGTCACCACTACTACTGGATCGGCACGCCGGAGTACTGGCAGTGGTGGGGTTCGGTGTTCTCCGCCCTGGAGCCCATTCCCTTCTTCATGATGACGGTGTTCGCCTTCAACATGGTCAACCGCCGGCGGCGCAATCACCCCAACAAGGCTGCCGTGCTGTGGGCCCTGGGCACCGCTGTGATGGCCTTCCTGGGAGCCGGGGTCTGGGGCTTTCTGCACACCCTGTCGCCGGTCAACTACTACACCCATGGCAGCCAGATCACCGCGGCGCACGGCCACATGGCCTTCTACGGCGCCTACGCCATGATCGTGCTGACCATCATCTCCTACGCCATGCCGATGATGCGCGGGCGCAAGGCAGCCAACAGCAATCGCTCGCAGGTACTGGAGATGTGGTCTTTCTGGCTGATGACCGTCTCCATGGTGTTCATCACCCTGTTCCTCACCGGCGCAGGCATCCTGCAGGTCTACCTGCAGCGTTACAGCGACACCCCGCTGCCCTTCATGGTGGTGCAGGAAAAGATCGCGCTCTTTTACTGGATGCGTGAGGTGGCCGGCGTAGTCTTCCTCGCTGGCCTGGTGCTCTATATTGCGAGCTTCTTCGTCGGATCGAAAGATCCGGAGGTTGCGGTAGAACAGGCAGCATCTCCCACTGCCTGAGTCGAGGGTGGCGCCCGGTGTCTCCGCGAGGAGGTGCCGGGCGTCTTTTTTCGCCGGCCTTCATGCAGCTGTCGGACAGAATCGTACTGGGTGGGGAATGATCCATGACGAGAGGTGGCAATCTGCCGGAGACATCCCATTATCCCCCGGGCGATCTGGCAGTATGGATCTTCATCCTGGCCGAGCTGGCGGTATTCGCCATCTTCTTTGCCGCCTATGCCTTCACGCGTATGCAGCATGTGGCCCTGTTCGACCAGTACCAGGCCACGCTCGATCGCAATGCGGCATTGTTCAATACCCTGGCACTGATCACTGCCAGCTACTTCGTGGTGCGCGCGGTGGTCGCCATCAGGGAGGGGCGGGCAGTATCGGCACGCAACCGGTTGTGGGCAGCCGTGGGCATGGGCGGACTGTTCCTCCTCGTCAAGGGTATGGAATATGCGCATCACCTGGGAGAGGGGATTCGTTTGAGTACCAACACCTTCTACATGTTCTATCTCTCCCTGACATTCTTTCATTTCATGCACGTGATCCTGGGTATTCTCGTCCTCATGGTGTTGGCCATGCGTACCGCGGCCGGGCATTACAGTGCGCAATCACACACCGATATCGAGAGTGGTGCCAGCTATTGGCACATGGTGGACCTGGTCTGGTTGATCCTTTTTCCTCTGGTCTACGTCATGCACTGAGATGAACACCGATAGCCGCAACAGGGGTGGATCTTGTACGCTCATCTATATTGCGTTGATGCTACTGACGCTGATCACCTGGGTGGTCGGCAAGCTGGGTTTGCAGGGCCTGCCGGTGACCTTGTCCGTGCTGGCCCTGACCGTGTTCAAGGGGCAGCTGATCGGCGACTGGTTCATGGGTCTGCGCAATGTGCGCGGGTTCTGGCGGTGGGCGATCCTGATCTGGCTGGCAGGGGTGGGCGTCCTGGTGGGCGTGGCCTTCTTTCTTAGCAGCGGACTACACTGATGGACATAAAAGCCAATCCCGAACGCGAGGCGGCGGCCGAGCTGCCTTTCTACTGTCCCCAGGGCAACGAGGTGGCCCTGTTCGAACACGCCTGGCGCAACCGCCTGCCGGTGCTCATCAAGGGGCCGACCGGCTGCGGCAAGAGCCGTTTCGTGCGGTACATGGCGGCGCGCCTCGGGCGTCCCCTGTACACCGTGGCCTGTCACGACGACCTCACTGCGGCGGACCTGGTGGGACGTCACCTGATTGGCGGTGAGGGCACCTTCTGGTCGGATGGGCCGCTCACCCGCGCGGTGCGCGAAGGTGCCATCTGTTATCTCGACGAGGTGGTCGAGGCGCGCAAGGACACCACGGTGGTGCTGCACCCTCTGACCGACGACCGGCGCATCCTGCCGCTGGAGCGCACGGGCGAGACCTTGCAGGCGCCGCCGGAGTTCATGCTGGTGGTCTCCTACAACCCCGGCTACCAGAACCTGCTGAAGGGCATGAAGCCCTCGACCCGCCAGCGTTTCGTGGCCATGAGTTTCGATTTTCCCTCGCCGGAGAACGAGCTGACGATACTGCAGGGAGAGACCGGCATCGACCGCGCCACCGGCGAGCGTCTGGTGAACCTGGCCCGTGCCCTGCGTGCACTCGAGGATCACGACCTGGAAGAAGCCGCCTCCACCCGCCTGCTGGTGTATGCCGCAACTCTGATCCGCGGCGGCTTCGACCCGCGTGAGGCCGTGCTGACGGCGATGGTCGAACCGCTCAGCGACGACGCCGAGACCCTGGCGGCGTTGCGCGAGGTGGTCGATGCCACGCTCGGCTGACGTGCCCGAGGCCGGCCTGTCGCTGGCCGTGATGGCCGAGGCGCTCTATCTGTCCAACCTGCTGCTGATGCCGGGTCTGTCGTTCCTGGTCCTGCTGTGGCTGTGGTGGCGGCACCGTGGGCAGGCGCCGGCGCTGGCGCGTGCCCACCTTGCGCAGACCGTCTCTGCCAGCCTCTGGGCCGGCGTGCTGCTGGTGGCCTTCAATGCCGTCATCGTGCTGCTTGGCGGTTACGATGGTCCCTGGACCTGGGTGGTGGTCATCACCTATTTCACCTTCTGTCATTCGGCGCTGGTGGTGTTCGGCGCCTACGGCCTGGCCAAGGCAATGGCCGGACAGTGCTGGCGCTATCCGCTGCTTGGGCGTCCGCTGCCCGACGGTTGTTCGGGGGGATTGTCGTGAACCTGTCGCTGCAGGTCAGACGGCGTCTGTTGCAGGCCGGTTTTTTCGCGTTGTTCGTGCTGGCCCCGGTGTTCGACATCCTGCGCTTCGACCTGACCCTGGGACACGCCATCTTCTTCGGTCATCCCTGGACCCTGGGCATCGACGACTTCGTGGCCGGGCGCATCGGCGTAGGCAAGGCGGCGTGGAACCTGTTCTGGCGCGGTGCCCTCCCGCTGTTCGGCGGCGCCGCGCTGTTCCTGTGGATCGCCCGGCGTTACGGTCGCCTGTATTGCGGCTGGCTCTGCCCGCATTTCTCGGTGGTCGAGACCATCAACGGCCTGATGCGTCGCGCCATCGGCCGGCACAGCCTGTGGGAGCGTCGCCCGCTGCCGGCGCGCCAGCCGGATGGCACCTTGCGGCATCCCGATCCTCGCTACTGGGTGCCGACGCTGCTGGCGGTGTTCGGCTTTGCCTTTCTCTGGGCGGTGGTGCTGCTCACCTGGCTGCTGCCGCCGGCCACCGTTTACGGCAACCTGTTCACCGGCGAACTGACGCGCAATCAGGCGACCTTCCTGATCGCTGCCACGGGTGCGTTCAGCATCGAGTTCCTGTTGGCACGGCATCTGTTTTGTCGTTTTGGCTGCGCGGTCGGCCTGTTCCAGAGCCTGGCGTGGATGGCCAACGACCGCGCCCTGGTGGTGGGGTTCGACACCGCCCGTGCCGCGGTCTGCAAGTCTTGCAACAACGCCTGTGACAACGCCTGTCCCATGCGCCTCAAGCCGCGCACCCTCAAGCGCCGCATGTTCACCTGCACCGAGTGCGCGCAGTGCCTGGATGCCTGCGAACAGGTGACCACGCGACTGGGCACCCGGCCCGTGCTGCGCTGGGTGCGTGGCGAGGCGGCACTGCCGGTGGTCACCGGCCGTCCCCTGTTGGTACGCGAGGCGGCGCGAGGTCGGCCGGAGGAGATCGAGGAATGGAAGAACAGGTCGGCGAACTCTGGCACCGCCTGATCACCCGGCTGGCGGACACCCACCACCCCGAGGCCACGGCGCACGGCGCACGGCGCAGCTGGCTGCAACGTGTCGCCGGCGTGCACGAGAAGGTGACGCTGGCCTGGCGCGATGCGCAGTACCTGCGCCTGCCCGCGGTGATCGACTGGTTCCCCGATCGCGCGCTCAATCGCGAACTCTACCTGTGGCTGGCGGCGCTGGCCGCGGTCGCCGACGAGGACGCCGGGGACTGGTTCGTCGGCAACCAGCGACGGGTCGTCCAGGTGCTCGATCGCTATCCTGGCCTGCGCACGCGATACCAGCGCCTGGTCGAGGCGCACCTGCTGCTGCGTCCCGATGCCGAACGCCTGCCGGCCGACCAGGCAGCGGCCGAGCGTGCCCTGTGCCAGGCCCTGCGCGAGCCCGGCTCGGTGGCGGATCTGCCGGCGGCGCGGCGCCCGCCACAGCCGGTGCCCCTGTGGCTGCACCCCGAGCCGCCTCGGCCGCTCGCGGACGCTGCGGCCGGCGACGATCCCGGGGACAGCGGGGCAGGAGATCGGGAGCGCCAGCAAGAGGTCGAGCAGTTGCGCCGTCGCGCCGAGCGTGTCGAGGAGCCCGAGGCCGACCGCGGGCTGATCACGGTGCGCATGGAGAACATCTTTACCTGGGGTGAATACGTGCGGGTCGATCGGGGTTCCGAGGACGAGGACGACCTCGACCGTGCCGAGGCCATCGCCCGCGACCTGGACCGGCTGGCGGTGGCGCGCAGCGACAAGCGCCCGGCGGCCACCCTGCGTTTCGACCTGGACCTGCCGGCCGAGGCGCAGGACGATCGCATCCTGCACCAGGGCCTGCTGCTGCCGGAGTGGGACTGGAAGCGCCATGCCCTGCTGCCCGACCGTTGCCGCATCGTGCCCATGCTGGCCGCCGACGCGCAACCGCTGCCTTTGCCGCCGCACCTGGGACGGACCGCGAAACGACTGCGCGCGCAGTTCCAGTTGCTGGCGCCGGCACGCACCTGGCATCGTGCCCGGCCGGACGGACAGGACATCGACCTCGATGCCTACCTGCGCTTTGCCGCCGATCGTGCCGCCGGCCTGGCGGTGAGCGGTGAGGGCCTGTACCGGGAGATGCGTTCCGGTGCGCGTGACCTGGTCAGCCTGCTGATGGCCGATCTGTCGCTGTCCACCGATACCTGGATCGACGACAGCAACCGGGTGATCGACGTGATCCGCGACAGCCTGTTCCTGTTCGCCGAATCACTGGCAGCCACCGGCGACCGTTTCGGCCTGTGCGGTTTCTCCTCGCGCAAGCGCGACCCGGTGCGCGTGCACCTGCTCAAGGCCTTCGAGGAACCCTACGATGCGCGCATTCGCGGGCGCATCGCCGCCATCCGCCCCGGCTACTACACACGCATGGGGGCGGCCATCCGCTTCGGCGCCCGCATCCTGGGTGAACAGTCCGCCGGGCGCCGCCTGCTGCTGCTCACCGACGGCAAACCCAACGACCTCGACCAGTACGAGGGACGCTTTGGCATCGAGGATACCCGCCAGGCCATCCTCGAGGCGCGGCGCGCGGGGCTCGAGCCTTTCTGCGTGACCATCGACGAGCGGGGCAACGACTACCTCCCCTACCTGTTCGGCACCGATGGCTATGTGGTCATCCACCGCCCCTCCGAGCTGCCGAATCGGCTCCCCCTGCTGTATGCCCGCCTGACCGGCCGCTGAGTGCATGGGCGCCGCCGGCTGCGGGCGGTATGATGCGCGGATTTCAACGACTGGGAGCCGACATGCACAAGATCGGGGTGTTCACCGTCTGGCTGGGATTGATTCTGACCGTCTTCGGCCTGGTGGTCGGCTTCTGGCGCCTGTTCGCCGGGTTCGGGGACGCCATGTTCTACATGAGCGCCGTGCCACTGGGTTTCGTGGTGCTGTTCGCCGGCCTGGTCGCCACCCAGCTCAGTCGGCCGGGGTGATCTCCGCCAGGGTGTTTCCATTCCGCAGGCAGGCTTTCCGCCCGACAGGGAACGGTTCGGCCCGGGGACGGGCCTGCTGCAGGCAGGAGCAGCATTCCGCCACGAACCCAGCGTCCCCGCCGCGAGGCGGGTGCGGTCAGGTCGGGTCGGGCAGGGCGCGGGGGATCTCGCTGGCCGGTTCGCGTTGCTCGGGCGGGTTGTCGGTGGCCGGTTTGGGCGGAGGCGGCGGTGGTTCCTGGGTGGCCGCCGGGGCGCTGGGGACGGCCTGCGGCTTCGGGGAGTCGATGCGTTCGGCGCGGATGAGGATGCCGGCGCGGGGGTGATCGACGTACAGCAGTTCACCGCTGCGCATGCGGCCGTGCTCGCGGACGGGCTGTTCGCTGCCGGTGATCTGCAGGTCGGTGTCGAGGTGGATGAAGCGGCCACGCCGCAGGCGGATCACCCCGTCGAGATAGGGATTGGTCAGGCGCAGCCAGTCCGTACTGACGGGAGAGGAGAAGTCGTGCCGCCAGCGCAGGTGGGCGAGGACTCTCGCGCCCTTGTGCCTGAGCGTATAGATCACCGGGCCGAACCCGCCGTCCTGTGCAGGCAGGGGAATGACGCCGGGGGTGCCAAGCTCCAGTGATCCGGCGACCTGGCGCCCGGCATTCACCTCGTCGAACTGCCCCGGTTCGTCGTAGGCATCGGGCTGCTCGAACACCAGCATCTCCACGATGTATACCCCTTCCTGCGCGCTGGCGGCCAGGCTGGCGCAAAGCAGGATCAGCAGGATGGCAAGGCGGTGGAAGACAGGCATTGCGTGGCTCGGTGCTCGTTGCGGGTAACGCACAGATGATGCCTCAATCGCCGCCGGCTGGCGAGGGGGCGAGCTGTTGCAATATGGCGGCAGTGGTGCCGATGCGGGTCTCGGGTTCGCTCATGTCGGCGAAGAAGCGCAGTTTGTCCGGGCCATCCAGCTTGAATTCCTGTGGCCGGGTCTGGATCAGTTCGATCAGGCGCGCGGCGTCGATCTTCGGTTCCGGCGCGAACAGGATGCGTCCGCCCTGGGGACCGACATCGACCTTGCGGATGCCCAGGTCGCGGATGGCCAGTTTCAGCTCGGTGAGGTCGAACAGGCGCTGTGCCGGTTCGGGCAGCAGGCCGAAGCGGTCGATCATCTCCACCTTCAGCTCGCGCAGCGCCTCGGGAGATTCGGCCGAGGCGATCCGCTTGTACTGGATCAGCCGGGTGTGTACGTCGGGGATATACTCCTCGGGCAGCAGGGCGGGGATGTGCAGGTCGATCTCGG
Source organism: endosymbiont of unidentified scaly snail isolate Monju (assembly GCF_000801295.1). Classification (NCBI taxonomy): domain Bacteria; kingdom Pseudomonadati; phylum Pseudomonadota; class Gammaproteobacteria; species endosymbiont of unidentified scaly snail isolate Monju. The sequence continues at coordinate 1,689,154 of NZ_AP012978.1, read as the reverse complement.
CACCATGGTCCAGCGGTTTCTCCAGCGCCGGGTCGCGGCCTTCGCGGATGGCCTTGACCGCCTGCTCGAGCATCTCGGTATAGAGGGTGAAGCCGACTTCGTGGATCTGGCCGCTCTGCTCGTCGCCCAGCAGCTCGCCGGCGCCGCGGATCTCCAGGTCGTGGGTAGCCAGGCTGAAGCCCGCGCCCAGGTCTTCCAGCGCCTCGATGGCCTCGAGCCGCTTGCGCGCGTCCGCGGTCATGGCGCGTGGCGGCGGGGTGATCAGGTAGGCGTAGGCGCGGTGGTGCGAACGCCCGACCCGGCCGCGCAGCTGGTGCAGCTGGGCCAGGCCGAGGCGGTCGGCGCGGTTGATGACAATGGTGTTCGCGCTGGGCACGTCGATGCCCGACTCGACGATGGTGGTGCACACCAGGATGTTGAAGCGCTGGTGATAGAAGTCGCGCATGATGCGCTCCAGCTCGCGCTCGCGCATCTGCCCGTGGGCGACCTCTAGGCGCGCCGAGGGCACCAGTTCCTGCACCTTGGTGGCCATTTTCTCGATGCTCTCGACCTCGTTGTGCAGGAAGTACACCTGGCCGCCGCGTGCCAGTTCGCGCTGGATGGCCTCGGTGATCTGTGCGTCGTTCCACTGGGTGACGAAGGTCTTGATGGGGTGCCGCGCGGCCGGCGGGGTGGCGATGATGAACAGGTCGCGCATGCCCGACATGGCCATATTGAGGGTGCGGGGGATGGGCGTGGCGGTGAGCGTGAGCATGTCCACCTCGGCGCGCAGGGCCTTGAGGCGTTCCTTGTGGCGCACGCCGAAGCGGTGTTCCTCGTCGACGATGACCAGTCCCAGGTCCTTGAAACGGATCTCCTCGCCCAGCAGCTTGTGGGTGCCGACCACAATGTCGATGGTGCCGTCGGCCAGCCCTTCGAGGATGGCGTCGGTTTCCTTCTTCGAGCGGAAGCGTGACAGCCCGGCGACCCGGATCGGCCAGTCGGCGAAGCGGTCGGCGAAGTTCTGGAAGTGCTGTTGGGCGAGCAGGGTGGTGGGTAGCAGCACCGCGACCTGGCGGCCATTGTGCGCGGCCATGAAGGCGGCGCGCATGGCGACCTCGGTCTTGCCGAAGCCGACGTCGCCGCACACCAGGCGGTCCATGGGGCGTGGTGAGGTCATGTCCTCGATCACCGCGGTGATGGCGGCGGCCTGGTCGGGGGTCTCCTCGAACTCGAACTGGGCGGCGAACTGGCGGTATTCCTCGCCCGGCGGTGGCAAGGCGGTGCCCTCGCGGGCGGCCCGGCGGGCATAGATGTCGAGCAGTTCGGCGGCCACGTCGCGTACCTTCTCGGCGGCGCGGCGACGGGCCTTCTCCCACTGATCGGAGCCGAGGCGGTGCAGCGGCGCGTTCTCCGGCGAGGCGCCGGTATAGCGCGAGATGCGGTGCAGGGCGCCGACCGGCACGTACAGCTTGTCGCCACGCGCATATTCGAGCACCAGGTATTCCTGCGCCATGCCGCCGGTGTCCAGCGTCTGCAGGCCCAGGTAGCGACCCACCCCGTGCTCCTCGTGTACCACCGGGGCGCCGATCTGCAGCTCGGCCAGGTTGCGCACCACCAGCTCGGCATCGGGGCCACGGCGCGCGCGCCGCCGCTGGCGCACCCGCTCGCCCAGCAACAGGGCCTCGGGGATCACCGCCAGCTCCGGGTCTTCCAGCCACAGGCCGGTCTCGATCGGAGCGGCGGTCAGGCACAGGGGGTCTTCGGCATCCAGGAATGCCTGCCAGCCGTCCACCGCGTGCACCACGATGTGCAGGTCGCGCAGGGTGTCGCGCAGGGCCTCGCGGCGGCCGGCGGTCTCGGCCACGAACAGCACGCGCCCGCGATGCTGCTCGAGGAAGCCGTGCAATGCGGCGGCCGGTTCGGCGGCACGCGCCTGCAGCGCCAGCGGTGGCAGGAGGCGGGCGGCCAGGTTGTCGCCGTCCTCGGCCTCGAAGGGCTGGTGGGCGATGCGGGGGTGGTTGGCGATCGCCTGCTCGAGCGCCTCGGGCGAGAGCCAGAGTGCCTCGGGAGACAGCAGCGGCCGTTCGATGTCGTGCCGGCGCTGTTCGTAGCGTTGTGTCACCTGCTCGGCAAATTCGCCGGCGGTGTCGTTCAACGCCTGTTCGTGCACCACCAGGGTGGACTCGGGCAGGTAGTCGAACAGGGTGGCGGTGCGCTCGAAGAACAGCGGCAGATAGTACTCGATGCCGCCGGGCAGATGGCCCTCGCTCACCTCGCGGTAGATCAGGCTGCGCTGCGGGTCGCCGGGAAAGGTCTCGCGCCAGGCGCGGCGGAAGCGGTTGATGGCCTGCTCGTCCACCGGGAATTCGCGCGCCGGCAGCATGGCGAAGCGGTCGATCTTCTCCAGGGTGCGTTGGGTATCGGCATCGAAGGTGCGGATGGAGTCGATCTCGTCGTCGAACAGGTCGATGCGCAGCGGCAGCTCGCTGCCCATGGGGAAGAGGTCGATCAGCGAGCCGCGCACCGCGAACTCGCCATGGCCCATCACCTGGGAGACCGGCTCGTAGCCCGCCTGTTCCAGGCGCCGGCGGAAGGCGTCGAAGTCGAGCCGGTCACCGACGGCCAGGTGCAGGCTGTGGGCGTCGAGAAAGTCCTCGGGCAGCAGGCGCTGCATCACCGTGGCCACCGGGGCGATGACGATACCTTGCTGCATCTCGCGCAGGTGGTGCAGGGTCTCGAGGCGCTGCGAGACCAGCTCGGGCAGTGGCGAGAACGCGTCGTAGGGCAGGGTCTCCCAGTCCGGAAACAGGAAGGCCTCGGGGCCGTCGCTGCCCAGGAAGAAACGCAGTTCCTCGAGCAGGCGCTGCGCGCCCTGGGGGTCGGGGGTGATCACCAGCAGGGGGCGGCCAGCGTCGCGCGCGGCACCGGCCAGCGCCAGGCTCAGTGCGGCACCGTTGGCGCGACCCCAGTGGCGGGCTTCGGTGGTCTCGGGCAATGACGGGTGATGCGACATGGCGACGATACGGCGGATCGAAAGCCACCTATTCTCGCACAGGACGGGACGGGGTCAGCGGATCTCTTCGAGACGGAAACGTTTTTCCAGGATGCGCGGGGTGATCAGGGCATACCCCTGTTGCTGCCAGTGGCCCAGCTCGGTGATGGCCGAGGGGGCCACCTCGATGAAGTCCTGGAAGTCCTCGGTGCGGTACCCGTAATCGGCGGCGGCCAGGCCGCAGACGCGGAATTTCACCCCGAGCAGGGCGTAATAGCGCATGCGATCCACGGCGTTGCGGTATTTCTCGTAGTTCTTGGTTGCCACGGTCACCAGCTCGGTACCGTGGATCACCACGACGATGTCCATCATCTCCGGAGCGAGGTCGTAGGGCGATTCGGTCAGGGGATTGATGTAGGCGCGCAGCCAGTACAAGGCGCTTTCGATGTGACGCGGATCGTCGAAGTAGAAGTCGAAGACCGCCTTCGGGTCTTCGTAGGGGGTCTCGACAAAGCGGCCGGCCGAAGCACTCAGGGGCAGGCAGCATAACGCCATGCAGAGGAGGGTATTTTTCCATCCGTTCATGACGTTCTCCGCAAAATCGGGATTGCTATAGTTAGCATAGTCAGTATTGACGGGAATGACAGCTTGTCAGTCCCGGCGCCGGCCAGGTCACGCAGAGGACCGGCCGTCCCCAGACCCCAGGGAGGTGAGACGTGCACAAGAAGATCCGGGAGCCCAACTGCCAGCAGTTGATCGACAGCTTCCCCGACCCGTTCGTGGTGATCGATCGCAATTACACCATCGTCACTGCCAACCGCCATTACGCGCGGCACTACGGGGTGAGGCCCGAGTCTCTGATCGGCCGGCGTTGTCACGAGGTATCGCATCACCTGGACAGCCCGTGCAGCGAGCACGGCGAGCACTGCCCACTGGAAGAGCTGTTCCGCAGCGGCGAGGCGATCCAGGTGATGCATGTGCATTACGACGGCCAGGGCAACGAGGAGCAGGTGCAGATCAACGCCACGCCCCTGTTCGACGAGCAGGGACAGCTTCAATTCATGGGCGAGAGCATCATCCCGGTGCGCACCCGAAGTACGGAGGAGTTCCTGGTCGGTCGTGCGGAGGCCATGCAATTGGTGGTCAAGCAGGCACAGCGCGTGGCGCCGACCCGCACCACGGTGCTGCTGGTGGGCGAGAGCGGGACCGGCAAGGAGTGCCTGGCGCGTTATATCCATCAGCGCTCCGACCGGGCCGACGGGCCTTTCGTGGTGTTCGACTGCGCGGCCAGCGGGGACAGCGAGGAACTGGATCGGCGGCTGTTCGGCCAGCTCGCGGCCGATGGCGAGATTCTGGCCGAGGGGGTGTTTCAGCAGGCCGACGGCGGCACCCTGTTCATCGACGAGATCTGCGAGCTGCCGCTGGCTTCGCAGCTGAAGCTGTTGCGTGCGCTGGAATGTGGCGAGATCCAGCCGCTGGGCGCGACCGACTACCGGCGGGTCGATGTGCGGGTCATCATCGCTTCCTTCGGTGAGCTGCAACAGCGGGTGGAGCAGGGCAATCTGCGCAGGGACCTGTACTACCGCCTCTCGGCCTTCCCCATACAACTGCCGCCGCTGCGCGAGCGGCGCAAGGATATCCCCCTGCTGGCGCGGCATTTTCTGCGCCAGTTCCAGCCCGATGCGGCCTTGCGCGAACTGGCGCCCGAAGTGGAAGCGGCATTGCTCGCCCATGACTATCCCGGCAATGTGCGCGAACTGCGCAACCTGATTGAGCGTGCGGTGATCTACGCTGCGGACGAACCGCTGCGGATCGAGCACCTGGTGTTCGATCACCTGCTGTTTGCCGACGATGCCGATCGGGAAACCGGCGGGAAACGGCTGATCGACCCCGAGGCGGCCCGCCTGCTCGATCGCCGAGGCAGCGGCCCCTCGGTCGAGGAGATGCTGCGGGTGCTGGCCGAGTGCGACGGCCACCGCGGGCGCGCTGCCGAACGGCTCGGTATCAGCGAACGCACCCTCTACCGGCACCTCAAGCGCCTGCGCAATACGGCCTGAGCCGGCGAGTCAGCGTCTCCGGCGATGTTTCGGGGTGTTCTTTCGCCGCGGGGCCGGTGGGCATGCCGCCACCTCGAGCACCCGCCATTGCCCCGGTGCCAGGCCGTCGAGCCGCCAGTCACCGATGCGGATGCGGACCAGGCGCAGGGTGGGGAAGCCGACCTGCGCGGTCATGCGCCGCACCTGGCGGTTGCGGCCCTCGCGGATCTGCAGCTCCAGCCAGCTGGTGGGGATGCGCGCGCGATAACGTACCGGCGGGTCGCGTGGCCACAGCCAGTCGGGTTCGCGCACGCGGCGGGCGCGTGCCGGCAGGGTGGGGCCGTCCTTCAGGGTGATGCCGGCGCGCAGGGCCGCCAGCGCCGCTTCGTCGATCTCCCCCTCCACCTGTACGAGATAGGTCTTCCAGGTGCGCTTGCGCGGGTGGGTCAGGCGGTGGGCCAGGGCGCCATCGTCGGTGAGCAGCAGCAGTCCCTCGCTGTCGCGGTCCAGTCGTCCGGCCGGGTAGACGCCGGGCAGATCGATCCAGTCGGCCAGGGTGGCGCGGTTTTTCCCGTCGGTGAACTGGCTGAGCACGCCGAAGGGCTTGTTGAACAGGACGAGTCGGGGCATGGGGTCGATGGTGCTAAAATACCGGGCTTTCCCTAACCGAACGGATCGTTTCCATGGCTTTCGACAAGATACAGGTTCCTGCCGACGGGCAGAAGATCAGCGTCAATTCCGACAACTCCCTGAACGTGCCGGATCATCCCATCGTGCCTTTCATCGAGGGCGACGGCATCGGCGTGGACATCACCCCGGTGATGAAGAAGGTCGTCGATGCCGCGGTCGAGAAGAGCTACGGCGGCGCGCGGCGCATTGCCTGGATGGAGATCTATGCCGGTGAGAAGGCCACCCGGGTGTATGGCGAGGGCGTCTGGCTGCCCGAGGAGACGCTGGAAGCAGTGCGCGACTACGTGGTGTCGATCAAGGGGCCGCTGACCACCCCGGTGGGCGGGGGCATCCGTTCGCTCAATGTCAGCCTGCGCCAGGAGCTGGACCTGTACGTTTGCCAGCGTCCGGTACGCTATTTCGACGGCACGCCCAGCCCGCTCAAACACCCGGAGTACACCGACATGGTGATCTTCCGTGAAAACTCCGAGGACATCTATGCCGGGGTGGAGTGGGCCGCGGGTACGCCCGAGGTGAAGAAGCTCATCGACTTCCTGCAGAACGAGATGGGGGTGACCAAGATCCGTTTCCCGGGCACCTCGGGCATCGGTATCAAACCTGTCTCCGAGGAGGGGACCAGACGCCTGGTGCGCAAGGCCATCCAGTACGCCATCGACAACGATCGCGCCTCGGTGACCCTGGTGCACAAGGGCAACATCATGAAGTTCACCGAAGGGGCCTTCAAGGAGTGGGGCTACGAGCTGGCGAAGGACGAGTTCGGCGCGGTGGAACTCGACGGTGGTCCCTGGTGCACCTTCAAGAACCCGAAGACCGGCCGCGAGATCGTGGTCAAGGACGTGATCGCCGACGCCTTCCTGCAGCAGGTCCTGCTGCGCCCGAAGGAGTATGACGTGATCGCCACGCTCAACCTCAACGGCGACTACATCTCGGACGCCCTGGCCGCCCAGGTCGGCGGCATCGGCATTGCGCCGGGTGCCAACCTGTCGGATACCGTGGCCATGTTCGAGGCCACCCACGGCACCGCGCCCAAGTACGCGGGGCAGGACAAGGTCAACCCCGGTTCGCTGATCCTCTCGGCCGAGATGATGCTGCGCCACATGGGCTGGACCGAGGCGGCCGATCGCATCATCGACGCCATGGGCAGGACCATCAGCGCGAAGACCGTGACCTACGACCTGGAACGCCTGATGGAGGGCGCGACCCTGCTGAGCTGTTCGCAGTTCGGGGAGGCCATGATCGCCAATATGTGAACCGCGGCTGGCGGATACAAAAAAACCCCGACGGGCCGGAGCCGGTCGGGGTTTTCTGCGCCTGGCCGCATCAGGCCATGGCGGGCTGAATGGTGTGCAGTCGCAGGGCGTGCAGGCCCTTGGGGCCTTCCTCCACTTCGAACTCCACGCGCTGACCTTCCTTCAGCGTCCGGTAGCCCTCCATCTCGATCGCGCTGAAATGGACGAAGATATCCTGATCACCTTCGTCCGGGGTCACGAAGCCGTAACCCTTTGCATTGTTGAACCACTTTAATACTCCAGTGACCATCGTCAGTCCTCCCATGGGGTTTTCCGCATCGATGCTTGGGGCGGCGGTGCTGTTTATCGTGTTATCGACCGCATTACCCTGGTGCGACATCGCTCACCGAGTATAGACCTTGACCGTCGTCGGTCAAACAAGTGATTGTATTGTCATAACATTTGTAAATTCGGATATGCTGATTCTTCATCTGCGGCCGTTCACGAAGGTTCCCTTGAAATCCTGCGTTTGCAACCCGATGTCCATGGGTCAGAATAGAGACCGAACGCGAAGTCACGCCAGACCGGGAAGATGAGCAGCAACAACGATTCTCTGCACGACGATGAAGGTGGCCTGGCGGTCGAGCCGGCGAAGCCGAAGCTCAAGCGGCCGCCCATGTACAAGGTCATCCTGCTGAATGACGACTACACTCCAATGGAGTTCGTGGTGCATGTACTCGAGCACTTCTTCCACATGGACCGGGAGAAGGCCACGCGGGTGATGCTGCACGTGCACACGCGGGGCGTGGGCGTGTGCGGGGTGTTCACCCGCGAGATCGCCGAGACCAAGGTGAACCAGGTCAACGAGTTTTCGCGCGCCAACCAGCATCCCCTGCTGTGCGACATGGAAGAGGCCTGAGGGGCGGATTTTTCACCCGTTGCGGCGGTCTATTCCGTGACGGGCAGCAACAGGTTCAAACGACATGCTGAGCAAGGAACTCGAATTCACTCTCAATCAGGCCTTTCGCGAAGCCCGGGCGCATCAGCATGAGTTCATGACCATCGAACACCTGCTGCTGGCCCTGATCGACAACCCCACGGCGGCCGAGGTATTGCGTGCCTGTGCGGCCGATCTGACCGTCCTGCGCCGTGATCTCGAGGAATTTCTCGAGGAGACCACCCCGCGCATCCCTGTGGGCGACGAGCGCGAGACCCAGCCCACCCTGGGCTTTCAGCGCGTGCTGCAGCGCGCGGTGTTCCATGTGCAGTCTTCCGAGAAGACCGAGGTCAGTGGCGCCAACGTGCTGGTGGCGATCTTCAGCGAACAGGATTCGCAGGCGGTGTATTTCCTGGAAAAGCAGGGCATCACCCGCCTGGACGTGGTCAACTACATCTCGCACGGCATCTCCAAGGTGTCCAGCGAGTCCGAACAGCAGCGCGGCGAGGGCGAACTGCCGTCCGAGGGCGAGGAGGGACAGGAAGAGGCCGGCGCGCTGGCGAGCTGGGCGGCCAACCTCAACGCCCTGGCCCGCGAGGGGCGCATCGACCCGCTGATCGGTCGCCAGCTCGAGGTGGAGCGCACCATCCAGATCCTGTGCCGGCGCCGCAAGAACAACCCGCTGCTGGTCGGCAAGGCCGGCGTGGGCAAGACGGCCATCGCCGAAGGCCTGGCCAAGCGCATTGTCGATGGCGAGGTGCCGGAGGTGCTTGCCGATTGCACCATCTATGCGCTGGATCTGGGCAGCCTGGTGGCCGGCACCAAGTACCGGGGTGACTTCGAGAAGCGTCTCAAGGCCGTGCTGGCCGAGCTCAAGGCGCAGCCCGAGGCCATCCTGTTTATCGACGAGATCCACACCATCATCGGTGCCGGGGCGGCCTCGGGCGGGGTGATGGACGCCTCCAACCTGATCAAGCCCATGCTGGCCAATGGTGAGCTGCGCTGCATCGGCTCGACCACTTACCAGGAATACCGTGGCATCTTCGAGAAGGATCGAGCCCTGGCGCGGCGCTTCCAGAAGGTCGATATCGAGGAGCCCTCGGTGGAGGACACCATCCAGATCCTCAAGGGGCTCAAGAGCCGTTTCGAGGAACATCACCAGGTGAAGTACTCGGCACGGGCCCTGCGCGCCGCCGCCGAGCTGGCCGACAAGTACATCAACGACCGGCACATGCCGGACAAGGCTATCGACGTGATCGACGAGGCTGGCGCGGCCAACCAGCTGCGTGCCCCCTCGAAGCGGCGCAAGACCATCGGTGTGGGCGAGATCGAGGCCATCGTGGCCAAGATCGCGCGTATCCCGCCCCGCAAGGTCTCCTCGACCGACACCGAGGCGCTCAAGAACCTCACCCGTGACCTGCAGATGGTGGTGTTCGGCCAGGACCCGGCGATCGAGGCACTGGCCTCGGCCATCCGCATGAACCGTTCGGGCCTGGGCACCGAGGACAAGCCGATCGGCTCCTTCCTGTTTGCCGGACCTACCGGGGTGGGCAAGACCGAGGTGACCCGCCAGCTCGCGCGCGTGCTGGGGATGAAGCTGATCCGCTTCGACATGTCCGAATACATGGAACGCCATACCGTCTCGCGCCTGATCGGCGCGCCGCCGGGCTATGTGGGCTTCGACCAGGGTGGTCTGCTCACCGAGGAGATCAACAAGCACCCGCATGCGGTGCTGCTGCTCGACGAGATCGAGAAGGCCCATCCCGATGTGTTCAACCTGCTGCTGCAGGTGATGGACCACGGCACCCTGACCGACAACAACGGGCGCAAGGCCGATTTCCGCAATGTGATCATCGTCATGACCACCAACGCGGGGGCCTCGGAGATGTCACGGCGTTCGATCGGCTTCACCTCGCAGGACCACTCCAGCGACGGCATGCAGGCCATCGAGAAGCTGTTCACCCCCGAGTTCCGCAACCGCCTCGACGCCATCATCCAGTTCGCCCCGCTGGACGACAAGACCATCGCGCACGTGGTGGACAAGTTCCTGTTCGAACTGGAGCAGCAGCTGGCGGAGAAGGGGGTGAGCCTGTCGGTCGATCAGGCGGCGCGCGAGTGGCTGGCCGCACACGGCCACGACCCGCTGATGGGCGCACGGCCCATGGCGCGGCTGATTCGCGAGAAGATCAAGAAGCGGCTGGCCGAGGATCTGCTGTTCGGCCGCCTGGCGCAGGGTGGCGAGGTGCGGATCACCCTGGAGGATGACGAGCTGGCGTTCGACATCCGGCCGCGGGAGGTGCACTGACCCCGCGGCGGGGATGACGCGTCGGGATCAGCGCTCGCGGTAGGTGATGCGACCCTTGGTCAGGTCGTAGGGGGTCAGTTCCACCTTGACCTTGTCGCCGGTGAGGATGCGGATGTAGTGCTTGCGCATCTTGCCCGAGATGTGGGCCGTCACCACATGGCCGTTCTCCAGCTCCACACGGAACATGGTATTGGGAAGGGTCTCGATCACGGTCCCTTCCATTTCGATCACGTCTTCTTTTGCCATCGTCTCTGTCCGGTTTCGATGTCGGCATGACGCCGAGATGGACGCGGAGTATAGCAAAATCGCGCCTGCAGGTCGGCGCTGATCCTGCCTTGCAGGGGGACGTCCCCGGGCCGAGCCCTTCGTGTCAGGGATGCCGCTCCCGCCCTGCAGGAGGCCCGTCCCCGGGCCGAACCTGGAGTTCGACCGTCTCGCCGGCTTCGAAACGGCACCAGCCCTGCCCGTCGTACAGCTCGATGGGGCGGAACCCGGTCTTGTGGCGCATAGCCCAGGTACAGCCAGGGCAGGCCGAGTTCGCGTGCCCGCTCGATCTGGGCGAGGATGGCCCAGGTGCCCAGCGAGCGTCCGGGCTGATCGGGATCGAAGAAGGTGTAGACCGCCGAGAGGCCGTCGGTCAGGCGATCGGTGACGGCCACGCCCAGGAGCTGGTCGCTCAGGCGGATCTCGAGGAAGTCGGTCGCGCACCAGTCGGCGACCAGGAAGTCCATGTATTCCTGTGCGCTCGAATCGGCCATGCTGCCGCCGGCATGGCGGGCGCGGGTGTAGCGACGATACAGGGTGAAGTGTTCCTCGCGGAAGGCCGGTGGCACTGGCACGATTCGCAGGTCGCGGTTGGCGCGCAGCACCCGGCGGTGGCGGCGCCGGGGGCGGAAGGTCGCGACCGGCACCCGCGCGGAGCGACACTGCTGGCATTCCGGGCACCTCGGTCGGTACACCAGGTGCCCGCTGCGGCGGAAGCCCCGTTGCACCAACTGGCCGTAGATCCGCGTGTCCATGGGGCCTTGCGGATCGGCGAACAGACTCTGTGCCTCCTGTCCGGCCAGGTAGCTGCACGGCTGCGGGGCAGAGAGATAGAGCGTCAGGCGCAATGACTGTGCGTTCACCGTACGTGCTCCAGCTCACGGCAGTCGAGGGGCGCGGTCTGCCAGACGGTGGCCTCGCAGGGGGTCTCCACTGCCTCGGCCAGCAGGCGTTGGAAATGGGAGCGCGGTATCTCGCGCGCGCCCATGCGTTCCAGGTGGGAGTTGTGGATCTGGCAGTCGATCACCGGGAAGCGGTTGGCGGACAGGTGTTCACAAAGATAGACCAGGACGATGCGCGAGGCGCTGGGGATACGGCTGAACATGGACTCGCCGAAGAACATGCTCCCCAGGGTCACGCCGACCAGCCGCTCGTCCTGCCACAGTTCGAAGGAATGGGCCCACCCCATGCGGTGCAGGGTCAGGTAGGCGGTGCGCATCTCCGGGATCAGCCAGGTGCCCTCGTCTTCGCGTCGTGGTGCCGCGCAGCCATCGAGTACACCGGCAAAATCGCTGTCGATGCGCAGCTCCAGGCCGCCACGGCGCATCTGCCGGCGCAGGCTGCGGGCGACGTGGATCTCGTCGGGGAACAGGACCATGCGCGGATCGGGGCTCCACCAGAGGATGGGCTGGTCCTCGCTGAACCAGGGGAAGATGCCGTGACGGTAGGCGTTGAGCAGGCGGCGCGGGTGCAGGTCGCCGCCGACGGCGAGCAGGCCGTTGGGGTCGCTCTCGGCCAGCGCGGGATTGGGAAAAGGGTGATCGGGCGGGGTGTCGTCGAGGCGAAAGATCATGCACTCTCCGATCGGCGGTAGGGCGAGTGCCCGGCCAGTTCGTCCATGTAGTCCTGCATTCCTTCGGTTTCGTGTTGCAGGAATTGTTGCACGGCTCGGGCGAAGTGCGCATCTGCCAGCCAGTGTGCCGACCAGGTGGGGGTGGGCAGAAAGCCGCGGGCGATCTTGTGCTCGCCCTGGGCGCCCGGTTCGAAGCGTTGCAGGCCACGTTGCAGGCAGAAGTCCAGACCCTGGTAGTAGCAGGTCTCGAAGTGCAGGCTGTCGTAGTGTGCGCGGCAGCCCCAGTGTCGTCCGTAGAGGGTCGTCTCGCCGACCAGGTTGAAGGCGGCGGCGACCACCTGATTATCTTTCAGTGCCTGTACCAGCAGAACTTGTGCAGGCAGACGCTCGGCGATGTCGAGGAAGAAGTCGAGCGAGAGGGTGGGGAGGCCGCCCTTGCGGTCGAAGGTGGTCTCGTAGAGCTGGTGGAAGTCGGCCCAGTCGGCCTCGCTGGCGGTCTGCCCGTCGAGCTGGCGGAAACGGATGCCGGCCTCATGCACCTTGCGACGCTCGCGGCGAATGTTCTTGCGCTTGGCGTGACTGAGCGCCGCGAGAAAGTCGTCGAAGTCCTGCCAGCCCTGGTTCTCCCAGTGAAACTGGCAGCCGGTGCGGCGCAGGTAACCGCGGGCCTCGAGAAAGGTGGTTTCCTCTTCGGGGGTGAACAGCCAGTGCAACGAGGAGGCACGCTCTGCCTCGGCCAGTTGCCGGGCGGTCTCCAGCAGCAGGTGGCGCAGGCCGTCCGGTTCGGGGGCGTCCTGCGCGATCAGCAGTTTCGGGCCGGAGGCCGGAGTGTAGGGGTGAGGCCGAGACCAGCTTGGGGTAGTAGCGCAGCCCGTTGCGTTCATAGGCGTCGGCCCAGGCCCAGTCGAACACGAATTCGCCGTAGGAATTGAACTTGAGGTACAGCGGGCAGGCGGCGACCAGCCGGTCCTGCGCGTCGTGCACCACAATGTGTCGCGGCAGCCAGCCGAAGCGTTCGCCCAGGCAGTCGTGGACCTCGAGGGCGCGCAGGAACTCATACCGCAGGAAGGGCAGGGCAGCCACGCCGAGCCGGTTCCACTCCTCGGCCGATACCGTGGACAGGTTCTCGAGGATCTCCACCCGTGGCTTCATGGGCAAGGTCTCCTGAGGATGGTGGCTGGTCGCTCGGGGGCGTGGGAGATGACGCAATACATGTCGGGATAAAGGTTCCTGATCGGCTGCCGTTATTGGCCACGATGTCTGAAGATACGCTCAATCTGGCCATAGGGGCACCCATGCAGATCCAGCCGCTGGTGCCGGACGAGGCGCCGCGCGAGCTGGTGCGCGTGATCGGCTACCTGGTGGGTTCCAGCCTCGTGGTCACCAATCCGGTGACCCGGGAGGGCAAGTACAAGATCGTGCGCGAAGGCCAGGTCTTCAAGGTGCGCATGCTGCGTGGTGACAGCGTGGTGGGCTTCACCTCGCGGGTGCTGGCGGCACCGGTCAAGCCCTATCCGCATCTGCACCTGGCCTGGCCACGCGAGTTCGAGCAGATCGTGGTGCGCAACTCGGCGCGGGTGAGGACGCGGATCGCCTGTCAGGTACGCAACACTCGGCAGCCGGATCAGCCCGAGTATTTCCAGCAGGCAGAGATCGCCGACCTGAGCGAGACCGGGGTGCGCTTGCAGTCCCGGGTCCCTCTGGGCGAGGTGGGGGACATGGTGCAGATCCTGTTCAACCTGGAGGTGCTGGGGCAGGCCGAGGCCTTGAACCTGGTCGGCGACGTGCGCAGCCGCTGCGAGCGCATGCTCGAGGAGGATGGCAGGCGCCGCCTGGTTCATTTGCACGGGATCCAGTTTCGCGCGATCAACCGCTTCCAGCAGGTGCTGTTGCACGCCTGGGTGATGGAACAGCTGGCTACCGGGGCCGGGGATCTCGGCTGAGTCCCCGGCCGCCGCTGTTTCAGTCACCGGCCTCCAGCGCATCCAGGTAGCGTTCGGCATCCAGGGCCGCCATGCAGCCGGTGCCCGCCGAGGTGACGGCCTGGCGGTAGACGTGGTCCATGACGTCGCCCGCGGCAAACACGCCTTCCAGCGAGGTGGCGGTGGCGTTGCCCTCGGTACCGCTCTTGACCTTGATGTAGCCGTCGCTCATCTCGAGCTGGCCCTCGAAGATGTCGGTATTGGGCTTGTGGCCGATGGCGATGAAGATGCCTTGCAGCTCGATGTCCCTGGTCGAGCCGTCGGTGGTGCTCTTGATGCGCATGCCGGTCACGCCGCTCTGGTCGCCCAGCACTTCGTCGAGCACGTGGTTCCACTCGATGGTGATGTTGCCGTTCTCCGCCTTCTCGAACAGTTGCTTCTGCAGAATCTTCTCGGCGCGCAGGCTGTCGCGGCGGTGTACCAGCACCACTTCCGAGGCGATGTTCGACAGGTACAGCGCTTCCTCGACTGCGGTGTTGCCGCCGCCGATCACCGCCACCTTCTGGCCGCGATAGAAGAAGCCGTCGCAGGTGGCGCAGGCGGATACGCCCTTGCCCTTGAACTTTTCTTCCGATGGCAGCCCCAGGTATTGCGCCGAGGCGCCGGTGGCGATGATCAGGGCATCGCAGCTGTAGTGTTTGCTGTCGCCCTTGAGACGGAAGGGGCGCACACCCAAGTCCACTTCACTGATGTAGTCGAAGATGATCTCGGTCTCGAAACGCTCGGCATGGCGTTGCATGCGCGCCATCAGGTCGGGGCCCTGCACGCCGTCGGGGTCGCCGGGCCAGTTGTCCACGTCGGTGGTGGTCATCAACTGGCCGCCCTGTTCCATGCCGGTGACCAGCACCGGTTGCAGATTGGCGCGAGCGGCATAGACCGCGGCAGTATAGCCGGCGGGGCCGGATCCGAGGATGAGCAGACGGCAATGCTTGGTTTCGCTCATGAGACGACTCCTTGGAAAAAGGGGGACATGAAAAAAAAGGGACCGATCCGCCCTGGCGGGCCAAAACTGCGCGCCATACTACTAAGCTGTTGTTGAGGAATCCAACCTTGCACCGGGAGAGAACAGATGAAGGGACGATGTGTGGGGGTGCCACGGGAGATCAAGCCGCTGGAGGGCCGGGTGGCACTGACGCCACCGGTGGCAGCCGAGCTGGTACGTGCCGGGCACCGGGTCTGCCTGGAGCAGGGGGCCGGCGAGATCAGCGGCTACGAGGATGCCGCCTATGCCGCGGTAGGAGTGGAGATCCTGCCGGACGCCGATAGCCTGTATGCGAGCGCCGAGGTGGTGGTCAAGGTCAAGGAGCCGGTGGGGCCAGAGCTGGACCGCCTGCGCGCCGAGCAGATCCTGTTCTCCTACCTGCACCTGGCCCCCAACCCGGCGCTGACCCGGCGCCTGTGCGAGATCGGCCTGACCGCCATCGCCTTCGAGACGGTGATGGTCGATGGCGATCTGCCGCTGTTGCGTCCCATGAGCGAGATCGCCGGACGCATCGCGGTGCAGGTCGGTACCCACCTGCTGCATACCCCGCAGGGCGGACGGGGTGTGCTTTTGGGCGGGGTGCCCGGGGTCGAGCATGGGCAGGTGGCGGTGCTGGGCGCAGGCCATGCCGGCGGCAGTGCAGCGCGCCTGGCCGCGGCCCTGGGAGCGCAGGTGACGGTGTTCGACCGCGATCCCCGCAAGCTGGCGGCGATGGCTGCGAGTGCGCCCAATATCCAGGCGCTGTACGCCAGCGCCGAGGCGATCGACCGGGCGGTGTGCACGGCCGACCTGCTGGTGGGGGCCGTGCTGCTGCCGGGAGCGGAAGCGCCGCGCCTGGTGTCGCGCCAGCAAGTGGCGGCCATGCGGGATGGCAGCGTGATTGCGGACATCGCGGTTGACCAGGGTGGCTGCATCGAAACCACCCGGCCTGCCACCTACGATGATCCGGTGTACGTCGAGGAGGGCGTGCTGCACTTCTGTGTCACCAACATGCCCGGCGCGGTCCCGCGCAGCGCGTCCCAGGCCCTGGCAGGCGCCCTGTTGCCCTGGCTGCAACGCCTGTTGCAACCCGACTGGGTGGACGATCCGGTGCTTGCCGGTGCGATCAACGTCGCCGAGGGCGAGATCGTGCTGTCGGTGCTGCGCGGCGAGGAGTAAGGAAGCGACCCTGTTGTGACCCCGGTTGGGCAGGCCGTCGGGTTTTGTGGAATAATCTGGAAATTGCACGAGATTCCAAACATATCCACTTGATTTGACAAGGTTGAACGGGCGTTGAATGCCTCTTTGAACAAGCGCCTCAAGGAAGCGGGCTTTCTCTTTTTGCTGGCACTCGGCAGCTTCTTCATGATGGCCCTGCTGAGCTATTCGCCGGAGGACCCGAGCTGGAGCTACGTCGGTCCCCGGGTGCAGGCCGAGAACGCCGGCGGGCCGGTCGGTGCCTGGTTTGCCAGCGTGCTGTTCTCGCTGGTGGGGGTGATGGCCTACCTGTTCCCGCTGATGCTGATCTGGTTCGGCTGGATGCTGTTCCGCGAGCGCAACGACACCGAACCCCATCCCTACCTGTGGATCGCCCGCGGCACGGGATTCGTGCTCACGCTCATGGGCGCGACCACCCTGGCGGCCTTGCACCTGCGCGGCGGGGCCGGCGACCTGCCGGAGGGGGCGGGCGGTATCCTCGGCCTGGCGCTGGCCGACGGCCTGGTGGCGGCGCTCAGTCACGCCGGCACCAGCCTGCTGATGCTGGCCGCCGTGCTGATCGGTTTCACCTTGTTCACGGGCATCTCCTGGCTGTCGGTGATGGACGCGCTTGGCGACTTCGTGCTCAAGGTACTGCGCCAGGCGCGTGATCTCTGGCAGTTGCTGAGCGAGCGCCGCCAGGCGCGGCAGATGAAGCAGGAGCGCCAGGCGGTGCGCCTGAAGGAGCAGAAGCGGGTCGAAAAGAAGCCGCCGCCGGTGATCGAGAAGCCCAGGCGACAGCCGCGCGAGAGCGTGCGTGTGGAGAAGGAAAAGCAGCTCACCCTGCTGGAACCGCCGCCCAACGCCGCGCTGCCGCCGCTGAGCCTGCTCGATCCACCGCAGCCCAGTGTGCGGCGCATGTCCGAGGAAGACCTGCAGAAGATGTCGGGCTTGGTCGAGCGCAAGCTGGCCGACTTCGGCGTCACCGCCGAGGTGGTGGCGGTGCACCCGGGGCCGGTGGTCACGATGTTCGAGCTGTCGCTGGCGCCGGGCACCAAGGCCAGCAAGGTCACCGGCCTGGCCAAGGACCTGGCGCGTGCCCTGTCCACCATCTCGGTGCGGGTGGTGGAGGTGATCCCGGGCAAGTCGGTGATCGGCCTGGAGATCCCCAACGCCGAGCGCGAGATTGTCTATCTGAGCGAGATCCTGCGCTCCGAGGCCTACGACAGCTCGAAATCGCCACTCACCCTGTCGCTGGGCAAGGACATTGTCGGCGAGCCGGTGGTGGCCGACCTGGCGAAGATGCCGCATGCCCTGATCGCAGGCACCACCGGTTCGGGCAAGTCGGTGGCCATCAACACCATGATCCTCAGCCTGCTCTACAAGGTCACGCCCGAGGAGGTGCGGCTGATCATGGTCGACCCCAAGATGCTGGAGCTGTCGGTCTACGAGGGCATTCCCCACCTGCTCACCCCGGTGGTCACCGACATGAAGGACGCGGCCAATGCCCTGCGCTGGTGCGTGGCCGAGATGGAGCGGCGCTACCGGCTGATGGCTGCGCTGGGGGTGCGCAATATCGGCGGCTTCAACAAGAAGGTGCGCGAGGCGCTCAAGGCCGGCGAGCCGATCAAGGACCCGTTGTTTCAGCCGGAGCCCGACCCGCTGGCCGAGGAACCGCCTCAGGCCCCCGACCTGGCCCCGCTGCCCTACATCGTGGTCATCATCGACGAGCTTGCCGACATGATGATGGTGGTCGGCAAGAAGGTCGAGGAGCTGATTGCGCGCCTGGCGCAGAAGGCGCGCGCCGCGGGCATCCACCTGCTGCTCGCCACCCAGCGGCCCTCGGTGGACGTGATCACCGGTCTGATCAAGGCCAACATTCCCTCGCGCATCGCCTTCCAGGTTTCCTCGCGCGTGGATTCACGCACCATCCTCGACCAGATGGGCGCGGAGCACCTGCTGGGGCACGGCGACATGCTCTACCTGCCGCCGGGCACCAGCATCCCGCGCCGGGTACACGGCGCCTTCGTGGACGACCACGAGGTGCATCGCGTGGTGGCGCACCTCAAGCAACTCGGCGAGCCAGAATACATCGACGAGATCGTGCAGGAACCCAGCGAGCCGATCCCGGGTCTATCTCCCGAGGCCGCCGGTGTCGATACCGAGGATGCCGACCCGCTGTTCGACGAGGCGGTGGCCATTGTCACCGAGTCGCGCCGTGCCTCCATCTCCGGGGTGCAGCGGCGGCTCAAGATCGGTTACAACCGGGCCGCTCGCCTGGTCGAGGAAATGGAACGGGTCGGCATCGTCAGCGCGCCGGACGAGCGCGGCAACCGCGAGGTGCTGGCTCCACCTCCACCCAAGGACTGAAGCATGAAAAGACTGTTCATTCTCCTGCTGCTGGCCGCCGGCCAGCTCGCTGTCGCCGGACCGGGCCGCGAGGCACTGGATCGTTTCAGCCAGGGGCTCACCACGCTCGAGGCCCGTTTCGAACAGGCGGTGCTGGATACCGAAAACGCCCGTCAGGGACTGTTCCACGGGGTGCTGTTGCTCAAGCGCCCTGGCCGCTTCCGCTGGGACTATGTGATGCCCGAGCAGCGGCACATCATCGCCGACGGCCACGACCTGTGGATCGTGGAAGACGACCTCAACCATGTCACCAAGGTCTATCAAAAGGCCGCGCTCAAGGGTTCGCCGGCGAAGATCCTGCTGGCCCAGGAGCCGGTGGACAAGGAGTTCAACGTGGTCGAGCTGGGCGAGCGCCAGGGCCTGCAATGGTTGGAGCTCTCGCCGAAGGATGCCGAGAGCGACATCCTGCGCATTCTGGTCGCCTTCAAGGGCGACGAGTTGCGCAAGCTCGAGCTGACCGACCAGTTCGGGCAGATCTCGCGCTTCACCTTCTTCGAGGTCAAGCGCAATCCCGCGCTCGACGACAGCCTGTTTACCTACCAGCCGCCGCCCGACTGGGACCTGCTGAATCAGCAGAACTGGCCCCCTGTCCCGTCTGCCCCGCAAGAGGCATGGGCACGATCGGGGGCTGCAGGGTCGCGCGGGGTGCGGTCTTGCGGCACGGAATCGGTACAATCGCGGCATGGACACCGCTGACCTGTTCGCCGCCGAAACCGCCGCCAGCCAGCCGCTGGCCGATCGCATGCGTCCGCGCAGCCTCGAGGAGTACGTCGGCCAGGGGCATATCCTCGGCGAGGACAAGCCTCTGCGTCGGGCCATTCTCTCCGGGCATCTGCACTCGATGATCCTCTGGGGGCCGCCGGGCACCGGCAAGACCACCCTGGCGCGCCTGCTGGCCAATCACGCCGGGCATCGCTTCATCACCCTTTCTGCGGTGCTCTCCGGGGTCAAGGAGATCCGCGCCGCGGTCGAGCAGGCGCGCCAGACCCTGGCCGCCGAGGGGCGGCCGACCCTGCTGTTCATCGACGAGGTGCACCGTTTCAACAAGGCCCAGCAGGATGCCTTCCTGCCGCACGTGGAAGACGGCACCTTCGTGTTCGTCGGTGCCACCACCGAGAATCCCTTCTTCGAGCTGAACAATGCGCTGCTTTCGCGCGCCCGGGTCTATGTGCTCAAGGCGCTCGACCGCGAGGCGGTCCGCACCCTGCTCGAGCGCGCCGTGAACGATACCGAGCGCGGGCTGGGGGAGCTGGGGCTGCACCTGGACGACGATCAGCTCGAGCTGCTGGCCGAGGCGGCCGATGGTGATGCCCGGCGCGCACTCAACCTGCTCGAGATCGCCTCCGACTTGGCCGAAGATGGGCGTATCCCCCAGACGGTGCTCGAAGAAGTCGTCTCCGGCCAGGTGCGGCGTTTCGACAAGGGGGGCGAGGCCTTCTACGACCAGATCTCGGCGCTGCACAAGTCGGTGCGTGGCTCGGCGCCGGATGCCGCGCTCTACTGGTTGGCGCGCATGCTCGACGGCGGTTGTGATCCGCTGTACATCGCCCGCCGCGTGGTGCGCATGGCCTCGGAAGACATCGGCAACGCCGACCCGCGCGCCCTGCAGATCGCGTTGAACGCCTGGGAGGTACAGGAACGGCTGGGCAGTCCCGAGGGTGAGCTGGCGATCGCCCAGGCGGTGGTGTACCTCGCCTGCGCGGCGAAGAGCAATGCGCTCTACAAGGCCTTCGGGCAGGCCATGAAGCTGGCCCGCGAGTCCGGTTCGCTGGAGGTGCCGCTGCACCTGCGCAATGCGCCCACCCGGCTGATGAAGGAACTGGACTACGGCAAGGCCTACCGTTATGCCCACGACGAACCGGGGGGCTATGCCGCGGGCGAGAACTATTTTCCCGAGGCGCTGGCCGGCACGCGCCTGTATCACCCGGTCGATCGTGGCCTGGAGATCCAGATCGGCGAGAAGCTGCAACGGCTGGCGGAGCTGGATCGGCAGGCGCGAAAAGAGGAGTCGTGAATTCGCGGCGGGGACGTCGCTCCTGCAGGTAGGAGGCCCGTCCCCGGGCCGAACATCGTCCCGCCGCTGCCCGGTACCCTCTTCAGGATGCAAATCGGGGGAGGCCGCGCCGATGAACCGCGCCCGATGGGGTAGAATGCGCCTTTTTGCGGAGAGGGTTGCGTGAACCAGGTGCTGGCTATCGCGGCAGGAGGGGCCATCGGCGCGGTGATGCGTTTCGGCGTGTCCTCGGCGGTCTATGGCTGGCTGGGACGCGGCTTCCCCTGGGGCACCCTGGCGGTGAATCTGCTCGGTTCGCTGGCAATGGGCTTCCTGTCGGTGTTCATGCTCGAGCGCCTGGCCCTGGGCTCGGAATGGCGCGCCTTCGTGCTGGTGGGCCTGTTGGGCGCCTTCACCACCTTCTCGACCTTCTCCATCGAGACTTTGACCCTTGTGCAGGAGGCGCTCTACGGGCGTGCCCTGCTGAACGTGCTGGTGAGCGTGACGGCCTGCGTGGTCGCCGCCTTCGCCGGCGTGATCCTGGCGAGGCAGATCGGATGACGACGAGCGACGTGACCGTGGTGCGCATCTATTGCAGCGAGAAGGGCGGGGAGCACCGCCGCCTGCTGGACCTGTTGCACGACCGCGAGCAGGTTGCGGGGGTCACGGCCTTTCGTGGCATTGCCGGCTTCGGCGGTTCGGGACGGATCCACGAGACCCACCTGCTGGACATCTCGCTCGACCTGCCTGTGATCATCGAATTCTTCGACCGCCCCGAGCGGGTCGAGGCGATCATGGAACACCTGCGCCCGCTGGTGAAGCCGGGCCACATGATCGCCTGGCCGGCGCGGGCCAACCTGGACTGAGACATGCTGGACCCCAAACGTTTCCGTACCGAACTCGACGAGATCGCCGCGCAACTCGCGCGTCGCGGTTTTGCCCTGGACACCGACCGCATCCGCGCGCTCGAGGAGCGCCGCAAGGCCCTGCAGGTGCGCACCCAGGAGCTGCAGAACGAGCGTAATACTCGCTCCCGGTCCATCGGTCGTGCCAAGGCCGCGGGCGAGGACATCCAGCCGTTGCTCGATGCGGTGGCCGACCTCGGTGAGCAGCTCAAGGCCGCCGAGGCCGAGCTGGCCGAGGTGCAGGGTGCGCTGCGCGAGATCCTGCTCGGCGTGCCCAACCTGCCGCATTCCTCGGTACCCGATGGCGAGGATGAAGACGACAACCGCGAGGAGCGCCGCTGGGGCGAGCCGCCCGCATTCGATTTCGAGCCGAAGGACCACGTCGACCTCGGCGAGGCGCTGGGGGGGCTGGATTTCGATGCCGCGGCGAAGATCACCGGTTCGCGCTTCGTGGTGATGCGTGGCGACATCGCCCGGCTGCATCGCGCACTCACCCAGTTCATGCTGGACGTGCACACCACCGAGCACGGCTACGTCGAGACCTATGTGCCCTACATGGTCAATGCCGACAGCCTGTACGGCACCGGCCAGCTGCCCAAGTTCGCCGAGGACCTGTTCCACCTCGAGGGCACCGACTATCACCTGATTCCCACCGCCGAGGTGCCGGTGACCAATCTGGTGCGCGATGTCATCCTCGAGGCCGGCGAGCTGCCGTGTCGCTGGGTGGCGCATACCCCCTGCTTCCGTTCCGAGGCCGGCGCCTACGGGCGCGACACCCGGGGCATGATCCGACAGCACCAGTTCGACAAGGTGGAGCTGGTGCAGGTGGTGCGGCCCGAGGAATCGTTCGAGGCACTCGAGCAGCTCACCGGCCATGCCGAGGCCATCCTGCAGAAGCTGGGGCTGCTCTACCGGGTAGTCACCCTGTGTACCGGCGATCTGGGTTTCTCTGCCACCAAGACCTACGACATCGAGGTCTGGCTCCCGGGGCAGGGCAAGTATCGCGAGATCTCGTCCTGTTCGAACTTTGTGGACTTCCAGGCGCGCCGCCTGCAGGCGCGCTGGCGCAACCCCGAGACCGGCAAGCCCGAGCTGGTGCATACTCTCAACGGTTCCGGCCTGGCGGTGGGTCGCACCCTCGTCGCCGTGCTGGAGAACTACCAGCAGGCCGACGGCAGCGTGATCGTTCCCGAGGCATTGCGCCCCTGGATGGGCGGGCAGGAAGTCATCGAGCCGGCCTGAGGGTCGGCCTCGCGACTCAGCGCACCGAGGCGATCATCAGCAGGATCAGTGCCAGAACGGCACCGAACACGCCGATCACCGCAGCCCAGTCGCCCTTCTGTGCCTTGGGGCTGTTCTGGCTCCAGTGCTTGTAGGCCGGCTACAGGAAGAACAGCATCATCACCCCAGCGACCAGGCTGAGAATCTTCATCCAGTCCATTCGGTTTCCTCGATAAGTCGATTCGCCCATTGTGCCGTTCGAGCGGTCTGGCGTCATCCTCTGAACGACAGGCAAAAAAAGAGGCGGCCGTTTGGCCGCCTGAACGTCGCACGAGGATGCGTACGGCGTACCGGCACCGCGGCGCCGGTACGCAATGGGGTATCTTGTCAGGGCTTCACAGTGCTCAGGCCCAGAATCTCCCAGTCCTGCATGCCGCCGCGGTACCACTTGATCTTGTGTGCCGGGTAGCCGAAGCGCAGCAGGTTCTTGATGTTGTTCGGTGACTGGCCGCACCACATGCCGTTGCAGAACATCACCAGCGTCTTGGCGTTGGAGAAGTCCCACAGACCCTCGATCTCCTTGGCGCCGAACTGGTCGGTCAGGATCTCGCCGATGGAGATGGGGTCGGCACCCTTGGCCGGGTTGAGCTTGGTCCAGGGAATGTTCACGGCGCCCGGGATGGTGCCCCTGGCCACCCAGTCGGGGGTACGCGAATCGACCAGCATCACGCTCTTGTCGCCCTCGGCCATGCGCTTGATGTAGCCGATGAGCTCGACCTCGCCGATGGTCTCCACGCCCGGTGCCAGCTTGATCGGCTGAATGCAGAAGGGCGGGCAGGGACGCGAGGTCTTGGCGAAGGACGGGTTGACGGTGTTCTTGGTGTTCTGATTACGCATGATCGTAATCTTCTTGCCGTTCACCGTGCCTTCGAATTTTTTCAAGGTGGGGGTGATGCCGACCTTCATGTTGCCATGGGCGGCTGCCAGTGCACCGCCGGCGAAGGCGAGGGAGCAGGCCAGGATGCCGGTACTGATGAGTGTCTTGAGTTTCATGTCGAAGTTGTCCTCCCGGGTGGAATGCCCGTATTGTTTTTTTCACATGATCGGTCGCGTCACGACCATTTCGGTATCGGCCCTTCCTTGCCGTGAATCGCTTCCGATGCCTCAGTGACGGTCAGTCACATTCGGGTTCCTCGTCTTCTTCGCCCTTGTTGTCGTCAGGGGTCTTGGTGTCGTTGTCTGCTGCGGCGATGCAGGAAGGTGCGGCCGAGAGCGCGGCCAGGACGCTTCCCTGCCATGCCAGGATCAGAGCCAGTGCGACGAAAAGGATCTGCACAAAACGCATTTGCTTACCTCCTGGCCTGCGGGCCGTGCGAACAGGCCTGGCGCCTGTTTGTTGGGGGACTATGTTGCTCTTCACACGTGGCGGCACGGGGACGTCCGGGACGCTGTCGCGTTTCCACGCGGCCACACTATAGACCAAAAGTTGGGTCGCGCAAACTGCAGAAGCATTGCCTAACACACTGATTGGAAAGGAAAAATTAGGACATTACTGACATCCTTGGTGGCAGCGTGTCAGAAGTGTCAGTCGCTTGTCGGGCGGGCGGCGGCTCGCTAGAGTGACTCTCCCACGCGCCCCGGACGACCGAAGAGATAGCGTTTCATGAAAGCCATCCTGTGCAAGCTGTCTCTCGTTTTCTGCCTGCTGTGCGGCCCTGTGGCCTGGGCTGCTGGACCCGACCTGGAGCGTGAGCAGCGCATGGCCGAACAGATCGTGGATGCGATCCTCGACGGTGAGCCGGTGGAACTGACGGCCGAAGGTCGGGCTTTCCTTGGCATCTATACCGAGGCCGAGCAGCCCCGCGGCAGCGTGCTGATCCTGCATGGCCGGGGCTTCCATCCCGAGCGGGCGGAGGTGGTGCAGCCGCTGCGCGTGGGCCTGGTCGAGCATGGCTGGAACACCTTGTCGATCCAGCTGCCGGTTCTGGACAAGCAGGCGAAGTGCTTCGACTACATCTGGCTGTTTCCTCATGCCATGCCGCGTATCGAGGCGGCCCTGGACTACCTGGCGGCGCAGGGCGGGGGACCGGTAGTGATCGTCGCGCACAGTTGTGGCTCGCACATGGCGCAGCACTGGATTCGCGAGAAGGGCGAGGCAGCCCTGAAGCGCTTCGACGCCTATGTGGGGATCGGCATGGGTGCCACCGATTACCGGCAGCCCATGGTGGAACCTTTCGTGCTCGACCGCATGCCCATGCCGGTGCTCGATGTCTATGGCGAGAACGACTACCCCGCGGTGCTACGCATGGCGCCGGAGCGGGCGGCCATGCTGGAGAAGATCGACAACCCGGTATCGCGCCAGGTCGTGGTGCCGGGTGCCGATCACTATTTCACCGACATGAACGAGGTGCTGGTGGAAGTGGTGGCGGAATGGCTGGACCAGGCCTTTCCCGCCTCCGAGTGAACCTGTCGTTTCAGACGCCGGTCAAGAATATCCGTTCCCAGGTCCACCACAGGCCGATCGCCGCGATCGCCAGCGAGACCGGCACCACGATCAGCCGCCGATAGCGTTCGCCACTCGACCAGGGCAGCACCAGCAGCCAGGCGCCGCCGATCACCGCCAGTTGGCCGAGTTCCACGCCCAGGTTGAAACTCAGCAGGGCGGGCAGGTACTGCGATTCGGGCAGACCCAGCTCGGTCAGCACCCCGGCAAAGCCCATGCCGTGCAGCAGCCCGAAGCCGAACACCAGCGCCACCCGCCAGGGCTTGAGCTGTGGCGACAGGATGTTCTCGATGGCAACGAAGGCGATGGAGGCGGCGATCAGCGGCTCGACGATGGCCGGCGACAGCGCGATCAGGCCGTACACCGAGAGCCCCAGGGTGAGGGTGTGTGCCAGGGTGAAGGCCGTGACCTGGTAGAGCAGCGGACGCCAGTGGGTGCTGAGCAGGAACAGGCCGAGCACGAACAGGATGTGGTCGGCGCCCTTGGGCACGATGTGGGTGAAGCCGAGTACGACGTAGTTGCGGAAGACCTGGGCGGCAGATGGTTCGACCAGGCCCGCGATGTCCACCGGGTCGCTGGGGCGGCCGTCGCGCAGCCAGGCGGTGTACAGCTTCGGCTCGCCGGGCAGGCGCACGCGCAGCACGTTGTCACCCAGGCGCCGGGGCCAGGCCCAACGCAGGGATCGGCTGCCCGGTGGCACGGTCGCCTCCAGGACCAGCTCGCTGGTGCGGGCGACGGAGGTATCGGGTGCATCGGGGATGCGGACTTCGCGCAGACGCAAGACGGCGGGATGCGCGTCGAAGCTCAGGCGGAGTTCGCGCAACAGGGTGTCGATGGCGCGTCGGGTCTCGGCGGCCAGTGCCTCGGGTGACAGGGCGCGCAGGGCACGGTACCGTGCCGCCTGCGGCGCGTCGTTGGTGTTCTTGTGACGGGTGCCGATGCCGGCCAGCAGGGCCTCGAGATTGGCCTTGACCGTGACCGTCACCGCCGGGGCCCTGGACAGGTCCACGGTGATGACCGGGGGGCGCAGTTCGTGGGCCGGCGTGGCGGTGATGCAGAACAGCAACGACAGGATGACGAGGAGGCGCATGAGATACCCGGTTCGAAGAGCACGTTGGCGGCGCATTATGCCCTTTTGCCTGCTGCTGACGTACTTGCCCGCGTGGTCGGCACGGGCGCACGACTTCTGGCTCCAGCCCTCCGACTTCACCCCCAAGGCCGGTGCGCGGGTCGGGCTTTCGCTGCATGTCGGACAGGATTTCGGGGGCGAGGTGTTGCCACGCATCGACGAGTGGATCCGGCGTTTCGAATATCACGATGTCAGCGGTCTGCATCCGGTGCCGGGTGAGCTGGGTGACGACCCGGCCGGTTATCTGCCGGCGGTACGCAGCACCACCCTGGTCGCCTACGAGGGCGAGCGCAATGGCGTGAAGCTCGAAGCGCCAAAGTTCCACGCCTATCTGCGCGACGAGGGGCTGGAGTGGGTGATCGCCGAGCGCGCGCGGCGCGGCGCGGCGAGGCCGACTGGCCGGCCCGCGAGTGGTACACCCGGCACGCCAAGGCGCTGATCTGTGTCGGCGAGGGCACGCCGGGCTGGGACTACCGTTTCGGCCTGCTGCTGGAGCTGGTGCCCCTGAACGATCCCTGTGCCTGGCGACCGGGATCACCGTTGTCGATGCGCCTGCTGTTCCGGGGGCGTCCGATCGAGGGTGTCCAGGGGGTCGCCTATCGCGACGCCGACCCGCAACACAAGATCCGTCAGCGCACCGATGCCGAGGGGCGGGTCTCGCTGCCACTCGAGGGGCACGGGGTCTGGCTGATCAAGGCCGTGCACATGGAGCGTGCGGATGAGCAGGACACCGACTGGGACTGGGGCAGCTTCTGGGCCTCGTTCACCTTCGCGGGGTGAGGCGGTTTTCAGGCACCCGCCCGGCACGCTAACCCAACGGCCTGCGCACCACGTGACGTGCGGGGAGGGCCCGGGGCGGGGGGGCGCTCTGCCGGATCAACGTCGGCAGCGGGATTCGGGTCGCGTCTGCTCGGGGTCGACCCACACCTGGCCGTCTTCTACCTTCACCCGATAGCTGCAGATCGGTTCGTCGGCCGGTTCTTCGTCCGGCTCGCCGGTGGCCAGGTCGAAGTAGCTGCCGTGCAGCGAGCACTTGATGCGCCGGCCCTTGATGCACCCCAGGGCCAGGGAGTAGTCCTCGTGGGTGCACATCTCGTCGACCACGTAGAAACCGTCCTCGGCACGCACCAGCAGCAGGCGACGACCGTCGAGTTCGAAGGCCTTCATCTCGTCGACCGCCAGTTCGTCCGCGGCAGCGATGGCGACGAAGCCCATCAGACCACCCGCTCGGCGGCGCGACCGGAATCGAGGATGGCGCGCAGTTGTGCCGCCGCGTCGGCCAGCGAGTCGGCCCGTCCCAGGTGATGCAGGATCAGCGCGCCCGAGTACACCAGCGAGTCATAGGTCGCTCCCTTCTCGCCGCGCAGCGCGGCCAGGCCCAGCTCGGCGGCGCGTTGTGCCCCGGCGGCGGTGTCGGTGATGGTCACCGCGCCTTCGCCCTTCGGCGTCTGCGGGATGTCTTCGGGCACCGGCACGCAGCGGTGCTCGCTGGCGATACCGATGCTCGCCGGGTCGATGTCGTGGCTGGTCTCCTCTCCGCCGTCATGATAGGCGAAGTACTTGCCGGCCTGGCGCAGCGAGGGAATGACACCACCTTCCACGCCGCGCACCAGCAATGCCGAATCGAAACCGGCATGGCGCGCCAGGTCGGCATACACCGGCGGGTAGGGCTTGTGCACATAGCCGGTGACGAAATGGGTCTTCTGGCGTCCGGTGATCGGCTTGGCCAGCACTTCGACGGTGGTGATCACCGAGCGCTTGATCATCTTGCGGCGAAGCTCGATCAGGTTGTGCAGTTTGGGGGCGAAGTTTGCCTGGTCCACGTAGGCCCAGCCGGGGCCGTCGGACAGGCGACGCGCCGCGGCCCGGGTGTCGAGATCGACGTCCACCCCGGCGGCGGCCAGCACGTGTCGGTGGGTGATGCCGTACTTGGGGCCGACCCGGTCGAGGCCGTGGCTCACCGTGGCCACGCCGGCCTCGGCGAGCAGGGCCGGCAGGAAGGGCGAGGCCGGCAGGGTGCGGGTGTAGCCGTCGTTGGGGTCGGCCAGATCGAGTACCTCGTCCACCTCGGCGGCGGCCCGGTCGGTGGTCTCGAGGATGGCCGAGAGCACGCCGCGGTTCTCCTCGCGGGTCTCGCGCTTCATGCGCAGGGCGATCAGGAAGATGGCGGCGCGTACCGGGTCGACCGCGTCCTCGAGCAGGCCGAGCATGCCCAGGCAGGCCTCGTCCTCGGCGATGTCCTTGGACAGGTCGGGGCCGGTGGCGATGCGTTGGATGATGGAGGCCATCATGGCGTCGAGTTCGTCGGGGGAGGGAAGCGTGGCGGTGCTCATGATCATCCGTCTCTCGGTTGACAACGGGGCGAAGTATAGGGGATGGCTCGGCGGGAGAAACCGTCCAAAGGGCACTGAATCAGTCGTCGCGCCAGCGGCGGGTCAGTTCCGCATAGGCGTCGATGCGTCGGTCGCGCAGGAAGGGCCAGATGCGCCGCACCGGTTCGCTGCGCGCCAGGTCGATCTCTGCCAGCAGCAGCGTCTCGTCGCTGCCGGCCTCGGCCAGCAGCTCGCCCTGTGGGCCGCAGACGAAGGAGTGGCCCCAGAAATCGATGCCGGGGTCGCCCGCGCGTGGCGAGGGCTCGAAGCCGACGCGGTTGCAGGCTGCCAGCGGCAGGCCGTTGGCCACCGCATGGCCGCGTTGCACGATGCGCCAGGCATCGAGCTGGCGCTGGCGTTCGTCGTCGGGGTCGGTGCGGTCCCAGCCGATGGCGGTGGGGTAGAGCAGCAGCTCGGCGCCGGCCAGTGCCATCAGCCGCGCCGCCTCGGGATACCACTGGTCCCAGCACACCAGCACGCCGAGCCGGCCGACCGCGGTGTCGATGGGTGTGAAGCCGCTGTCGCCGGGCGTGAAGTAGAACTTCTCGTGGAAGCCCGGGTCTTCGGGGATGTGCATCTTGCGGTAGCGGCCGGCGATGCGGCCGTCGGCGTCGAGCACCACCGCCGTGTTGTGGTGCAGGCCGGTAGCGCGGCGTTCGAACAGCGAGGCAACGATCACCACCTCGTGTTCGGCGGCCAGCTGGCCGAGGACCTCGGTAGTCGGTCCGGGGACGGGCTCGGCCAGGTCGAAGTTTCGCGGGTCTTCGCTCTGGCAGAAATAGGCGCTGTTGTGCAGTTCCTGCAGCAGTGCCAGGCGTGCGCCCCGGGTCGCGGCGGCGCGGATCTGCTCGGTGATATGCGCCAGGTTGTGTTCGGCATCACCCCGGTGGGCGTGCTGGGTCAGTGCGATGGTCAGCTTGCGGCTCATCGGGTGTCCTCGCCGCTGCACAGCGGCAGCGCTTGCGGGTATTGCATGGTCAGGCAGTGCAGACTGCCATTCTGTCGGATCACTGGCCGGCAGTCGATGGGGACGATGCGCCGGCCGGGTATCACCTCGGCGAGAAGGCGTGCCGCCTCCGCGTCGGCCGGTACCCCATAGACCGGCAACAGCACCGAGCGATTGGTGACCAGGAAGTTGGCATAGCTGGCGGGCAGGCGGCGGTCGTCGGCATCGTGGTGTTCGCCGGCGAAGGGCAAGGGGATCAGCCGGTAAGGGCGGCCCTCGGCATCGCGGAAGGTGGCCAGTTGCGCGGCCATCGCCGCCAGGGCCGCGTGATCGGGATCACCCGGTGGGGCGGTGATGTGCACGATGGTGTGCGGGTCGGTGAAGCGTGCCAGCACGTCGATGTGGGCATCGGTATCGTCGCCGCTCAGCACGCCGTGGTCCAGCCACAGGAAACGCGAGAGACCGAGGTGTTCGCGCAGCAGCGCCTCGATGTCGGACTGGCCGAGTCCGGGATTGCGTATCGGGTCGAGTACGCTGGAGCGGGTCGCCAGCAGGGTGCCCCGGCCGTCGGTCTCGATGGCACCGCCTTCCAGTACCAGCTCGTGTTGGCGCAGCGGGGTGTCAGCAAAACAGCCCTGGGCATGCAGGGCGGCGGTGATGGCGTCGTCGCGCCGGGCAGCGAACTTGCCACCCCAGCCGTCGAAGCGGAAGTCGTGCAAGCGGGGCTTGCCATCGTTCAGCGTGGTCAGCGGGCCGTGATCACGCGCCCAGGTGTCGTCGCTGTCGGCCAGGCTCCAGAGCAGCCGGGCCGGGGCAATGCCGGCCTGTTGGAGCAGGCCCTGCACGTGCTGCCTGTGGTCGAGATCACGGCAGACGCAGAGCAGGGGCTCGTCGGCGGTAATTGCGCGGGCGATCTGCAGGAAGACCGCCTCGACCGCTGGCAGGTCGTCGGCCCAGTCGGTGCCGGGATGCGGCCAGGTGAGCTGAACGCCTGCCTGCGGTTCCCGCTCGGCAGGCAGTCGGGACAGCAGCATGGTGTTCAATGAACCTCTGGGCAAGTCGTGGAACGCCACCTCGTCGCCGAGATCCGCCGTTGCGGCGTTGCCAATCTTTCCAATAGCTCGCTGTTCCGTGCGATTGGCGCCTTGAAGCGGCGTATTTCGATCGGGGATTGCATCGTTCCGGAATTGTTTACAGGTTCCTTAGCGCTTGACGACGCTGTGGATGGCCCGGTCGTGCTCGAAGAAGACGCTGAAATTCGGGTAGTCCCAGCGGGTAATGGGCGGATCGCCCACCGGCCCCTTGATGGCCAGAGGCTTGCCGAAGCGGTCTTCGACCTGAGACATGGTCTCGCCGCCACGGGGACGCAGCAGGCCCTGCGGGCTGTTGGGCGGCTGTTGCTCGATGGCTTCGATCAGCAGGGTCTCGGCAGAGGCGCCGGCGCCGAGGCTGAGAAGAACGATCACTAGGGCCAAGGCTCTGTACATGGGGGCTCCCTGATGCAAGCAGGTGGCTCCTGCCACCGACCTTCCAAGTGTACAAGTGACAGCGCGGCTGGCAAGTGCTTCGCGTCACAGAGGCTGCCGCCGATCGGCGGCAGTTGTGGTCTAATGTGCGCCATGTTTCGTCCGGTATCCCTGTTCGTCGGTCTGCGTTATACCCGCTCGCGGCGCAGAAACCATTTCATCTCCTTCATCTCGCTGTTCTCCGCGCTGGGGATCGCGTTGGGGGTGATCGCGCTGATCACCGTGTTGTCGGTGATGAATGGCTTTCACAAGGAGATCCGCGAGCGAATCCTGGGCATGGCCTCGCATGGCGACGTGCAGGCGCTCGACGGCAGCATGGAGGAATGGCGCCTGGCCATGGAGCAGGTGCGCCGGCACCCCGAGGTGCTGGCCGCTGCGCCCTATATCCAGGCGCAGGCCATGCTCACGCACAATCAATATGTCTCCGGCGCACTGATACGTGGCGTGGATCCGGCGCTCGAGAAGGACGTGGTGGACGTGGCGCAGCACATGCGCGAGGGTCGCCTGGATGATCTGAAGGCCGGGCGTTACGGCATCATTCTCGGCCGCGAGCTGGCGCAGGCGCTGGCCGTGGATGTGGGTTCGAAAGTCACCCTGGTGGTGCCGCAGATGACGGTCACCATCGCCGGCAGCATGCCGCGCCTGCGGCGCTTCACGGTGGTCGGTATCTTCGAGGTCGGCATGCACGAGTACGACAGCGGGGTGGCCATGATCCACATCCGCGACGCCGCCAGGCTGCTGCGCATGGGCGACGCGGTCACCGGCGTGCGCATCCGCATCCGCGACGTGTGGCAGGCGCGCCGGGTGTCACTGCAACTGGCCAACAGCCTGCCCGGTGTCTACCGGGTGCTCAACTGGACCGACTATCACCGCAATTTCTTTGCCGCGCTGAAGATGGAGAAGCGCATGATGGGCCTGCTGCTGTTCCTGATCGTGGTGATCGCGGCCTTCAACATCATCACCACCCTGGTCATGATGGTAGTGGACAAGCAGAGCGACATCGCCATCATGAAGACCTTTGGCGCCTCGCCGGGGATGATCATGCGCATCTTCGTGGTGCAGGGCGCGACCCTGGGGGTGGTCGGTACCGTGCTGGGCACGGTGCTGGGCCTGTTGCTGGCCTTCAACGTGGAAGATGCGGTGGCGGCCATCGAGCGCGCCTTCGGCATCCATTTTATCGATCCCAGCGTCTATTACATCAGCAAGCTGCCGTCTGACGCGCAGTGGCCGGACGTGATGATGGTGGCGGGCGGTTCACTGCTGCTCAGCCTGTTGATGACCCTGTACCCGGCCTGGCGGGCCTATCGCACCGAACCGGCGGAGGCGTTGCGCTATGAGTGATGTCGTCCTGCACGCCGAGGCCCTGCACAAGGCCTTTCAGCTCGGGCCGGACCGGGTGGAGGTGCTGCGCGGCGTGGACCTGGCGATCAAGCGCGGTGACCAGCTTGCCATCGTCGGTGCCTCGGGCTCCGGCAAGAGTACCCTGCTGCATTGCCTGGGCGGGCTGGAACCGCCAGACCAGGGGCGCGTGGTCCTGGCGGGACACGATTTCGGCGGCCTGCCCGAGCCGGCGCGCGGACACCTGCGCAACCGCCACATCGGATTCATCTACCAGTTCCATCACCTGCTGCCCGAGTTCACCGCCCTGGAGAACGTGGCCATGCCGCTGCTGATCCGCGGTGACCGCCCGGTGCAGGCCGAGGCGGCGGCGACCGCCATCCTGCAACGGGTGGGACTCGGCGAGCGCCTGCGCCACAAGCCGGCCGAGCTGTCCGGCGGCGAGCGTCAGCGCACCGCCATCGCGCGGGCGCTGGTGACCAATCCCTCGTGCGTGCTGGCCGACGAGCCGACGGGCAATCTCGATCCGCAGACCGCGCAGTCGGTCTATGAACTGCTGCTCGAGATGCATCGCGAGCAGGGCACGGCCTTTGTCATCGTCACCCACGACCACACCCTGGCGCGGCGCATGCAGCAGGTGATGGAACTGCGCGACGGACGTCTCGAGCCGCTCTGAGCTTCAGAAACGTCGGTGGCGATGTTGCCGCCGGGCGTGATACTGGCGCACCACGTGCCAGCGCCAGAATCCGCGCATGCCGATATAGCCCAGCACCCCGGCGACTACTCCGACCACGAAACTGCCGAAGTACAGCGGCAGCCAAATGGCATGCAGTTGCGAACCGATCCACTCCAGACTCATCCGGAATTCGCCCACGTCTGCCGGTTTGCCCAGTATCCAGGTGCCCACCAGGTAGTTGAAGTAGAACACTGGCGGCATGGTCAGCGGGTTGGTCAGCCATACCAGTGCCACCGCGATCGGCAGGTTCACCCGCATCACGACGGCGGTGAGTGCCGCCGCGATCATCTGGAAGGGGATGGGGATGGAGGCCCAGAACAGTCCCGCGGCGAAGGCGTCGGAGACCGAACGACGGTTCATGTGGAACAGGTTGGGGTCGGCCAGGAAGTGTGCCAGCCAGCGCAGGTGCCGGTGGTTCCGCACCGTGTGCGGATCGGGCGTGTAGCGCTTGAGCAGTTTACGGGGCATCGTGCGGCGATATGGGAGGCTGGTTGGCTGGGCGGCATTGAATCACGAGACGGTGCTCTGTACCAAGTGGCGGGGGCGGTAAATTTGGTGCCATTCGGGCCTGCAAGTGCTCGAAAATGGTGCATCTTGACATTGTGTTCACGCGTGCCTTGACCTGCACCGGAGGGCACGCGACACTTGGCTCGATTCGGCCTGCTGGCCGGAGATCACCCGAAGAAGACCCATCGCCTTGTCGAGACATAGACGGAGGATACTAATGAAAATGAAACACTTGCTTGCCGGCGGTTCCCTGCTGGCGCTCAGCACCTTGCCGGTTGCGCACGCCGGCGCCACCCTGGACGCCGTGAAGGCCAAGGGCTTCGTTCAGTGTGGCGTGTCCACCGGCCTGCCCGGTTTCTCTGCCACCAACGACAAGGGTCAGTGGACTGGTCTCGACGTGGACGTGTGTCGCGCGGTAGCGGCCGCCGTGTTCGGCGATTCCTCCAAGGTCAAGTACACCCCGCTGACCGCCAAGGAGCGTTTCACCGCCCTGCAATCCGGTGAGATCGACATGCTCTCGCGCAACACCACCTGGACCTTGACCCGCGACACCAACCTCGGCCTCAACTTCGCCGGGGTCAACTACTACGACGGCCAGGGCTTCATGGTGCACAAGAGCCTGGGCGTGAAGAGCGCCACCGAGCTGGACGGTGCGGCGATCTGTATCCAGGCCGGCACTACCACCGAGCTGAACCTGGCTGACTACTTCCGCTCCAAGGGCATGAAGTACACCCCCATCACCTACGACACCTCGGACGAGACGGTGAAGGGCTTCGAGGCCGGTCGTTGCGACGTGCTCACCTCCGACCAGTCTCAGCTGTACGCCCTGCGCATCAAGCTGAAGGATCCGGACAGCGCCATGGTGCTGCCCGAGATCATCTCCAAGGAGCCGCTGGGTCCGGTGGTTCGCAACGGCGACGACGACTGGCTGAAGGTCGTGCGCTGGGCGCTGTTCGCCATGATCAACGCCGAGGAGATGGGTGTCACCTCGAAGAACGTGGACGAGATTCGCAAGACCACCAAGGATCCGGGCAAGCAGCGCCTGCTGGGCCTGTCGGGCATCAAGGGCCAGGGCCTGCAGATCCGCGACGACTGGTCCTACCAGATCATCAAGCAGGTGGGCAATTACGCCGAGGCCTTCGAGCGTAACGTTGGCCAGGGCTCGCCGCTGAAGATCGCCCGCGGCATCAACGCCCTGTGGAAGGATGGCGGCATTCAGTACGCTCCGCCGATCCGCTGAGCGATGGGCATCCCGCCGGTCCGGCGGGGTGCCTGGTTTCTTTTTGGGGGGGCGCCTTGCGCCCCCGATCTTCTGATATAGACCTGTATTTAGATCCATGAGCGACGCAAGCACCGAAAAGGCGCCGGCCGCGGCGAGCTTCTGGCGAGACCCTGAAAAACGTGCCTGGCTGTTTCAGATCCTGGTAGTGGCCGTGGTACTCGCGCTGTTCGGCTATATCTTCCAGAACACCCTGCACAACCTGGAGAAGCGTGGCATCAGCACCGGCTTTGCCTTCCTGAACAATGAGGCGGGCTTCGGGGTTCTGATGAGCCTGATTCCCTACGACGAGACCTATACCTTCGGTCGCACCTTCCTGGTTGGCCTGCTCAATACCCTGCTGGTCTCGGTGATCGGCATCGTGTTTGCGACCCTGTTCGGATTCATCATCGGCGTGGCCCGGCTGTCGTCCAACTGGATCATCAGCCGCCTGGCGGCGCTGTACATCGAGATCTTCCGCAACATCCCGCTGTTGCTGCAGATCCTCTTCTGGTATTTCGCCATACTGCCCTTGCTGCCGCACCCGCGGCAGAGCATCGCGCTGGGGGAGGCGGTGTTTCTCAACAAGCGCGGCATGTGCCTGCCGGCACCGCTCACCGAGCCGGGCTTTGGCTGGGTGGTGGCGGCGCTGGGGCTGGCAATCGTCGCCTCGGTGTTCATCGCGCGCTGGGCGCGCCACCGCCAGGAGGCCACCGGCCAGACCTTCCCCGTGTTCTGGACCTCGCTGGGGCTGATCGTCTTCCTGCCCTGGCTGGCCTTTGGCATCACCGGCTTTCCCCTGTCGTGGGAATACCCGGCGCTCCGGGGGTTCAACTTCCGTGGCGGTATCACCGTGATTCCCGAGCTGTTCGCGCTGGCGCTGGCGCTGAGCATCTATACGGCGGCCTACATCGCCGAGATCGTGCGCTCGGGCATCCAGTCGGTCAGCCATGGTCAGACCGAGGCCGCCCATGCCCTGGGTCTCAAGCCCGGGCAGACCCTGCGGCTGGTCATCATCCCGCAGGCGATGCGGGTGATCATTCCGCAGCTCACCTCGCAGTACCTCAACCTGACCAAGAACTCCTCGCTGGCCCCGGCCATCGGCTATCCTGACCTGGTGGCCCTGTTCGCCGGCACCACGCTCAACCAGACCGGGCAGGCGGTCGAGATCATCGGCATCACCATGGGGGTGTATCTCACCATCAGCCTGAGCATCTCGGCCTTCATGAACTGGTACAACAAGCGCATGGCGCTGGTGGAGCGGTAGGAGATGGACATGAGCGAAGGCAAGACCGACTACATTCCGGGCCAGTACCCCGATCTGCCGCCGCCGATCACCGAGGTCGGCGTGATCGGCTGGCTGCGCCAGAACCTGTTTTCCAACTGGTGGAACACCGGGCTCACCTTCCTGGGCCTGTACCTGGTCTACCTGATCTTCATGCCGCTGATCCAGTGGGCCATCATCGATGCCGACTGGGTAGGCGACTCGCGCGAGGCATGTACTTCAGGCGGGGCCTGCTGGGTGTTCGTCCGCGTGCGCCTCGACCAGTTCCTGTACGGCTTCTACCCGGTGGGCGAGCAGTGGCGGGTGAACCTGGCCGGCCTGCTGCTGGCGGTCACCATCGCCTGGCTGACGGTGCCGAAGATCCCGGGCAAGCGCTATGCCGGCCTGTTTGCCCTGGTGATCTTTCCAGTGATTGCCTACCTGCTGCTCAGCGGAGGCAGTTTCGGCCTCGAGCCGGTGGAGACCACCATGTGGGGTGGCCTGATGCTGACCCTGATCCTGGCCCTGGTGGGCATCGTGGCGGCCTTCCCGCTGGGTATCCTGCTGGCGCTCGGAAGACGTTCGAACATGCCCATCGTGCGCGCGCTGAGCGTGGCCTTCATCGAACTGTGGCGCGGCGTGCCGCTGATCACCGTGTTGTTCATGTCCTCGGTGATGCTGCCGCTGTTCCTGCCCGAGGGGGTCAATTTCGACAAGCTGCTGCGCGCGCTGATCGGTATCGTACTGTTCCAGTCGGCCTATATCGCCGAGGTGGTGCGTAGCGGTCTGCAGGCCATCCCCAAGGGGCAGTACGAGGCCGCCGACGCGCTGGGTCTGAGCTACTGGAAGAAGATGGGCCTGGTCATCCTGCCGCAGGCGCTCAAGTTGGTGATCACCGGCATCGTGAATACCTTCAACGAGCTGTTCAAGGACACCCCGCTGGTGATGATCATCGGCCTGCTCGACCTGCTGGCCATCATCAAGGCCGCACTGGAAGACCCCAACTGGCTGGGTTACTCCATCGAGGGTTACACCTTTGCCGGCTTGGTGTTCTGGTTGTTCTGCTTCGGTATGTCGCGCTATTCCATGGCCATCGAGCGCAAGCTGCATACCGGACACAAACGTTGAGGTTTACATCATGAGCGAAAACAAGACCCACCACGTGCCCGAAAACCTGCCCGCGGTGCAGATGCAGGGTGTGCACAAGTGGTACGGCGAGTTCCACGTGCTCAAGAACATCAACCTGGATGTGGCGCGTGGCGAGCGCATCGTCATCTGCGGGCCTTCGGGGTCGGGCAAGTCGACCATGATCCGCTGCATCAACCGGCTCGAGGAACACCAGAAGGGTCA
The DNA here is from genome assembly GCF_000801295.1 of endosymbiont of unidentified scaly snail isolate Monju. Taxonomy (NCBI): domain Bacteria; kingdom Pseudomonadati; phylum Pseudomonadota; class Gammaproteobacteria; species endosymbiont of unidentified scaly snail isolate Monju. Next base: position 1,651,549 of record NZ_AP012978.1, on the reverse strand, counting down.
CATCGTGGTGGACGGTACCGAGCTGACCAACGATGTGAAGAACATCGAGATCATCCGCCGCGAGGTCGGCATGGTGTTCCAGCACTTCAACCTGTTCCCGCATCTCACGGTGCTCGAGAACTGTACCCTGGCTCCCATCTGGGTGCGCAAGATGCCCAAGGCCGAGGCCGAAGAGATCGCCATGCACTATCTGGAAAAGGTGCGCATCCCCGAACAGGCCAACAAGTATCCCGGGCAACTCTCTGGCGGCCAGCAGCAACGCGTGGCGATCGCACGCAGTCTGTGCATGAGCCCGCGCATCATGCTGTTCGACGAACCGACTTCCGCACTCGATCCCGAGATGATCAAGGAAGTGCTCGACACCATGATTGAACTGGCCGAGACCGGCATGACCATGCTGGTGGTGACCCACGAAATGGGTTTTGCCAAGACCGTGGCCAACCGCGTGGTGTTCATGGATGGTGGCGAGATCATCGAGGTCAACGAGCCCCATGAATTCTTCGACAACCCGCAGCACGAACGCACCCAGCTGTTCCTGAGCCAGATCCTGCAACACTGAGGGCAGGTCGGGCCTCGATCCAGCTGAAATGTGGGTCGGGCTTTCGCCCGACAGGGTGGGCCGCCCCCGGACCGAGCCAACGGAACCTCCGGCCCCCCCTCCCCCCGCTCACGGGGGAGGGCAGCAGGTGGATGAACATGGATTCTTGCGTTCCGTTGTGACAGGTCTTCAGTTTTCCTGGGGCTCGTTTCCCCGGGGCGTCTTCCCCGCCACCAGGTAGGCAAACCCGATGACCTCGGCCACGGCCCGGTAGAGGGCTTCGGGTACTTCTTCGCCCAACGGGATCTGGACCAGGGCGGTGGCGAGTTCCGGATTGGGATAGAGCGGTACGTCGTGTTCCTCGGCCAGCTTCACGATCTGCTCGGCGGTCAGCTCGCGTCCGCTGGCGGTCACTTTCGGCGCGTTCTGGCCGTCGTAGCGCAGGGCCACGGCGATGTCGGTGTTGCCCGAGACGGTGTGGGGCGGACGGCGTTTCATGCCTGTTCGTCCAGCAGGCCGGTCGGGGGTGCCGTTCCAGGGCGGGATGGAATACCTTCCAGGCTGCTCAGGGCGGCGACCTTCAGACCGGCATCTCTCAGGCGGGTATCCAGGCGGGGCAGGGCCTGTTCGAAGCGCCTTGCGGTTGCCCGTTGCTGCGAATGGAAGGCGCAGCGGACCTGGCCATCGCACAGGCTGACCCGCGCACTGACTTTCCCCAGTTCACCGAAGTCGAAATGGATGTCCACCCGCCAATCGGTCGAGGGCGCGTCCTCGGTGGACGTTCTTCGGTCCTGTTCAATGTGGATCGTCACCTCCTGGTGTTGTGTGCCCTGGCGCAGCGGCAATTCGAACTGCCATACCTGCCGGTTGGGATCGTCGCCGGGCAGGGCGCGTGCCTGGTGTTGCTGGATGCGTCCCAGTTCGCCCTCGACCAGCGCCAACAGGCGGTTGAGGAGCTGGTCGGCGCGGGGGCGGGGGGTGTCGTCCGCAGCGAGTCCCTCGGCAGAGGGGGCGGTGCGGCCCTCCGGCAGCAACTGTCGGCGCAGGCGCAGGAGTATCAGCTTGCGGTCGTCAGCCGGGGGTGGAGTGCCCGCGGCCAGGTGTGCTTCCAGAAAGAGCCCGGACCGCTCGAATTGGTGACGTACTGTCGCCGCGTTCAGTTGATCCGTCGACACGCCGGTCTTGAGCGCGGCGGCCGTGATGCGTGCCAGGGGGGACGCTTCGGCCTCCTCCAGAGCGAGCCGGGCCAGTTGCTGGCGGATTTCGGTGGCGGAGAGCTGGCGTGCCAGGGCGTGACGCAGCAGTGTGATCGGTGGGGCCGCGCGTTGCGGCGCCTCGGGCAGGATGCGCAGTATCGGCATGGGCAGGCCCTGTTCGACGCGCAAGCGGAGTCGCGTCCCGGCGGTCAGGGGAGTGCTGCTCTGCGCGGCCAGTGTCGTGCCCCCGATGCGCAGTAGTACCTGTCCGAGGCGCGCCTCGAGTACCTGGGCCTGTACCTGCTGTCCGGGGCGCAGCCGCGCCAGTAACGCGGCAGTGTCGCCTGTCGAGCGAGTGCGCTCGACTACCAGTGGCAGGCCTGGGCGGATGTTGGGAATCTCCGACATGATATGACCTTATCGGCTGCGGGACGGGAAAGTTCAGTACTTGTCCTGGGGGCGCGACCCCCGCAGCCCTTTCCTGTACGCCGACAAGGCTGCTAGGATGTCCATTGCCCACCCGGGCGTGACATTTCGTTGTTTTTCATGTTGTTCCAAGGAGGGATTACCATGACACCTTTTCGTACCTTCAAGATCCTTGCGCCGCTGTTCCTTGGCGCTATCGTGACGGCCCTGCCGGTGCACGCGGCCTCGCCCGCGCAGTGCAAGACACTGTCCAAGAAGACCTGCAGCGCCAACCCGGGGTGCACCTGGGTTGATGGATATGTCCGCAAGGACGGGCGCAAGGTGAAGGCCTATTGCCGCAAGGTCTCGCGCAAGGCGAGCAAGGACCCGGTCGGTTCCGGGTCGAAGAAGCTCGGGGCCAAGGCCAGGAAGAAGGCCAAGGTGCCGGCCGGGACGCGCTGACCCACGATCCCGAACCGGGAGAACAGGGTCTTTCCGGGGTATCCGTGCCGGGGCTCGCTTGCTAAGGTTCCGGCATGGATACCGGTTCCATCGGCTTTACCATCTTTATCGTGTTCACGGGCGCGGCGGTGTTCGCGACCGCTGCGCTCTATGCCCGGCAGCCGTTGCTGATGGCCTATATCCTGCTGGGCATGCTGCTCGGCCCCTGGGTCTGGGCTGGGTCAGTGATCCGGACCTGGTACGCGAAATTGCCGAGTTCGGCATCATGTTCCTGTTGTTTCTTCTGGGGCTGAACCTGCAACCGCAGGACCTGCTTCACATGGTGCGCAAGACCACCCTGGTGACGTTGCTCAGTTCCGCAGTGTTCTTCGTGGTGGGGTTCGCGGTGGCGCTGGCGTTCGGCATGACGCTGATGGAGTCGGCGCTGGTCGGCGGGGCGGTCACCTTCTCCAGTACCATTATCGGCCTCAAGCTGCTGCCGACGACCATTCTTCATCACCAGCATACCGGTGAGGTCATCGTCAGTATCCTGCTGTTGCAGGACCTGCTGGCCATCGTGCTGCTGCTGGTTGTGCAGGGCAGCAGCGGCGGTAGCATGCCGCTTTTGGAACTGCTCAAGCTGCTGGGTGCGTTGCCGGCGTTGGTGTTGCTGGCCTGGCTGGGCGAGCGCTACCTGTTGCTGCCACTGATCCAGCGCTTCGACCGCATTCAGGAGTACATCTTTCTGATGGCCATCGGCTGGTGCCTGGGCATGGCCGAACTGGGACAGTTGATGGGGCTGTCGGTCGAGATCGGTGCCTTCATCGCAGGGGTGACCCTGGCTTCCAGCCCGATTGCCCTGTTCATTGCCGACAGTCTGAAGCCCCTGCGCGACTTCTTTCTGGTGCTGTTCTTCTCTTCTTTTCACTGGGCGCGGGTTTCGATCTGGGCATGATGACCTCGGTACTGCTGCCGGCATTGCTGCTGGCAGTCGCCCTGTTGCTGCTCAAGCCGCCGGTGTTCCGCCTGCTGCTGCACCGCACCGGCGAATCCCTGCGCCGTTCGCACGAGATCGGCTATCGCCTGGGGCAGATGAGCGAGTTCTCGCTGTTGCTCGCGGTGCTGGCGCAGGAAAGGCAGGTGATCGGTGCCGAGGCGTCCTACCTGATCCAGCTCGCTACCCTGCTGACCTTTCTCGCCTCGTCCTACCTGATCGTCATGCGTTTCCCGACGCCGATCGCGGTGTCCGATCGTCTGCGGCGCGACTGAGTCTCAGCGCGGGTCGAAGGTGAACTGCTGGCCGCCGACCGAGGCCTCGGCCATCAGGCCGCCCTTGGGCAGGGTGAACACCGCGACACCGCCATGGTAGTCGGCATTGAGCGCTGCCCCCTTGTCGGCTACCGCGGCCGAGGCCTGAGCGTCGAATTCGAGTTTTTCGCGCTTGAAGCGATCCAGTGCCGCCTGGTCGCGGAAGAAAATGATCTCGCTGTAGGCCTGGTCGCCGAACTGGAAGCCGATGCTGACCTGGCGCAGTTCGCTGAAGCCGATGACCTGGCCACGCCGATAGACCACGCCCTTGCCATAGGCGCCGCCCAGCCAGAAGCCGGCCTTGCCGACCGTGGGATAGACTGCCCAGCCCAGTGCATTGTTGAAGAAGCGCTTGAGGGATGGGTCCTTGCGCTTGAATTGCTGGATGGTGATCGAGGCTTCCTGCATCAGTTCCCGGCGTTCGGCCGGGTCCCAGCCGGCAGGCGCATTCGAGACGAAGGAGAGCAATACCGAAAGCAGCAGCCAATTACGCAACATGGATGAACTCCGCAGGGTGATTGAGTAGGTTGTCTGTTGTGTCACGGGGAGCCTCCGATCAAGTCCCCCTCCCGCTTGCGGGGGAGGTCAGGAGAGGGGAAAAGACCTGTTTCGCCCCTCTCGGTCTCCCCTGCACGTGGGGGAGGGGATGAATGTACTTTTTCAGAGGTTCCCTAGGGTAACAATCGTACCTGGCTGCACCAAGGCGGGCGTCCCCGTTAGCCTGACAGACCCGCAAGTCGAGTATGGGGTCATTCGACCAGGCGAAGTTGTGCGCCCAGTCGCAGTTCCTCGCGGAACGCCTGCCGGTCGAGCGGTGGACGACCGAGAAAGCCCTGGTAGCAGGTGCAGCCGTGTTCGCGCAGGAAATGCAACTGCTCTCGGTGCTCCACGCCCTCGGCGATCACCTGCATGCCCATGTGGTCGGCGATACCCAGTACGGTGCGCACGATGGCGGCATCATCCGGGTCGCGGGTCACCTCCCTGACGAAGCTGCGGTCGATCTTCAGCGTATCGGCCGGCAGTTGCTTGAGGTAGGACAGCGAGGAGTACCCGGTGCCGAAGTCGTCGATGGCAAAGCGCAGGCCCAGTTCCTTGAGTGCCAGCATGCGCGCCCGCGCCTCGTGGGCATTGGTCATGATGACCGTTTCGGTGATCTCGAACAGCAGGTGGTGAGGGTCGGCGCCGGTCGCCTCGATGATATTGCGGGCGCGCGAGACGAAATCGGGCTGGTGAAACTGCTGGTGGCTGATGTTGACGGCAATGTAGTCCGGCGGGCGCATCCCGGGCGTGTCCATGATCGTGGCCAGTTCCTGGCAGGTTCGTTCCAGTACCCAGTCGGCCAGGGTGAGCATCAGGGCGCCGTCTTCAATTTGTGGCAGGAAGCGGTCGGGCAGGATCAGGCCGTCGCGGGGGTGGCGCCAGCGCAGCAGGGCCTCGGCGCCCAGGATGTGGCCGTCCTGGATGCGCAGCACGGGCTGGAAATAGAGTTCCAGGTGGTCGTCCTGCAGGGCCTGGCGGATCTCGTTTTCCACGCGCATACGCTGGGTGGCGATCTCGTCCATGCTCGGGTGGAAGCAGGTGACCGTGTCGCGTCCGGCTTTCTTGGCCTGGTACATGGCCAGGTCGGCATGTCGCAACAGGGTCTCCATGGTCTGGCCGTCGCGCGGGAAGGCGACATAGCCGATGCTGGCGGTCATGTGCAGCTCGTGGCCGTTGAGGTGATAGGCCGGTGCCAGCGCGGTACGGATCTTGCGCGCGATCTCGCGTACCTGGCGGTCGGCTTCTTCCGGGTCGCGCCCCAGGTGTTCGAGCAGAACCACGAACTCGTCACCCCCCAGGCGGGAGATGGTGTCTTCCTCGCGCAGGGTACGGCGCAGGCGGGCGGCCAGCTCCTGTAAAAGCAGGTCGCCGATGGAGTGCCCGAGCGAATCGTTGATGCGCTTGAAGTTGTCGAGGTCGAGAAACAGCAGGGCGCCGTGCTGCCCACTGCGCTGGCTGCGTTGCAGGGCGTGGTTCACTCGGTCGGTGAGCAGGGTGCGGTTGGGCAGGTCGGTGAGGGTGTCGTGGTAGGCCAGGTGCAGGACACGGTTCTCGGCCTCGGCATGACGGGTCTGGTCCTGCCCCAGCAGCAGGATCAGTGGCCGGCCCTGTATGTGGAGCCGTTCTGCGCTCATTTCGAAATACAGGATCCCGCTGTTCCGCGAGCGCAGTCGGATGTTGCGATGATGTACCCCGGCCAGCTCCTGGGTCAGGCGCAACAGGTCCTGCAGCGGATCCGTCTGTTCAGCCAGTTCGAGGATGTTGTGCCGCAGCAGTTGTTCCCTCGGCAGCCGCAGCAGGTGGCTGGCCTGGCGGTTGCAATCGAGTACCAGATGGGTGTTCGGGTCGATCAGCAACACCATGTCGTGAGTGCGTTCATGGATGCGGCAGCAGGCCAGCAGGTCGGTCTCGTCGGTGTGTCGGGAACCGACAAGGTTGGGGCGGATCGACAGGGAGCAGGGGCGGGATGCCGCGCACCACGGCCAGCGAGGCGGTGGCACCGGAGAGCAGGGTCAGCAGCCAGGTCGGGCTGCCGGCTATCGACAGCAGGGCCACCGCAGCGCTGGTGACGCTGAGCACCAGTGCCGATAGGCGGAACAGGTCGCGTTGTGCGACGAGGGCATGTTCATCCTGACCCAAGGCCTTGCCTCGCTGGGGGGCGTTTCGGGTAGCGTACCATTGTGCCACAGCCTCGATATGAGTCCACGATCATGAGCGACCACTGCCTTCATCTGCAAGCGATCGCACGGGTGATCTCGCCCTATCGCGAAAAGTTCGGCATCCCGCGCCAGGCCGGCCTGGTCGAGGCAGCGTGTGGCTGGCTGGAGATGGCGCCCGAATTTGCGCGCCCCGAGGCCTTCGAGGGCCTGGAGGGGTTCGAGCGGATCTGGGTGATTTTCGGTTTTCATGCCTGCGAGGGACGCTATCGCCTGCGGGTTCGGCCACCACGGCTGGGCGGTAATCGCGAGGTGGGCGTGTTCGCCAGCCGTTCACCTTTCCGGCCCAACAACCTGGGGCTGTCACTCCTGGGCCTCGAGGGGATCGAGCACGCGGATGGGCGATTGCGCCTGCGCGTCTCGGGGGTGGACTTGCTGCATGACACGCCGGTTTACGACATCAAGCCCTATCTGCCCTATGCAGACGCGCACCCGGGCGCGGCCAGTGGCTTCGCAGCGCAGCCGCCCTCGCCGGTGTTGGCCGTGCACTTCGGCGAGATGGCCGAAGTGGTGTTGCGCGAACGGCCTGCCCTGCGCGAACTGATTGCCCAGACCCTGGCGCTGGATCCGCGTCCGGCCTACCGCAAAGGGCGGGACCGGCGGCGTTACGGGATGCGCATCGAGGGCTTCGATGTGCGCTGGCGGGTCGAGGGCGATCACGCCGAGGTGGAGACCATCGTGCCGGTCGGCCTGGACGATGCGCCGGGGCTCAGTGCATCAGATTGAACAGGCGGCGCCGGCCGTCCTGCGCCAGCGGGTCGTCCCCCAGCATGTCGAACAGCCTGAGCAGAGCCTTGCGCGCGGCGTCGTCGCCATACTGGCGGTCCTTGCGCATCAGGGTGAGCAGGTGCTCGATGGCCTGCTCGAACCGCTGTTGCAGTACCAGGCCCATGGCCAGGCGGTAGCGGGCCTCGCTGTCGTTCTCGTCGGCCGCAAGGCGTGTCTCCAGCTCCGGCAGATCCTGCACCGGTGGTGCCTCGCTGGCAAAGTGCAGCTGGCCGAGCAGCCGGGTAACCTCAGGCTGGTCCTGCTCGCTGGCGGGCAGGCGGTCGAGCGCGGCCTTTGCCGCTTCCCAGTCGCCGGCTGTCATGTGCGTCTGGGCCAGCGCCACCGGGATGCGCGGGTTGTCGGGATCGGCCGCGGCCGCCGCCTCGAGGGCCGTGATGGCGCTGGCAGTGTCCCCCGCGGCCAGAGCCTGCATGGCCTGTTCCACGGTGCTGTCGGATTCGCGCGGGATGTGCTTGTCCAGAAACTCGCGAATGGCCGACTCGGGCAGGGCGCCGGTGAAGCCGTCCACCTCTCGGCCACCGTGAAACAGGCGTACGTCGGGGATGGAGCGGATACCGAACTGTGCCGCCACGGCCTGCTGTTCCTCGGTGTTGACCTTGGCCAGGATGAAGCGGCCCTGGTATTCCTCGGCCAGTTTGGCCAGCACCGGCATCAGCATCTGGCAGGGCTGGCACCAGCTGGCCCAGAAGTCCACCAGCACGGGGCGCTCCATCGAACCGTGGATGACGACCTGTTCGAAATTTTCAGCAGTGACTTCTTGGATGTAGGGCGAATCGCTCATGCTCGTCTGTTCCTGGATGGTCGTGGAGATTACGGTCTGGCGGGCAGATGGGGGCGGCCTGGGGATCTTCAAGCTTGAACGCACGGCATGCCGTCCCCATGTGGCCTTCAACAGTAGTTCAGGAGATTCCATTGATGTCCGACGCCATGCATATCGTCTGCCCCAACTGCGGCGGGGTCAACCGTGTGCCAGCCGAACGGCTGGGGCAAAATCCCAAGTGCGGCAAGTGCAAGCAGCCGCTGTTCCAGGCCAAGGCCTGGCCGGTGGATGGTCAGATGTTCGAAAGGCAACTGACGCGCAGCGACATTCCCTTGCTGGTGGATTTCTGGGCGCCCTGGTGCGGCCCCTGCCGCATGATGGGCCCGGCCTTCGAGCAGGCGGCAGCGCGCCTGGAGCCGCAGGTGCGTCTGTTGAAGGTGAATACCGAGGAGGAACAGGCGGTGGCGGCGCAGTTCGGTATCCGTTCCATCCCGACCATGATCCTGTTCGCGGGAGGCCGTGAGATCGATCGTATGTCAGGAGCGCTGGATGCGAGAGGCATCGTGGACTGGACGCGGCAGGCATTGGCCCGGACCTGAATCCCGGTTCTTCCAGTCCGCCTGACCGGTTGGGCCATTCCTGTTGCTGCCCGTGCCGCGGGGAGCGGTGGCTGCCTGCATTTTCGGCGTGGCGCGATGCCGGGTTTTCCCGTAAGATTGCCTCCCCAATGCGGGGCCTCGTGCCCATCGTCCAACAGATCCTGTTTTTTGCCGGAAGACCTGCCTCGCAGCGCCTTCCGGTTTTTGGTGTGCGCGCATAATGACCAGACCGGCAATCCTTGTTCTCGAAGACGGCAGTGTGTTCCGCGGCCAGTCCATCGGCGCCGACGGCCAGACGGTAGGCGAGGTGGTGTTCAACACCGCGATGACGGGTTACCAGGAGATTCTCACCGACCCCTCCTATTCGCGGCAGATCGTGACCCTGACCTATCCGCACATCGGCAACGTAGGGGTCAATCACGAGGACGAGGAGTCCTCGCGTATCCATGTCGCCGGACTGGTGATCCGCGACCTGCCGCTGCTGATGAGCAACTTCCGCGCCGAGCAGCGGCTGGATGACTACCTGGCGGAGCAGGGCATCGTTGCCATTGCCGATATCGACACCCGCCGCCTGACCCGCATCCTGCGCGAGAAGGGCGCCCAGGCCGGCTGCATCATCGCGGGCGAGGCGCCGTCCGAAGACGAGGCCCTGGCCGCGGCACGGGCTTTCCCGGGGCTCAAGGGCATGGATCTGGCGAAGGAGGTCACCACCGGCACGCCTTATGAGTGGGCACAGGGGACCTGGACGCTCGAGGGCGGCCTGCCCGAGGCGCCCCACCCGGTCGAAGAGAAGCTGCCGCGGCACGTGGTGGCCTGGGACTACGGCATCAAGCGCAACATTCTGCGCATGCTGGTCGATCGGGGCTGTCGGGTGACCGTGGTGCCGGCGCAGACGCCGGCATCGGAGGTGCTGGCCATGCAGCCCGACGGGGTCTTCCTGTCCAATGGTCCGGGTGACCCCGAGCCCTGTACCTACGCCATCGAGGCGATCCGCGAGGTGCTGGATGCCGGGGTGCCCACCTTCGGCATCTGCCTGGGGCACCAGCTGCTGGCGCTGGCCAGCGGGGCACGCACGGTAAAGATGAAATTCGGCCACCACGGCGCCAACCACCCGGTGCAGGATCTCGACACCGGTCGGGTGATGATCTCCAGCCAGAACCACGGTTTCGCGGTGGACGAGGAGAGCCTGCCGGACAACCTGAAGGCCACCCACAAGTCGCTGTTCGATGGTTCCCTGCAGGGCATCCACCGCACCGACGTGCCGGCCTTCGGCTTCCAGGGACACCCTGAGGCCAGCCCCGGCCCGCACGACGTGGCGCCGGTGTTCGACCACTTCATCGAGCTCATGGATGCGGGGAAGTGAAATTTCACCACGAAGAACACTAAGCACACGAAGATCACGAATGGAACAGGACGGCAACGATGGAGCCCCGGGCGTCGCAGCATCCGCCGTTCTACGCGCCTGTTCCGGAGATCTCGCTCGAAACCTTCGTGCTCTTCGTGCCCTTTGTGGTTAATACAGTGATCTAGACAATGCCGAAACGCACAGACATCGAAAGCATCCTCATCATCGGCGCCGGCCCCATCGTCATTGGTCAGGCCTGCGAGTTCGACTATTCCGGTGCCCAGGCCTGCAAGGCGCTGGCCGAGGAGGGCTACCGGGTCATTCTGGTCAACTCCAACCCGGCCACCATCATGACCGACCCGGAGATGGCCGACGCGGTCTACATCGAGCCGATCAACTGGCGCACCGTGGCGCGCATCATCGAGAAGGAGCGGCCCGACGCCCTGCTGCCGACCATGGGCGGGCAGACTGCGCTCAACTGCGCGCTCGACCTGGAGCGCGAGGGGGTGCTCGAGCAGTTCGGCGTGGAGATGATCGGCGCCTCGCGCGAGGCCATCGACAAAGCCGAGGACCGCGACCTGTTCCGCAAGGCGATGCAGAAGATCGGCCTCGACATGCCGCGTTCGGCGATCGCCCACTCGCTCGAAGAGGCCTTCCAGGTGCAGGCGCAGATCGGCTTTCCCACCATCATCCGCCCGTCCTTCACCATGGGCGGCTCGGGTGGTGGCATCGCCTACAACCGCGAGGAGTTCGAGGAGATCTGCACCCGCGGCCTGGACCTCTCGCCCACCCGCGAGCTGCTGATCGAAGAGTCCATCGCGGGCTGGAAGGAGTTCGAGATGGAGGTGGTGCGCGACCGCAAGGACAACTGCATCATTGTCTGCTCCATCGAGAACCTCGATCCGATGGGCGTGCATACCGGCGACTCCATCACCGTGGCGCCGGCGCAGACGCTCACCGACAAGGAATACCAGATCATGCGCGACGCCTCGCTGGCGGTGCTGCGCGAGATCGGGGTGGACACCGGCGGCTCCAACGTGCAGTTCGCCATCAACCCCGAGAACGGGCGCATGATCATCATCGAGATGAACCCGCGGGTGTCGCGCTCCTCGGCGCTGGCCTCCAAGGCCACTGGCTTCCCCATCGCCAAGGTGGCGGCCAAACTGGCGGTGGGCTACACCCTCGACGAGCTGCGCAACGAGATCACCGGCGGCGTTACCCCGGCCTCGTTCGAGCCGGCCATCGACTACGTGGTCACCAAGGTGCCGCGCTTCGCCTTCGAGAAGTTTCCCGAGGCCGATCCGCGCCTGACCACGCAGATGAAGTCGGTCGGCGAGGTGATGGCCATCGGCCGCACCTTCCAGGAATCGCTGCAGAAGGCGCTGCGCGGACTGGAAACCGACAGGCATGGCCTGGATCCTGTCGTCGACCTGTCCGCCGATGGCGCGCTGGAGCTGGTCCGCAACGAGATCGGTCAGCCCAGTGCCGAGCGTCTGTGGTACGTGGCCGACGCCTTCCGCGCCGGCATGACCCTCGACGAGGTGTTCGAGATCACGCGCATCGACCGCTGGTTCCTGGTGCAGATCGAGGACCTGGTCTCCGAGGAGGCCAGGGTGCGGCACCAGGGGCTCGAGGTGCTCGACGCCGAGCGTCTGCGCACGCTCAAGCGCAAGGGCTTCTCCGATCGCCGCCTGGCCGACCTGCTGGGCGTGGCCGAGGCCGAGATCCGGCAGCGCCGGCAGGCGCTGGGCGTGCGCCCGGTATACAAGCGGGTGGACACCTGCGCCGCCGAGTTCGCTTCCAGTACGGCCTATATGTATTCCACCTACGAGGAGGAGTGCGAGGCGGATCCCTCGGATCGGCGGAAGATCATGGTGCTCGGTGGTGGGCCCAATCGCATCGGCCAGGGGATCGAGTTCGACTACTGCTGCGTGCATGCTGCCTTCGCGATGCGCGAGGATGGTTACGAGACCATCATGGTCAACTGCAACCCGGAGACGGTGTCCACCGACTACGACACCTCCGACCGGCTGTATTTCGAGCCGCTCACCCTCGAGGACGTGCTCGAGATCATCGAAAAGGAGAAGCCCACCGGCATCATCGTGCAGTACGGTGGCCAGACACCGCTCAAGCTGGCCGAGGACCTGGCTGCCGCCGGTGCACCGATTATCGGCACCTCGCCCAATTCCATCGACCTGGCCGAGGACCGCGAGCGCTTCCAGCATCTGGTCGAGGAACTGGGTCTGAAGCAGCCGCCCAACCGCACCGCCACCGACCCCGAGCAGGCCATCGCCCTGGCCGAGGAGATCGGCTTCCCGCTGGTGGTGCGGCCGTCCTACGTGCTCGGTGGCCGCGCCATGGAGATCGTGCACGACGTCGAGGATCTCAAGCGCTACATGCGCGAGGCGGTACGCGTGTCCAACGACTCGCCGGTGCTGCTCGATCGCTTCCTCGACGATGCCATCGAGGTGGACATCGACGCCATCTGCGACGGCACCGACGTGCTCATTGGCGGCATCATGGAACACATCGAGCAGGCGGGAGTGCACTCTGGCGACTCGGCCTGCTCGCTGCCGCCCTACACCCTGAGCCAGGCTGTGCAGGACCGCATGCGCGAACAGATCCGCGCCCTGGCGCACGGGCTCAAGGTGGTCGGCCTGATGAACACCCAGTTCGCCATCCAGGGCGATGACATCTACCTGCTCGAGGTCAACCCGCGCGCCTCGCGTACCGTGCCCTTCGTGTCCAAGGCCACTGGCCGGCCGCTGGCCAAGATCGCGGCGCGCTGCATGGCCGGTATCTCTCTGGCCGAGCAGGGGCAGACCGAGGAGATCGTGCCGCACCATTACTATGTAAAGGAAGCGGTCTTCCCCTTCATCAAGTTTCCCGGGGTGGACACCATTCTTGGCCCCGAGATGAAATCCACCGGTGAGGTGATGGGCGTGGGGGCCACCTTCGGCGAGGCCTTCGCCAAGTCGCTCGAGGGTGGCAGCATGCGCCTGCCGCGCTCCGGCAAGGTGCTCATCTCGGTGCGCGAGGCCGACCGCGCACGCGCGGTGCGCGTGGCTGCCGACCTGGCCGAACTGGGTTTCGAGCTGTATGCCACGCGCGGTACCGGCAAGGCCATCCAGGACGCGGGCACGCCGTGTGTCCTGGTCAACAAGGTGGCCGAGGGGCGGCCGCACATCGTGGACATGATCAAGAACGACGAGTTCGACCTGATCATCAACACCACCGAGGGCAAGCAGGCTATCATCGATTCGCGGTCCATCCGTGCCGCGGCCCTGCAGCACAAGGTGAGCTATACCACCACCATCGCCGGCGCCGAGGCGGTGGTGCTGGCCCTGCGCCAGCCCGATGAACTGATCGTGCGCAGTCTGCGTGAACTACAGAGCTGAGGTGGCAAGATGCAGAAGACTCCCATGACGCTGGCCGGCGCGGAGAAACTGCGCGCCGAACTGCAGGAACTCAAGACCGTCAAGCGGCCCGCCATCATCCAGGCCATCGCCGAGGCGCGCGAGCACGGCGACCTCAAGGAAAACGCCGAATACCATGCTGCGCGCGAGCAGCAGGGCTTCATCGAGGGTCGTATCAAGGAGATCGAGGCCAAGCTGTCGCACGCGCAGATCATCGACGTGGCCTCACTGGATGCCGGTGGCAAGGTGGTGTTTGGTGCCACCGTGGTGCTGCTGGATCTCAATACCGACGAGGAAAAGACCTACCAGATCGTCGGCGAGGACGAGGCCGACATCAAGGAAAACAAGATCTCGGTGAGTTCGCCCATCGCCCGCGCCCTGATCGGCAAGGAAGAAGGCGACGAGGTCACCCTGCAGGCACCGGGCGGGACCCACGAGTTCGAGATCCTCGAGGTCCGTTACGAATAGACGGATTCACCGCGAAGGGCACGAAGAGCGCAAGGAATTCTCATGCCGGCTGGCCGACAAGTTGCGGCCCGGGAAACGGGTCCAACCTGTGGGCGGCTGTCATTTGCCGCTTTCTTCGTGTCCCTGGTGGTGAAAAATCACTTCGAGGGCAGGGCGATCTTCGGCTTCTTGTTGTTGCGCCTGAAGAATACCGCCATCTGGCCGATATGCTGAACCAGGGTGGCGCCGGAGGCGGCGACGAGGCGGTCGATGATCTCGCGGCGCCCGGCCTTGTCGGCCACGATCTTCACCTTGATCAATTCGTGGGCGTCGAGGGCCTGAGCCAGTTCCTCCAGCACCGTGTCATGGACGCCGTGCTGGCCGACACGCACCACTGGCTTGAGGTGGTGCGCCAGGCTGCGCAAGTGGCGGATCTGCTTGTCGGACAGGGTCATCGGGGCTCCGGGACGGTGAAAAGGCGCGTACTATAGCGCCTTTCAAGAGAATGTAGGAGGTCCGCCCTCGGGTCCAGTGGCGTGACTGGCTGGGGTTCGCGGCGGGGACGCCGCTCCCACCGGTGGGGAGTCGGTGTTGCGGCGTGGTGTCGTCGCGAGAGCCCGTCCTCGGAGCGCATGGCGGCGGGCTGGGATTTTGCGGCCAGGACGCCGCGCACACGGGTTTTGCAGGTATGGTGGCCTGAAATGGGTCGTTCGAAAAGCAGTCACCGCTGGATGCAGCGGCACGTCAACGACGAGTACGTGAAGCGGTCCCAGAAGGACGGCTATCGTTCGCGTGCGGCCTACAAGCTGTTGGAGTTGCAGGAAAAGGACCGTTTTCTCAAGCCCGGCCAGGTGGTCGTGGACCTGGGCGCGGCTCCCGGTGGCTGGTTGCAGGTGGCGCGGTCCGTGGTCGGCGGCAAGGGGCGGGTGATCGGCCTGGACCTGCTCGAGATCGATCCGTTGCCCGGTGTCGAGCTGCTGCAAGGGGATTTTCTCGAGGAAGCGACGCTGGCGCGCCTGGAGACCCTGCTGGACGGCCGTCCGGTCGATGTGGTGCTCTCGGACATGGCGCCCAACATCAGCGGCATCGCTGCGGTGGACCAGCCGCGGTCGATGTACCTGTGTGAACTGGCACTGGATTTCTGCCGCCAGGCGCTGCGCGAGGGGGGGGCCTTCGTGACCAAGGTGTTCCAGGGTGAGGGCTTCGACGACTACTACCGGGACGTGAAGGCCAGTTTCCGGCGGGTGGTCTCGCGCAAACCGAAGGCCTCGCGCCCGAAAAGCCGCGAGGTCTATCTGGTAGCCGGGAACTATCATTCGTAGTAGCTTACATACATCCACACGTCTTTTCGCCGGGCCGCCGTGCCAATGGTCGCCCCGCCGCAAGAGGCTGAAGTTTTATTCCTGGGAACGAGAGGTTCCGGACCTTGAACGACATGACAAAGAACATCGTGCTGTGGGTGGTCATCGCGGTAGTGTTGATGACCGTCTTCAACAGCTTCAACGTGCCCCGGTCGACTGTGCCGGAGTTGTCGTATTCGCGTTTCGTCGAGGAAATGAAGAATCACAACATTGCCTCGGTGACGCTGATGGAGAATGGCCGTTCCACCATCATCACCGGCAAGACCACTTCGGGAGCACGCTTTACCACCACCGCGCCGCACGATATCTGGCTGGTGTCCGACCTGTTGGCCAACAACGTCGATTTCCGGGTGAAGAAGGCCGAGGAGCCCTCCATCCTGTGGCAGATCCTGATCAACTGGTTCCCGCTGTTCATCCTCATCGGCCTGTGGATCTTCTTCATGCGCCAGATGCAGGGCGGCGGCGCGGGGCGTGGCGCCATGTCCTTCGGCAAGAGCAAGGCGCGCATGCTCACCGAAGACCAGGTCAAGGTCACCTTCGCCGATGTCGCCGGTTGCGAAGAGGCCAAGGAAGAGGTCAAGGAACTGGTGGACTTCCTGCGTGAGCCGGCCAAGTTTCAGAAACTCGGCGGCAAGATCCCCAAGGGTGTGCTCATGGTCGGCCCGCCCGGCACCGGGAAGACCCTGCTGGCGCGCGCCATCGCCGGCGAGTCCAAGGTGCCGTTCTTCACCATTTCGGGCTCGGATTTCGTCGAGATGTTCGTCGGCGTCGGCGCCTCGCGGGTGCGTGACATGTTCGAGCAGGCCAAGAAGCACGCGCCCTGCATCATCTTCATCGACGAGATCGATGCAGTCGGCCGGCACCGCGGTGCGGGCCTGGGAGGCGGTCACGACGAGCGTGAGCAGACGCTGAACCAGCTGCTGGTGGAGATGGACGGTTTCGAGGGCAACGAGGGGGTGATCGTGATTGCCGCCACCAACCGCCCCGACGTGCTCGACCCGGCGCTGCTTCGCCCGGGCCGCTTCGACCGCCAGGTGGTGGTCGGCCTGCCCGACATCCTGGGCCGCGAGCAGATCCTCAAGGTGCACATGCGCAAGGTCCCCCTGGGTGACGATGTCGATCCCAATGTCATTGCGCGGGGTACTCCGGGCTTCTCGGGCGCCGATCTGGCCAACCTGGTGAACGAGGCAGCGCTGTTCGCGGCGCGCGCCAACAAGCGCCGGGTGGACATGGAAGACATGGAAAAGGCCAAGGACAAGATCATGATGGGCGCCGAGCGCAAGTCCATGGTCATGAAGGAAGAGGAGAAGAAACTCACCGCCTACCACGAGGCCGGGCACGCCATCGTCGGGCTCAAGGTGCCCGCGCACGACCCGGTGTACAAGGTGAGCATCATCCCGCGTGGCCGTGCCCTGGGCGTGACCATGTTCCTGCCCGAGGAGGACCGATACAGCCACAGCAAGGAGCGCCTGGAGAGCCAGATCTCCAGTCTGTTCGGCGGGCGCATTGCCGAGGAGCTGATCTTCGGCATGGAACATGTCACCACCGGTGCCTCCAACGACATCCAGCGCGCTACGGATATCGCGCGCAACATGGTCACCAAGTGGGGGCTGTCCGAGCGCCTGGGGCCGCTGGCCTACGGCGAGGACGAGGGCGAGGTGTTCCTGGGACGCTCGGTCACTCAGCACAAGGCGCTGTCCGACGAGACCGCGCACGTGATCGACGAGGAGATCCGCGCCATCATCGACCGCAACTACGAGCGTGCTGAATCCATCCTGCGCGAGCACTTGGACAAGCTGCACGCCATGGCCGATGCATTGATGAAGTACGAGACCATCGACAGCGAGCAGATTCGCGACATCATGGAAGGCCGCGACCCGCGGCCGCCGGCAGGCTGGGGTGATACCCCCGACTCCGGCTCTCCCAGCGGTGGGGCCGCCGCGACCAGTGACGAGGTGCCGCCCAAGAAGGACGGCCCGCTGGGCGATCCCGCGGGACAGCACTGAGACGACGAGGCCG
Organism: endosymbiont of unidentified scaly snail isolate Monju; assembly: GCF_000801295.1. Classification (NCBI taxonomy): domain Bacteria; kingdom Pseudomonadati; phylum Pseudomonadota; class Gammaproteobacteria; species endosymbiont of unidentified scaly snail isolate Monju. The sequence goes on along the minus strand of NZ_AP012978.1, from coordinate 1,634,169 downwards.
GGGTAACCCGGCCTCAAGCATTGCAGGACGCGGCACGCCATGCCCCAGCTCGATCTTTCCGTTCCCCGCATCATGGGGATCCTCAACGTCACCCCCGATTCCTTTTCGGACGGCGGCCGCTACGATCGCCTGGATGCCGCGCTGTATCACGCCGAGAGGATGGTGATCAATGGCGCCGACATTCTCGACGTGGGGGGGGAATCGACGCGCCCGGGCGCGCAGCCGGTGAGCGAGGCCGAGGAACTCGACCGGGTGATCCCGGTGATCGAGGCGCTGAGCGCGCGCTTCGACAGGCTGGTCTCGATCGACACCAGCAAGCCCACGGTCATGCGCGAGGCGGTGGCCGCCGGTGCCGGCATGATCAATGACGTCAACGCCCTGCGCGCCGAGGGTGCCGTGACGGTGGCTGCCGAGGCTGGCGTGCCGGTCTGCCTGATGCACATGCAGGGCGAACCGCGCACCATGCAACGTTCCCCCCACTACGATGACGTGGTGGCCGAGGTGCGCGATTTCCTGCTCGAACGCGCCCGGATCTGCGAGGCGGCGGGGGTCTCGCGCCAGGCCATCGTGCTCGATCCGGGCTTCGGTTTCGGCAAGACGCTCGAACACAACCTGGAGCTGTTGCAGCAGCTGCCGGTGTTGTGCGCCTCTGGCTACCCGGTACTGGCCGGCATTTCGCGCAAGTCCATGATTGGTGCGCTCACCGGGCGCGAGGTGGACGACCGACTGGCCGGCAGCCTGGCGATGGCGCTGCTGGCGCTGGAGGGCGGGGCGCGTATCCTGCGCGTGCATGACGTGGCCGAGACGCGCGACGTGCTGCGCGTCTGGACGGCGGTGCGCGAAAGGCGCGAGAGTGGAGAAGGCAGCAAGGGAGACTGAGAAGACCATGGGCAGACGCTATTTCGGGACCGATGGCATCCGTGGACGGGTGGGGGAGTGGCCCATCACCCCCGAGTTCGTGCTCAAGCTGGGGTGGGCCGCCGGCAAGGTGCTCGGTGGTGGCGAGGGCGGCAAGGTGCTGATCGGCAAGGACACCCGGATCTCGGGTTACCTGTTCGAGTCGGCGCTGGAGGCCGGCCTGGCCGCCGCCGGGGTGCATACCCGCATGCTCGGCCCCATGCCCACGCCCGGCATCGCCTATCTCACCCGCACCCTGCATGCCGACGCCGGTATCGTCATCAGCGCCTCGCACAACCCGCACCACGACAACGGTATCAAGTTCTTCTCGTCATCCGGCCAGAAGCTGCCTGACGCGGTGGAGGTCGAGATCGAGGCCATGATCGACCAGCCCATGGACTCGGTCAGTTCCGAGCGCCTGGGCAAGGTGGTGCGTCTGGAGGACGCACGCGGCCGCTACATCGAGTTCTGCAAGGCCACCATCCCCTCGCGCATGGACTTCCAGGGGCTGAAGATCGTGGTGGACTGCGCGCATGGCGCGACCTATCACATCGCCCCCGACGTGTTCGAGGAGATCGGCGCCGAGGTGATCGCCATCGGCGTACAGCCCGACGGGCTCAACATCAACGACGGCTGTGGCGCCACTGCTCCCGAGGCTGTGCAGGCCGCCGTGCTCGAGCACGGTGCCGACCTGGGGATTGCGCTCGACGGTGATGGCGACCGCCTGATCATGCTCGATCACCAGGGGCGTATCCGTGATGGCGACGACATCCTCTATGTGCTCGCCCGCTCGCGCCGCCGCAGCGGCGAGATGGTCGGCGAGGTAGTGGGCACCCTGATGACCAACCTGGGGCTGGAGCTGGCGCTGCGCGAGCAGGGCATCGGCCTGTGCCGGGTCAAGGTCGGCGACCGTTACATCATGGAACGCCTGGTGGACGAGGGCTGGCTGCTCGGTGGCGAGCCGTCGGGGCATATCATCTGCCTCGATCGCACCACCACTGGTGACGGCATCGTCTCGGCGCTGCAGGTGCTCGCCGAGATGCACGAGACCGGCCGCTCGCTGGCCGAACTGTGCGAAGGCGTGGAGAAGTTTCCGCAGGTGCTGGTGAACGTGGGCCTGGGCGAGCACCCGGCCGAGGCCATCCTGGGGGCCTCGCCGGTGAATGCGGCCGTGGTCGAGGCGGAGCGGCGCATGAACGGCGAGGGCCGTGTGCTGCTGCGGCCTTCCGGCACCGAACCGCTGATACGCGTGATGGTCGAGGGGGGCGACCCCGAACTGGTGCACGAGATGGCCGACAGCATCGCCGACGAGGTGCGGGGGATCTGTGGTGGCGGTCATTGATTCATTCGAGGCTTGCCGGTAAAGTACGCCGCCTGATTCGAACGGGCTTGAAACAGAGGTAGGGGCATGCGACAGCCACTGGTTGCCGGAAACTGGAAGATGAACGGCTCGCGTGCGAGCATCCGCGAGCTGCTCGACGGCGTGAAGGCCGGCATGGGTGAGGTGAAGACCGCCGAGGTGGCAGTGTGTTCGCCGCACATCTTCCTGTGTGACGTGCAGCAGCAGCTCGATGGCAGCGCCGTTGCCTGGGGCGGGCAGGACATCTCGGTGCACGAGTCCGGCGCCTACACCGGGGAGACCGCCGGCAGCATGCTCGCCGAGTTCGGCTGCAAGTATGTCATCATCGGGCATTCCGAGCGTCGCACCTACCATGGCGAGACCGATCAGGTGGTCGCCGAGAAGTTCGTCGCCGCGCGCAAGGCCGGGCTGGTGCCCATCCTGTGCATCGGCGAGACGCTGGAAGAACGTGAGTCGGGCATCACCGAAGAGGTGGTGGGTCGCCAGATCGACGCCGTGATTGCCCATTGCGGCGTGGAGATGCTGGGTGAGGGCGTGATCGCCTACGAACCGGTCTGGGCCATCGGTACCGGCAAGACTGCCTCGCCGGAACAGGCGCAGGAGGTGCATGCCTTCATCCGTGGCCGCATCGCCGCGGCGAGCGCCACGGTGGCCGAGGGGCTGCGCATCCTCTATGGTGGCAGCATGAACCCCGGCAATGCCGCGCAATTGCTGGCGCAGTCCGACATCGACGGTGGTCTGATCGGTGGTGCCTCGCTGAAAGCGGCGGATTTTCTGGCCATTGCCACTGCGGCCAACGCCTGAGTCAGGCGCGCAATACGAGAGACAAGATCATGGAAACCGTACTCGTCGTCATTCATCTGCTGCTGGCCATTGGCCTGGTCGGCCTGGTGCTGATCCAGCATGGCAAGGGGGCGGACATGGGCGCGGCCTTCGGCTCCGGCGCCTCGGCGACCGTGTTCGGTTCTGCGGGTGCCGGCAATTTTCTCAGCCGCACCACGGCCGTCCTGGCCGCGCTGTTTTTCCTCACCAGCCTGGCGCTGGCGTGGTTTGCCATGCAGAAGGGTGAGCAGGAGTCGCTGATCGAGAAACAGCTTGCGGCGCCGGCCGTCGAGCAGTCGGTTCCGGCTGATCTGCCCGCAGTGCCCGAGGCGGCCCCGCCGGCAGCGCTGGATAGGGAACTGCCGGCCGTACCCGAGGCGACGGCGCCTCCGGCGGCCGCGAAGGACGATCTGCCCGTAGTGCCGGCGCAGCAGTAATAACCGTATTTGCCGAAGTGGTGGAATTGGTAGACACGCTATCTTGAGGGGGTAGTGGCGAAAGCCGTGCCGGTTCGAGTCCGGCCTTCGGCACCATATCGACGGTATCACTTCCATGGAAGTGATACCGTTTTTTTATGTCTGGCAAAATCCCATGATAATCAATGACTTGGATTGTGGTCGGGATTTGACAGGGGAGGGTATGCCCGATATTCTCGGCGGTGAATCTGTGTCTGATGACATAGCGATAAACTGAAATTGAGGGGAGGCCAGCCCGCATGTTGGAAAACTATCTGCCTGTCCTGATCTTCCTGGCGGTGGGCCTGTTTGTGGGCGTCGCTGCCATTGGCATCGGTTTTGTCCTCTCCCCGTGTCATCCCGACAGCGAGAAGCTTTCGCCCTACGAGTGCGGCTTCGAAGCCTTCGAGGACTCGCGCATGAAGTTCGATGTGCGCTACTATCTTGTGGCTATCCTGTTCATCATCTTCGATCTGGAGATCGCCTTCTTCTTCCCGTGGGCGGTGGTGCTCGACCAGATCGGCTGGACCGGTTTCTGGGTCATGATGCTGTTCCTCGGCGTGCTGGTCGTTGGCTTCATCTACGAATGGAAGAAGGGGGCGCTGGAATGGGAGTAGAAGGCATCCTGGAGAAGGGTTTCGTCACCACCACGGCCGACAAGCTCATCAACTGGGCGCGCACCGGCTCCATGTGGCCCATGACCTTCGGTCTGGCCTGTTGCGCGGTGGAGATGATGCACGCTGCTGCTTCGCGCTACGACCTGGACCGCTTCGGTATCATCTTCCGTCCGAGCCCGCGTCAGTCCGACGTGATGATCGTTGCCGGTACCCTGGTCAACAAGATGGCGCCTGCGCTGCGCAAGGTCTACGATCAGATGGCCGAGCCGCGCTGGGTGATTTCCATGGGTTCCTGTGCCAACGGCGGCGGTTATTACCACTATTCGTACTCGGTGGTGCGCGGTTGCGACCGTATCGTGCCGGTGGACATCTACGTGCCCGGCTGTCCGCCCACTGCCGAGGCGCTGCTCTACGGCATCATCCAGTTGCAGAACAAGATCCGCCGCACCAACACCATCGCCCGCTGAGCGCGCAGGCAACGAGAGAGATCGTGACCCCATGAGTCCCGAAGAACGACTGGAAGAACTGCAAGATGCGCTCGAAGAGCTGCTCGAGGACTTCGAGGGCTGTTCGTGGCGTACCGAGTACGGCGAGTTGACGCTCACGGTGCCGCGCGAGGACCTCCTTGAGGTGATGCGCATCCTGCGTACCCGCGCGCCCATTGCCATGGAGCAGTGTATCGACGTCTGTGGCGTGGACTATTCAACCTACGGCCAGTCCGAGTGGGATGTCGGGGATGCGTCCAATACCGGTTTCGAGCGGGGGGTCACGCCCGTTCGCCCCGAGGCCGACCCGGCAAACCGTTTTGCAGTGGTCTATCACCTGCTGTCGCTGACCCACAATGTGCGCATGCGGGTGAAGGTGTTCCTCGATGCCGACCAGCCCGTGGTCGATTCGGTCACCGGCATCTGGGCCTCGGCCAACTGGTTCGAGCGCGAGGCCTTCGACCTGTTCGGCATCCTCTTCGCGGGGCACCCCGACCTGCGGCGCATTCTCACCGACTACGGTTTCATCGGGCATCCCTTCCGCAAGGACTTCCCGCTGATCGGCGAGGTGGAGATGCGCTACGACCCCGAGCAGCGGCGCGTGATCTACGAGCCGGTGTCGATCGAGCCGCGCACCCTGGTGCCGCGTGTCATCCGGCAAGACTTCCGCTACGAGGATGGTCACAAGCCCGAGGCGGGCGAAGAGGCGGAATGAACCATGGCTGAGATTCGCAACTACACCCTGAACTTCGGTCCCCAGCACCCGGCGGCGCACGGGGTGCTGCGCCTGGTGCTGGAAATGGACGGCGAGGTCATCGAGCGTGCCGATCCGCACGTCGGTCTGCTGCACCGTGGCACCGAGAAGCTGGCCGAGAGCAAGCCGTACAAGCAGTCGATCGGTTACATGGACCGCCTCGACTACGTCTCGATGATGTGCAACGAGCACGGTTACGTGCTCGCCATCGAGAAGCTGCTGGGCATCGAGGCGCCGATCCGTGCGCAGTACATCCGCACCCTGTTCGACGAGATCACGCGCATCCTCAACCATCTGATGTGGTTGGGTACCCACGCGCTGGATATCGGCGCCATGACCCTGTTTCTGTACTGCTTCCGGGAGCGCGAGGATCTGATGGACTGCTACGAGGCAGTTTCCGGGGCGCGCATGCACGCCACCTACTATCGTCCGGGCGGCGTCTATCGCGACCTGCCCGAGCAGATGCCGCGCTTCGAGCCGGGCCGCTTCTGCAGCGAGAAGGATGCAAAGATCCGCAACCGCGCGCGCGAGGGTTCGCTGCTCGACTTCATCGACGACTTCGCTGATCGCTTTCCCGGCCTGGTGGACGAATACGAGACCCTGCTCACCGACAACCGCATCTGGAAGCAGCGCACCGTGGGCATTGGCGTGGTCTCGCCCGAGCGGGCACGCCAGCTCGGCTTCACCGGTGCCATGCTGCGCGGCTCGGGAATCGCCTGGGACCTGCGCAAGAAGCAGCCCTATGCTGTCTACGACCGGGTCGATTTCGACATCCCCGTGGGCACCAACGGCGACTGCTACGACCGCTACCTGGTGCGTGTCGAGGAGATGCGTCAGTCGGCACGTATCATCAAGCAGTGCGTGGCCTGGCTGCGCGAGAACCCTGGCCCGGTGATGATCGACGACCACAAGGTGGCCTCGCCGAATCGCGAGGAGATGAAGCAGAGCATGGAGGCGCTGATCCATCACTTCAAGCTGTTCAGCGAAGGCTATTGCCCGCCGGAGGGCGAGGTGTACGCTGCCGTGGAGGCGCCCAAGGGCGAGTTCGGCTGCTACATCATCTCGGACGGCGCCAACAAGCCCTACCGGCTCAAGGTCCGTGCTCCGGGCTTCGCCCACCTTGCGGCCATGGACGAGATGGCGCGCGGGCACATGCTGGCGGATGTGGTGGCCATCATCGGCACCATGGATATCGTATTCGGGGAGATCGACCGATGAGCATGCGCGCAGAACCCATGCAACGTACCCGGCGCTGCGAGGACAAGGAGGCGCTGTTCACGCCCGAGATCCGCGCCGAAATCGACCAGTGGGTCGCCAAGTATCCCGAGGGGTGGAAGCAGTCGGCCTGCATGGCCGCGCTGCGCATCGTGCAGGACGCCAATGGTGGGCACCTGACCACCGAGCTGATGGACCAGGTGGCCGACTACCTCGACATGCCGCCGATCGCGGTCTACGAGGTGGCCACCTTCTATTCCATGTACGAGCACAAGCCGGTCGGTCGGCACAAGATCTGCCTGTGCACCAACATCTCGTGCATGATCAACGGCTCGGACAGCATCTATGAGCACCTGCGCTCGCGCCTGGGTATCGGTTTCGGGGAAGTGACCGAGGACGGCCGCTTCAGCCTCAAGGAGGTCGAGTGCCTCGGTGCCTGCGGTGGCGCGCCCATGATGCAGATCGGCAATACCTATTACGAGAATCTGACCCCCGAGCTGGTGGATCAAATCCTCGACGGGCTGGAGTGAGTCATGGCCAACGAAGTCTGCTTCCGTACCCTGCACAAGGACCGGCCCTGGCGTCTCGAGACCTACGTCAGCGAGGGCGGTTACGAGGCGCTGAAGAAGATCCTCTCCGAGAAGATGTCGCAGGACGACATCATCGAGATGGTCAAGCGTTCGGGCCTGCGCGGGCGTGGTGGTGCGGGTTTTCCCACCGGGCTCAAGTGGAGCTTCATCAACCGCGCCGCGCCGGGCGACAAGTACATCGTGTGCAACTCCGACGAGGGGGAGCCCGGCACCTTCAAGGACCGCGACATCCTGCGCTACAACCCGCATGCGCTGATCGAGGGCATGATCATCGCCGGCTACGCCATCGGTGCGACCGCCGGCTACAACTACATCCGTGGCGAGTTCTGGGAGCCCTACGAGCGTTTCGAGGCGGCGCTCGCCGAGGCGCGCGAGGCCGGCTTCCTCGGCGAGAACATCCTCGGTTCGGGCTTCAGCTACGACATCCACAGCCACCTGGGCGCCGGCGCCTACATCTGCGGCGAGGAGACCGCGCTGCTCGAGTCCATCGAGGGCAAGAAGGGGCAGCCGCGTTTCAAGCCGCCGTTCCCGGCCATGTTCGGCCTCTACGGTCGGCCCACGGTGATCAACAACACCGAGACCCTGGCCTCGATTCCCGACATCATCCGCCAGGGGCCGGACTGGTTCCGCGAGCTGGGGGTGGAGAATTCCGGCGGCTCCAAGCTGTTCTCGGTCTCGGGCAACGTCAATCGGCCCGGCAACTACGAGGTGCCCATGGGTACGCCCTTCGCCGAACTGCTGGAGATGGCCGGCGGGGTGCGTGAGGGACACAAGCTCAAGGCAGTGATTCCGGGCGGCTCCTCGGCACCGGTACTGCCGGGCGAGGTGATGATGGATCTGACCATGGATTACGACGCCATCCAGCAGGCCGGCTCCATGCTCGGCTCTGGCGCGGTCATCGTCATCGACGATTCCAACTGCATGGTGAAGATCCTCGATCGCATCTCGTACTTCTATTACGAGGAATCCTGCGGCCAGTGCACGCCCTGCCGCGAGGGCACCGGCTGGATGTGCCGGGTGATCCACCGCATCGAGACCGGACGCGGACGGCCCGAGGATCTGGACCTGCTCGACGACGTGGCCAGCAAGATCATGGGTCGCACCATCTGCGCCCTGGGCGACGCCGCGGCCATGCCGGTGGCGAGCTTCGTCAAGCACTTCCGCGACGAGTTCCAGTACCACATCGATCACAAGCAGTGCATGGTGTAAGCGGCATGAGCGACGAGAAGATCACAATCGAGGTCGATGGTCAGCCGCTCGAGGCGCGCCCCGGGCAGATGCTGATCGAGGTCACCGATGCCGCCGGCATCACGGTGCCCCGTTTCTGCTATCACAAGCACCTTTCGGTGGCGGCCAACTGCCGCATGTGCCTGGTCGAGGTCGAGAAGGCACCCAAGCCGCTGCCAGCCTGCGCCACGCCCTGCACCGATGGCATGAAGGTCTACACCCGCTCGCCACTGGCGCGTGCCGCGCAGAAGGGGACCATGGAGTTCCTGCTCATCAACCATCCGCTGGACTGCCCGATCTGCGACCAGGGCGGCGAGTGCGAGCTGCAGGACGTGGCCATGGGCTTCGGTGGCGATGTCTCGCGCTACAACGAGGGCAAGCGCGTGGTGCGCGACGAGGACATCGGCCCGCTGATCGCTACCGACATGACCCGCTGCATCCACTGCACCCGCTGCGTGCGCTTCGGCAGCGAGATCGCCGGCCTGCGCGAGCTGGGGGCCACCGGGCGTGGCGAGCACATGCGCATCGGCGTGTTCGTCGAGCACAGCGTGAGCTCGGAACTGTCCGGCAACATCATCGACCTGTGCCCGGTGGGTGCACTCACCTCCAAGCCCTTCCGCTTCAAGGCCCGCGCCTGGGAGTTGATCCAGCGCGAGGGCATCGCGCCCCACGACGGCGTGGGGAGCAATCTCCACCTGCACCTGCGGCGTGGCCAGTTGCTGCGGGTGGTGTCGTGCGAGAACGAGGCGGTCAACCAGACCTGGATCAGCGACCGCGATCGCTATTCGTACAAGGGGCTGGAGGTTGATCGCCTGACTCGCCCGCTGCTGCGCGAGAACGGCCAGTGGCGCGAGGTCGACTGGGACCAGGCGCTGCAGGTCGCCGCTCAGGCGCTCAAGCGCACCGAGCCCGGCCGGCTGGGCGCCATGGTCTCACCCAGCGCCACCCTCGAGGAGATGGCGCTCGCCGCTGCGCTGGTACGCGGTCTGGGTTCGGACAACATCGACTACCGCCTGCGTCAGTGCGACTTCCGCGGTGATGCGGCCGATCCGGTGTTGCCCTGGCTGGGCCGGCGCTTCGCCGACATCGCGACCAACGAAGCGACCCTGCTGGTCGGTTCCTGGCTGCGCAAGGACCAACCCCTGCTCAACCACCGTGTCCGCGAGTCCTGGAAGCGGGGTGGGGTGGTGATGACCATCAACCCGGTGGACTACGACTTCAACTACGAGCGCGAGGTGGACGTGGTCTGCAAGCCCTCGGAGTTGGCTACCGAGCTGGCCGGGGTGGCTGCCGCCCTGGGCGCCGACACCGCCGGATTGGCGGCCGAGGCCGACCAGGCACACCAGGCCATTGCCGAACAACTCAAGCAGGCGGGGCAGGGCAGCCTGATCCTCGGCAGCCAGGCCCTGATGCATCCCGACTTCGCCCTGCTGCGCCGGTTGGCGGCGAACATCGCCGAGGCTGCGGGCATCGATTGGGGCGCGGTCGGTTTCGGTGCCAACGATACCGGCGCCTGGCTGGCCGGCGCGGTGCCGCACCGGCGTGCGCCCGGCGAGTCGGCCGGCGGCGCGAACGTGGCGGCCATGCTCGACGGTGGCTGTGACACCGTGCTGCTGTTGGGCGCCGAGCCCGAACTCGATTTCGCCGATCCGGCCGCCAGCCGCGCCGGCCTGGAACAGGCCTTCGTGGTCGCCCTGGGCACCCACGACAGCGAGACACTGCGCGCGGTGGCCGATGTGATCCTGCCGATTGGTGCCTTTGCCGAGACCTCCGGCACCTTCGTCAACCTGCAGGGCGACGTGCAGTCCTTTGCCGGTGCCATGCCGCCGCCGGGTGAAGCACGACCGGCCTGGAAAGTGTTGCGCGTGCTGGGCAACCTGGTGGATCTCGACGGTTTTGACTACACCGACAGCGCCGAGGTGCGCGATGAACTGCTGGGTCGCCTGGGTGACTGGCGGCCCGACAACCGTCTGGCCGATACCGCTGCCCCGGCGCGGCAGTTTGCACCGTCCGGCACCGAGCGCATCGGTGGCGTGCCGATGTACTCGGTCGATGCCCTCAGCCGTCACTCGGCGCCCCTGCAAGCCACGCCGGATACCTGGGATGGCCGGGTGCGCATCGCCTTGGGACTGGCGGAACGGCTGGGCCTGGAAGACGAGGCCCGGGTACGCATCACCCAGGGCGAGACCAGTGTCGAGTTGCCGGTAGTAATCGATGACTGTGTGGCGGGCGACTGTATCTGGCTGCCGACCGGGGTGCCCGAGAGCACGGCGCTGGGGTGTGGTTTCGCCGAAGTCAGCGTGGAGAAGATCTGACCCATGGATTCACTGATCGCAATCTGGGACGCGCTGCCGCTGGTGGTGCAGATCCTGCTCAAGATCGTGTTGATCGTGGCACCGCTGATGGTGCTGGTAGCCTATTACACCTACGCCGAGCGCAAGGTCATCGGCCACATGCAGGTGCGCATGGGACCGAACCGGGTGGGCTTCTTCGGCTTCCGCATGCTCGGCCTGGGGCAGCCGATCGCCGATGCGGTCAAGCTGATGTTCAAGGAGATCATCATCCCCAGTGGCGCCAACAAGGTGCTGTTCCTGATTGCGCCCATGCTTTCGATCGCGCCGGCGCTGGTGGCCTGGGCGGTGTTTCCCTTCGATGCCGAGTGGGTGTTGGCCGATGTCAATGCCGGCCTGCTCTATATCCTGGCCCTCACCTCGCTGGGCGTGTATGGCGTGATCATCGCCGGCTGGGCCTCGAACTCCAAGTATTCTCTGCTCGGCGCCATGCGCTCGGCGGCGCAGATCGTGGCCTATGAGATCCCCATGGGCTTTGCCCTGGTGGGTGTGCTGGTGGCTGCCGGCAGCCTGAACCCGCGCGAGATCGTGCTGGCCCAGCAAGGCAGCCTGCTGCACTGGTTCTGGCTGCCGCTGCTGCCGATGTTCGTGATCTATTTCGTTTCCGGTGTGGCCGAGACCAACCGTGCGCCCTTCGACGTGGCCGAGGGCGAGTCCGAGATCGTTGCCGGTTTCCACGTCGAGTATTCCGGCATGACTTTCGCAGTGTTCTTCCTCGCCGAGTATGCCAACATGATCCTGATTTCGGCGCTGACCGCGCTGATGTTCCTTGGAGGTTGGCTCTCGCCCTTCCAAGGCACTGCGCTGGAAGGTGCCTTCGACTGGGTGCCCGGTATCGTCTGGCTGCTGGGCAAGACCTTCCTGTTCATGTTCCTGTTCCTGTGGTTCCGCGCCACCTTCCCGCGTTATCGCTATGACCAGATCATGCGCCTGGGATGGAAGGTGTTCCTGCCCATTACCATCGTGTGGATCGTGGTGATTGGCGCCATGAAGGTGGGACAGCTGCCCTGGTGGTTCGATTGAGGAGGCCATACGCGTGAAAAGGGTCATCGACTACATCCGCAGCCTGTTCCTGTTCGAGCTGCTCCGGGGCCTGGGCCTTACCGGGCGCTACATGCTGAGCCGGCCGTTCACCCTGGAGTATCCCGAGGAGAAGGCCCCGGTCTCGCCGCGCTTCCGCGGCCTGCACGCGCTGCGCCGCTATCCCAATGGCGAGGAGCGCTGCATTGCCTGCAAACTGTGCGAGGCGGTGTGCCCGGCGCTGGCGATCACCATCGAGGCCGAGCCGCGCGAAGACGGCTCACGGCGCACCACGCGCTATGACATCGACCTGTTCAAGTGCATTTACTGCGGCTTCTGCGAAGAGTCCTGTCCGGTGGATTCCATCGTCGAGACCCGGATCTACGAGTACCACTTCGAGAACCGGGGCGAGGAGATCATGACCAAGGAAAAGCTGCTGGCTATCGGCGACCAGTACGAGGAGCAACTGGCGGCCGACCGGATCAAACGGGCGGCGCTGTACTAGGAGTCCGACGAGCATGAGTTTCGAGAAAATCCTGTTCTACCTGTTCGCCGCCCTGCTGATCGGTGCGGCGCTGATGGTCATCACCCGCCGCAACCCGGTGCACTCGGTACTGTTCCTGGTGCTCGCCTTCATCAACAGTGCCGGCCTGTGGATGCTGGCCGAGGCCGAGTTCCTGGCCATCGCCCTGGTGCTGGTCTACGTGGGCGCGGTGATGGTGCTGTTCCTGTTCGTGGTGATGATGCTGGACATCAACCTCGCCGAGCTGCGCGCGGGCTTCGTGCGCAACCTGCCGGTGGCGCTGGTGGTGGCCATCGTGATGGTGGCCGAACTGGTGATGGTGCTCGGCCCCGAGCGCTTCGGCCTGGCACACTACGCCAAGCCCGAACACAAGCCGGCCGACTACAGCAACACCGCCGAGCTGGGGCTGGCGATGTTCAACCAGCATGTCTATGCCTTCGAGATCGCGGCGGTGATCCTGCTGGTAGGTATCGTCGCGGCGATCAGCCTGACCCTGCGGCGGCGTCCCGATACCAAGTATCTCGACCCGGGCCGCCAGGTACGCGTGCGCGCCACCGACCGGCTGCGCGTGATCAAGGTGAAGGCAGAGGAGAAGGCCCGATGATTGCGTTGTCCGATTACCTGATCGTCGCCGCCATCCTGTTCGCCATCAGCGTGGCCGGCATCTTCCTCAACCGCAAGAACGTGCTGTTGCTGCTGATGTGCATCGAACTGATGCTGCTGGCGGTGAACATCAACTTCGTGGCCTTCTCGCATTACCTGGGGGATGTGCACGGACAGGTCTTCGTGTTCTTCATCCTCACGGTGGCGGCTGCCGAGGCGGCCATCGGCCTGGCGATCCTGGTGGTGCTGTTCCGCACGCGCAATACCATCAATGTCGCCGATCTGGATACCTTGAAGGGCTGATGATGATGGAAACGATCCTGCTTGCCATCGTACTGGCAGCGCTGACCGGCGCGATCATTGCCGGTCTGCTCCGCAACCAGATCGGGCGTGCCGGGGCGCACACGGTCACCATCCTGGGCGTGGCCATCTCCTGCGCGCTGTCGCTGTATGTGCTCTGGCAGTACGCCTTCAACGATGCACCGGTGTACAACGAGTCGGTCTACACCTGGATGGTGGTCGATGGCCTGCGCATGGAAGTCGGCTTTCTGATCGATCGCCTCACCGCCATGATGATGGCGGTGGTCACCTTCGTCTCGCTGATGGTGCACATCTATACCATCGGCTACATGGCTCACGAGGAGGGCTATCAGCGCTTCTTCAGCTACATTGCGCTGTTCACCTTCTCGATGCTGATGCTGGTAATGTCGAACAACTTCCTGCAGCTGTTCTTCGGCTGGGAGGCGGTGGGCCTGGTCTCCTACCTGCTGATCGGTTTCTACTTCAAGCGCGAGTCGGCGATCTTCGCCAACCTCAAGGCCTTCCTGGTCAACCGGGTGGGCGACTTCGGCTTCATCCTCGGTATCGCCGCGGTGGCCATGTACCTGAACACCCTGGACTATGCCGAGGCCTTCGCGCGCGCGCCCGAGCATGCCGACACCATGCTGAACGTCTGGGGTGACGCCCAGTGGTCGTTGATGACGGTGATCTGCGTGCTGCTGTTCGTCGGCGCCATGGGCAAGTCGGCGCAGATCCCGCTGCATGTCTGGCTGCCCGACTCCATGGAAGGCCCGACCCCCATCTCGGCGCTGATCCACGCTGCCACCATGGTCACCGCCGGTATCTTCATGGTGGCACGCATGTCACCGCTGTACGAGATGTCGGAGACGGCGTTGAGCTTCGTGATGATCACCGGCGCCACCACCGCCTTCTTCATGGGCCTGATCGGCATCGTGCAGAACGACATCAAGCGAGTGATCGCGTATTCCACGCTGTCGCAGCTCGGTTACATGGTGGCCGCGCTCGGTGCTTCGGCCTATGCCGCCGGTCTTTTCCACCTGATGACCCACGCCTTCTTCAAGGCGCTGCTGTTCCTGGGTGCGGGTTCGGTGATCATCGGCATGCACCACGATCAGGACATGCGCAACATGGGCGGGGTGCGCAAGTACATGCCCATCACGCACTGGATGATGGTGATCGGGACCCTGGCGTTGATCGGATTCCCCGGCTTTTCGGGCTTCTTCTCCAAGGACGCCATCATCGAGGCCATCCATCATTCGCAGCTGTTCGGCAGCGGGTACGCCCATGTGCTGCTGGTGGCCGGGGTCTTCGTGACCGCGCTCTACAGCTTCCGACTGTACTTCATGGTCTTCCATGGTGAAGGCCCGCGCGATTCCCACGCGAAGGAGCACCTGCACGAGTCGCCCAAGGTGGTGACCGTGCCCCTGATGGCGCTGGCCGTGCCCTCGATCTTCATCGGGTACTTCACCATCGGGCCCATGCTGTTCGGCGATTTCTTCGACGGCGTGATCACCGTCGCTGCGGCGCACGACACCCTGGGCGAGATCGACTTCCACGGCGCCTTCGGTTTCATGCTGCATGGTCTGACCGGCATCCCGGTCTATCTCGCCGGCGCCGGAGTCCTGGTCGCCTGGTACATCTACATGCGCCGCCCGTCGCTGGCGCTGGAGTTTGCCACGCGCTTCGACTGGGCCTACTGGATCCTCGACCGCAAGTTCGGGTTCGACGACCTGTACCAGTGGCTGTTCGCCGGTGGCTCGCGCCTGCTGGGCAAGACCTTGTGGCAGGTCGGTGACCGATTGGTCATCGACGGGGTGGCGGTCAACGGTTCGGCCTACTCGGTCGGCTGGCTGGCCTCGGTCATGCGCTACCTGCAGACCGGTTACCTGTATCACTATGCCTTCGCGATGATCATCGGCCTGCTGGGGCTGCTGAGCTGGTTCGTGATCCGCTGAACATCGCCCTGAGGACGGAATGAAACATGAGTGCTGACTGGCCCATTCTGAGCGTCGTCATCTGGCTGCCCATCATCGGCGGCCTGCTGGTGCTGGGGAGCGGTGACCGCGCGCCCAACGTCACCCGCTGGCTGGCCTTGCTGGTGTCGATCCTGACCTTCGTGCTCAGCATCCCGCTGTACACCGGCTTCGATGTCTCCACCGCGCAGATGCAGTTCGTCGAGAACCTGCCGTGGATCCCGGCCTTCGACGTCAGCTATCACCTGGGTGTGGACGGCATCTCCATGCCGCTGATCCTGCTCACCACCTTCATTACCATCCTGGTGATCATTGCCGGCTGGGAGGTCATCCAGTACAAGCCGTCGCAGTACATGGCCGCCTTCCTGATCATGGAAGGGGTGATGGTCGGCGTGTTCGCGGCCCTGGACGCCATGCTGTTCTACGTCTTCTGGGAGGCCATGCTGATCCCGATGTTCATCATCATCGGCATCTGGGGCGGGCCGCGCCGGGTGTATGCCACCATCAAGTTCTTCCTCTACACCTTCCTCGGCTCGGTGTTCATGCTGGTGGCGCTGATCTACATGTACTTCAAGTCGGGGTCGATGGAAATCCTGGCCTTCCACGATCTCAAGCTGAACCTCACCGAGCAGGTGCTGATCTTCATCGCCTTCCTGCTGGCCTTCGCGGTCAAGGTGCCGATGTGGCCGGTGCACACCTGGTTGCCCGATGCGCACGTGGAGGCGCCCACCGGCGGCTCGGTGATCCTGGCGGCCATCATGCTCAAGATCGGCGGTTACGGCTTCCTGCGCTTCAGCCTGCCGATCACGCCGGATGCCAGCCAGACGCTGGACTGGCTGATCATCGGCATGTCGCTGATCGCGGTGGTCTACATCGGCTTCGTGGCACTGGTGCAGCAGGACATGAAGAAGCTGATCGCCTACTCGTCCATCGCACACATGGGCTTCGTGACCCTGGGCTTCTTCATCGTGTTCCGTATCCTCGCCAACCCCGAGGTGGACAGCGGCGCCGTGCTGGGTGTGCAGGGCGGCATGGTGCAGATGGTGTCCCACGGCTTCATCTCGGCAGCCATGTTCCTGTGCGTTGGCGTGCTCTATGATCGTCTGCACAGCCGCCAGATCGCCGACTATGGCGGGGTGGTCAACGTCATGCCCTGGTTTGCCTTCTTCATGGTGTTCTTTGCCATGGCCAATGCCGGCCTGCCGGGCACCTCGGGCTTCGTCGGCGAATTCATGGTGATCCTGGCCAGCTTCCGCGCCGACTTCTGGTTCGCGGTGCTGGCGGCCACCACCCTGATCCTCGGTGCGGCCTATACCCTGTGGATGGTCAAGCGCGTGGTGTTCGGCGAGGTGCGCTCCGAAGGCGTGGCCGCGCTCAGCGACATCAATGCCCGCGAGGTGGTGGTGTTGACCTCGCTGGCGCTGGCGGTGCTCGCCCTGGGACTGTGGCCCGCGCCGCTCATCGAGGTGATGGACGCCTCGATCGGCAATCTCGTTCAACACATCGGTGTCAGCAAGCTCTGATGTCGGATTCAAGCGGATAGCGAAATGCAATACGACCTGACAAGCCTGCAACCGGTCCTGCCGGAACTCTTCCTGCTCGGCGCCGCCTGCCTGGTGCTGGTGGTGGACCTGTTTCTCTCACCGCGCACCCGCATGGTGAGCTACGGCCTCTCGCTGATGGCCCTGCTCGGTACCATCGCCCTGGTCGCCTGGGTCGCCGCCCCCGAGCGCCAGACGTTGTTCGCGGGCAGCTTCGTGCGCGACCCGGTGGCCGATGTGCTCAAGATCGCGCTGCTCTCGGTGGGCGTGCTCGCACTGGCGTACGGGCGCGGTTACCTGCTGGGGCAGGGGATCTATCGCGGGGAGTATTTCATCCTCGCCCTGTTCGCCCTGCTTGGCATGATGATCATGGCCTCGGCTGGCAACTTCCTCACCCTCTACCTGGGCCTGGAACTGCTGGCGCTGAGCGTGTATGCCCTGGTCGCCTTCGACCGCGACTCGCTCAAGGGCGCAGAGGCGGCCATGAAGTACTTCGTGCTGGGGGCGCTGGCCTCCGGCATGCTGCTCTACGGCATCTCCATGCTCTATGGTGCCACCGGCTCGCTGACCTTCACCGAGGTCGCCGAGGCGATCGGCTCGGGCGAGGTGGACGAGACGGTGCTGGTGTTCGGTCTGGTGTTCGTGGTCATCGGCGTCGCCTTCAAGTTCGGTGCCGTGCCCTTCCACATGTGGGTGCCGGACGTCTACCACGGTGCTCCCACCGCGGTGACCCTGTTCCTCGGCAGCGCGCCCAAGATCGCGGCTTTCGCCCTGGCGCTGCGCCTGCTGGTGGATGGTGCGGGTGGCCTGTCTGCGCACTGGGCCGACATGCTCACCATTCTGGCAGTGCTGTCGCTGGCGATCGGTAATATCGTTGCGATCGCACAGACCAACCTCAAGCGCATGCTGGCCTATTCGACCATTTCGCATGTGGGCTTCATCTTCCTCGGCTTCATTGCCGCCAACGACAAGGGTTACAGTGCGGCCCTGTTCTACACCGTGGTCTATGCGTTGACTGCAGCCGGTGGCTTTGGGCTGCTGGCGATGCTCAGCCGCCGTGGCTTCGACGCCGAGAACCTGCATGATCTCAAGGGCCTCAATGACCGCAGTCCCTGGCTGGCCGGCATGCTGCTGCTGATCCTGTTCTCCATGGCCGGGGTTCCGCCGACCGTCGGCTTCTTTGCCAAGCTTTTCGTGCTCGAGGCCGTGGTCAGCGTGGACAAGGTCTGGCTGGCCGGTGTGGCCGTGTTCTTCTCCATCATCGGTGCCTTCTACTACCTGCGCGCGGTCAAGATGATGTATTTCGACAAGCCCATCGACGACGCTGCCATCGAGGCCAGTATCGACAGCCGCATGGCCTTCTCGGTCAACGGCGTGGCCATGCTGCTGTTCGGCCTGTTCCCCGCTGGGCTGCTCGAGGTCTGCCGCGCCGCCTTCGCCGGTTGAGAAGCTTCGATCCGACATGCCAGCCCGGGTGTCGGATCGAAGGCCTGACCCGCACGAAATCGGCTGGCGCTGCGGGACATCCTTCCGGGCTGACAGCCAATCCACGCAAGATCAGTTCCGGATGCAATTAGGGCTTGCCCGCCGGCAGCATGGTCCCTATAATGCGCCGCACCAGATGCGGGGTGGAGCAGTCTGGCAGCTCGTCGGGCTCATAACCCGAAGGTCGTAGGTTCAAATCCTGCCCCCGCTACCAAATCTCTGGAAAGGCCGCAGCGATGCGGCCTTTTTTCGTGTTGCGGGGGGGCTGACCTCGCGACAATCAGCCCGCAGGAGCGGCGTCCCCGCCGCGAACCGGCAGACCGTTCGACTCCCGACGCATGTTCATTCGGCCCGAGGGCGGACCTTCTGCATTCTTCCCGAATCGTCCGATCCGCGGTCACCGGGTATCCGAGGATCGAGTCAAGTCACTGATTCCGTTCGGCCACCGCCGATCCGGGGGGCAGAAAAAACCGTTTGACTCTGTTCGGCATCGAACCTTACAATACGACGCGCTTCCAGTCCCGACCGGGCTGGTGACTGGAATTCCCCGGCAGTTTGTCGGTGGAAAGGTAGCTCAAGGCCCCGTTGACGGGGTTTTTTGTATTCCGAGTGCCGGGCCGAGGTGGCCGGGTACGTTTTCTGGAAATGGGCCTTGGGCCCATTTTTTGTTTTTCGGGCGTGATGAACAAGGTTTCGCAGCAGTTGCAGTCGCTGGTCGAAGGCGTGGTCGAGCCCCTGGGTTACGAGCTCTGGGGCGTGGAGCTGCTGGCGCGCCCCGGCGCCGGGCAGTTGCTGCGGGTCTATATTGAATCTCCGGATGGCATCGGCGTGGACGATTGCGAGCGGCTCAGCCGGCAGCTCAGCGCGGTGCTGGACGTGGAAGACCCGATCGCCGGTGAGTACGTGCTCGAGGTGTCTTCCCCCGGCATGGACAGGCCACTGTACCGGCTCGACCAGTTCGCGCGGTACCTCGGCGAGGTGGTGCGGGTCAGGTTGTCGTCGACAGTCGCCGGGCGCAAGAACTTCCGCGGCGAGCTGTTGGCGGCCGACGGGGAAAAGGTACAACTGCTGGTGGATGGCGAGACGGTCACCCTGGCAATGGACGAGATCGATACGGCACGCGTGGTGCCGCAGTTCCAGGCAAGAAGGTAGCGTGATGAACAAAGAGATTCTGCTCGTAGTGGATGCCGTGTCCAACGAAAAGGGCGTGGACAAGGAGGTCATCTTCGAGGCCATCGAGGCAGCACTGGCTTCGGCCACCCGCAAGAAGCACGGTGGCGACATCGAGGTGCGCGTCGAGATCGACCGCGCGACGGGCGACTACGAGACCTTCCGGCGCTGGCTGGTGGTGGACGACGCCGAGACGCCGGTGCTGGAGAATCCCAAGGCGGAGATCACCCTGTCGGCCGCGCGCGAGAGCAATCCGGACATCCAGCCGGGCGATTATGTCGAGGAACAGATCGATTCCATCGGTTTTGGACGCATCGCCGCGCAGACCGCCAAGCAGGTGATCGTGCAGAAGGTGCGCGAGGCCGAACGCGCCAAGGTGATCGATGCCTACAAGGACAAGGTCGGTACCCTCGTCACCGGTATCGTCAAGCGCGCCGACAAGGGCACCATCGTGCTCGACCTCGGCGAGAACGCCGAAGCGTTGATCCCGCGCAGCGAGGTCATCCCGCGCGAGGTGGTGCGGGTAGGGGATCGCCTGCGCGCCTATCTCTACGATGTGCGCACCGAGATGCGCGGTCCGCAGTTGCTGGCCTCGCGTACGGCGCCGGAGCTGCTGATCGAACTGTTCAAGCTCGAGGTGCCCGAGATCAACGAGGGTGCCATCGAGATCATGGGCGCGGCGCGCGACCCGGGTCTGCGTGCCAAGATCGCGGTGCGTGCGCTCGACCCGCGTGTCGACCCGGTGGGTGCCTGTGTCGGCATGCGCGGTTCCCGGGTGCAGGCCGTGTCCAACGAGCTGGGCGGCGAGCGGGTGGACATCATCGTGTGGGACGACAACCCTGCGCAGTTCGTCATCAATGCCATGTCGCCGGCCGACGTGGTGTCCATCGTGGTGGACGAGGACAAGCACGCGATGGATATCGCGGTGCGTGAGGAGAACCTCTCGCAGGCCATCGGTCGTGGCGGACAGAACGTGCGTCTGGCCAGTCAGCTCACCGGCTGGGAGCTCAACGTGATGAGCGAGGAGCAGGCGCAGGAGAAGAGCGAGGCCGAGGCTCAGGAGTTCATCCGGCGCTTCATGAAAGAACTGGATGTCGATGAAGAGGTCGCCGCTATCCTGGTCCAGGAGGGATTTACCTCGGTCGAGGAGATCGCCTACGTGGACGAGGCGGAACTGCTGGCCATCGAGGAGTTCGACGAGGGGATCGTCGAGGAACTGCGCAATCGCGCCAACGACGCCCTGCTCACTCGCGCAATCGCTCAGGAAGAACAGCTGGGCGACACCCCGCCGGCCGAGGACCTGCTGAACATGGAAGGCATGGACGAGGCGCTTGCGCACCAGCTTGCGGCGCGCGGTGTGGTCACCATGGAAGATCTGGCCGAGTGCGCCACCGACGACCTGATGGAGATCGAGGGTATGGACGAGCAGCGTGCAGGCGAGCTGATCATGACCGCGCGGGCCCCCTGGTTCGCCGAAGAAGAAAAGTGATGAGGAGTAGGCATGAGTGAAGTAACCGTCAATCAACTGGCCTCGGATGTAGGCATCCCGGTTGATCGCCTGCTCAAGCAGTTGAACGATGCGGGCGTGGCCAAGCAGTCGGGCGACGATGTGATCACCGAGCAGGAAAAGGTCGCGTTGCTCAACCACCTGCGGCGCAGTCACGGCAAGACCGACAAGAAGCCCGCGGAGTCGACCAAGAAGGTGACGCTCAAGCGCCGCACCACCACCGAGCTCAAGGTGCCGGCCAGTGGCGGACGTGCCGCCCGTGCGACCCGCGCCGCGCCCAAGACCGTGGCGGTCGAGGTGCGGCGCAAGCGCGTGATCCGAAAGGATGCCGCGCAGGTCGAGAGCGAGAAGGAGCGCGCCCTGCGTGAGATGGAAGAGGCCCAGCGCGCGCTCGAGGAGCAGCGTCGGCAGCGCGAGGAGCTCGCCGCGCAGGAAGAGGCCCGCCGCAAGGCGCTGGAAGAGAAGCGCCGGCAGGAAGAGGAAGAGCGCAAGCGCGCCGAAGAGGCGAAGAAGGCCGCCGAGGAGGCCGCGCGCAAGCAGCAGGAAGAGGCCGCTGCCGCACCGGCAGAGTCCAAGCCGGCACCGGCACCGGCCGAGGAGCCGAAAAAACCCAAGCGCATGCGCGCCGCGCCTTCGCGTGACGGTGAAGATCGGGCCAAGCGGGGTGCCGGTCGGCGCCGCGAGTTGCATGTGTCCGACGACAAGCGCGGCAAGCGGCCCAAGGGCAGCAAGCGTGCGCGCCGTCTGGCCGAGACCGAAGATCAGCAGCACGGCTTCCAGAAGCCGGTGGAGCGCAAGTTGCTCACCATCGAGGTCCCCGAGACCATCACCGTGGGCGACCTGGCCCAGCGCATGGCGGTCAAGGCCTCGGAGGTGATCAAGACGCTCATGGGCATGGGCATGATGGTTACCATCAATCAGCCGCTCGACCAGGAGACCGCCATGCTGGTGGTCGAAGAGATGGGCCATGCCGCGGTCGAGGAGAAGGTCAAGGACGCCGAGGAAGAGGTGCTGGCCGCGCTCGAAGAAGAGCTGCAGCAGGGTGAACGGGTGCCGCGTGCACCGGTGGTCACCATCATGGGGCATGTCGACCACGGCAAGACCTCCCTGCTCGACTACATTCGCAAGAGCCGCGTGGCGGCAGGCGAGGCCGGGGGCATCACCCAGCACATCGGCGCCTACCACGTGAACACCGATCACGGCATGATCACCTTTCTCGATACGCCGGGACACGCCGCCTTCTCGGCGATGCGTGCGCGCGGTGCCAAGGCCACCGATATCATCGTGCTGGTGGTGGCTGCCGATGACGGGGTGATGCCGCAGACCAAGGAGGCTATCCAGCACGCGCGCGCCGCCGGCGTGCCGCTGGTGGTGGCGATCAACAAGATCGACAAGCCCGAGGCCAATCCCGACCGCGTGATGCAGGAACTGGTGGCTGAAGAAGTGGTACCCGAGGATTGGGGTGGTGACACCCAGTTCATCCCGGTCTCGGCGCACACCGGCGAGGGCGTCGAGCAATTGCTCGAGGCCATCCTGCTGCAGGCCGAGCTGCTGGAACTCAAGGTGGTGGCCGATGGCCCTGCCAAGGGCATCATCGTCGAGTCCAGCCTGGACAAGGGCAAGGGGCCGGTGGCCACGGTGCTGGTGCAGTCCGGCACGCTGAAGCAGGACGATCCCATCGTCTCCGGCACCGAGTACGGTCGGGTGCGGGCCATGTTCGACGAGAACGGCCAGAAGGTAAAGGAGGCCGGGCCCTCCATCCCGGTACAGGTGTTGGGCCTCTCGGGCGCGCCGCATGCCGGTGACGACCTGGTGGTGGTCGCCGACGAGAAGAAGGCGCGCGAGGTGGCCGAGCTGCGTCGCGAGCGTCAGCGCGAGGGTCGCCTGGCCGAGCAGAAGGCCGCCAAGCTCGAGCAGATGTTCACGCGCATGGCCGAGGGCGAGGTCGCCTACGTGAACCTCATCATCAAGGCCGATGTCCAGGGCTCGGTCGAGGCGCTCAAGGAGTCGCTGCAGAAGATCCAGGCCGACGAGGCCAAGGTGAAGATCGTCGCCGCGGGCGTCGGCGGCATCAACGAGTCGGATGCCAACCTGGCGCTTACTTCGGGTGCGGCCATCATCGGCTTCAACGTACGTGCCGATGCCGCGGCCCGCCGGGTGATCGAGGAGCACGGTATCGACCTGCGCTACTACAGCATCATCTACGAGGTGATCGACGACGTGAAGAAGGCGGTCGCCGGCCTGCTCAAGCCCGAGATCAAGGAAGAGATCATCGGCCTGGCCGAGGTGCGCGACGTGTTCCGTTCGTCGAAGCTGGGTGCGATCGCCGGCTGTATCGTGCTCGAGGGCGTGGTCAAGCGCCACAACCCCATCCGCGTGCTGCGCGACAACGTGGTCATCTACGAGGGCGAGCTCGAATCGCTGCGCCGCTTCAAGGACGACGTCAACGAGGTCAAGGCCGGCATGGAGTGTGGCATCGGCGTGAAGAACTACAACGACGTCAAGGTGGGTGACCATATCGAGGTCTACGAGCGCTACGAAGTGGCGCGCGAGATCTGAGACGACGATGGCGAGACGGGAGTTCGGCCGGGAGGAACGGGTTGGCGCCGAGTTGCATCGCGAGCTGGCGCTGATCCTGCGTGACGAGGTGCGCGATCCGCGCCTCAACCAGGTCACTGTGCAAGAGGTGCGGGTGACGCGCGATCTGGCGCACGCCAAGGTGTACTTCACGGTGCTCGACCGCAATCAGGTGCGCAAGACCGAGCAGGCACTCAACAAGGCGGCCGGCTTTCTGCGCAAGCAGCTGGGTGGGCGGGTCATTCTGCGCACCATTCCCGCCTTGCATTTCGTATATGACCATTCGCTGGAGCGCGGCATGCGCCTGTCCTCTCTGATCGAGCAGGCGGTGGCCTCCAGCAGCGACCGGGACGCGGACGGCCCGGAAGACAACGAAGAGGACTGAGCCATGGGACGACGCAGGCGTCCGCGCGGCCGTGCGGTAAACGGCATCCTGTTGCTCGACAAGCCGGTGGGCATCTCGTCCAACGATGCCCTGCAACGGGTCAAGCACCTGTTCCACGCGCAGAAGGCAGGGCATACCGGCAGCCTGGACCCGCTCGCCTCGGGGCTGTTGCCGCTGTGCTTCGGCATTGCTACCCGCCTGTCGGCCTTCCTGCTGGACGCGGACAAGCACTACGAGGTGCGGGTACGCCTGGGCGAGACGACGACCACCGGCGATGCCGAAGGCGAGGTGCTGGAGCGGCGCCCGGTGGAGGGTATCGGGCGTGAGCAGATCGAGGCGGTGCTGCCGCAGTTCACCGGTGTGATCTCGCAGGTGCCGCCCATGTACTCGGCGATCAAGCACAAGGGCGAGCGCCTGTACAAGCTGGCGCGCGAGGGTATCGAGGCGGAGCGCAAGCCGCGCGAGATCACCATCCATGCCATGCGCCTCGGCGATATCGAGGGAGAGGAATTCGACCTGTACGTGCACTGTTCCAAGGGCACCTATGTACGCACCCTGGCCGAGGACATCGGTGAGGCGCTGGGCTGTGGCGCGCACGTGGTGGCGCTGCGGCGCAGCGGGGTGGGGCCCTATGCCGGACATCCCATGGTGAGCATGGAACAGATCGAACAGGCCGCGGCCGAGGGCAACGCCGCACTGGATGCCCTGCTGCTGCCGGTGGACACCGCGCTTGGTGATTGGCCGGCGGTGCACCTGAACGCCGATGCCAGCTATTACCTCAAGATGGGCCAGCCGGTGGTGGTGCCGCGCGCGCCCACCGAGGGTTGGGTGCGCCTCTACGAGGAGCCGGACCGCTTCATCGGCGTCGGCCAGGTGCAGGACGACGGGCGCATCGCGCCGAAAAGGCTGCTGACCGGCAGCGGCTGACTTTTCACGGGCTTTACGGCAAAATGCCGCACTTTCACGGGAATCCGTCCGACGGATTCCTTCATTTCGTTAAACGGCCGGGGTCGCCTGAAGTCATTGTCGGGGACCCCCTGAAGACACCGTCTTCCGCAAGGCCATCGATGACAGGAGACATGTCATGGCAATGAGTGCAGAACAGAAGGCCGCGATCATCGCGGAATATGGCAAGGGCCCCAACGACACGGGTTCCACCGAGGTGCAGGTCGCGCTGCTGACCGCGCGCATCGCGGATCTCACCCCCCACTTCCAGCAGCACAAGAAGGACCACCACTCCCGTCAGGGTCTGGTGCGCCTGGTCAACCAGCGCCGCAAGCTGCTGGACTACCTCAAGTCGAAGGACGTGGAAGCCTACCGCGACCTGATCAAGCGACTGGGACTACGCCGCTGATCCGCGGCATCACAGCAAGGTTGAGGATTTCCACGTGAGTCTTGTCAGAAAAGAGTTCCAATACGGCGACCACAAGGTCGTGCTCGAGACCGGCGAGATCGCCCGCCAGGCCGACGGCGCGGTGATGGTCAACATGGGTGACACCGTGGTGCTGTGCACCGTGGTGTACGAGAAGAACGCCTCGGTCGAGCGCGACTTCTTTCCGCTGACCGTCGATTACC
This sequence comes from endosymbiont of unidentified scaly snail isolate Monju, assembly GCF_000801295.1. Lineage (NCBI taxonomy): Bacteria > Pseudomonadati > Pseudomonadota > Gammaproteobacteria > endosymbiont of unidentified scaly snail isolate Monju. Next base: position 1,608,737 of record NZ_AP012978.1, on the reverse strand, counting down.
AGGAAAAGACCTACGCCGCCGGCATCATCCCCGGCGGCTTTTTCCGTCGTGAGGGACGACCCTCGGAGAAGGAGATCCTGACCGCGCGCCTGATCGACCGTCCGATCCGTCCGCTGTTCCCCAAGGGTTTCACCAACGAGGTACAGGTGATCTGTACCGTGATGTCGCTGAACCCGGCGGTCGATCCGGAGATCCCCTCGCTGATCGGTACCTCGGCGGCGCTGGCCATCTCGGGCCTGCCCTTCGAGGGTCCCATCGGTGCGGCACGTGTCGGCTACAAGGATGGCCAGTACCTGCTCAACCAGCCCAAGACCGGCCTGTGTGACATCAGTGACCTGGACCTGGTGGTCGCGGGCACGAAAGAGGCGGTGCTGATGGTGGAGTCCGAGGCCCGCGAGTTGTCCGAGGAGGTCATGCTCGGTGCCGTGCTGTTCGGCCACGAGCAGATGCAGGTGGCCATCGAGGCCATCGAGGCGCTGGCCGCCGAGGCCGGCAAGCCGCGCATGGAAGTCCCCGAGAAACCCGAGAACACCGCGCTGGTCGAGGCCGTCGAGGCTGCCATCGGCGAACAGCTGCGTGCCGCCTACCAGATCGCCGACAAGATGGAGCGCTATGCCGCCATCGACGCGGCCAAGGCCGAGGCGAAGGAGAAGCTCTGCGGCGGTGAGGAACCGCAGTTCGACGAGGCCGAGGTGGGCGAGGCCATCGAGAAACTCAAGAAGCAGATCGTGCGTGGACGCATCCTGGCCGGCGAACCGCGCATCGACGGTCGCGACACCCGCACGGTGCGGCCGATCAACATCCGTACCCGGGTGTTGCCGCGTACCCACGGCTCGGCGTTGTTCACCCGCGGCGAGACCCAGGCGCTGGTGGTCACCACCCTGGGTACCGAGCGCGATTCGCAGATCATCGACGCGCTCAGCGGTTCCTACAAGGAGCCGTTCATGCTGCATTACAACTTCCCGCCCTTCTGCGTGGGCGAGACCGGCCGCGTCGGCAGCCCCAAGCGCCGCGAGATCGGCCACGGCCGCCTGGCCAAGCGTGGCGTGCTGGCGGTAATGCCGAGCATGGACGAGTTCCCGTACTCGATCCGCGTGGTCTCCGAGATCACCGAGTCCAACGGCTCCTCGTCGATGGCCTCGGTGTGCGGCACCAGCCTGTCGCTGATGGACGCCGGCGTGCCGCTGAAGGCCCCGGTGGCCGGCGTGGCCATGGGCCTGATCAAGGAGGGCGATCGCTTCGCCGTGCTCACCGACATCCTGGGCGACGAGGATCACCTCGGCGACATGGATTTCAAGGTGGCCGGCACCGAGCAGGGCATCAATGCCCTGCAGATGGACATCAAGATCAACGGCATTACCCGTGAGATCATGGAGATCGCGCTGGAGCAGGCGAAGGAAGGCCGGCTGCACATCCTCGGCGAGATGAACAAGGCGATCTCGGCGCCGCGCGAGGAGATGTCCGAGCACGCACCGCGCATCGTCTCGTTCAAGATCAACCCCGAGAAGATCCGCGATGTGATCGGCAAGGGCGGGGCGACCATCCGCTCCATCACCGAGGAGACCGGCGCCACGGTCGATATCTCCGACGACGGCACGGTCAAGATCTTCTCCGTGGACAAGGCCGCCGGCGACGAGGCCCGCCGCCGCGTGGAGCAGATCACCGCCGATATCGAGGTGGGCAAGATCTACGAGGGCAAGGTAGTGCGCCTGATGGACTTCGGCGCCTTCGTCAACATCCTGCCCGGCAAGGACGGGCTGGTGCACATCTCGCAGATCTCGGAAGAGCGCGTGGCCAATGTGGCCGATGAACTCTCTGAGGGTCAGGTGGTCAAGGTCAAGGTGCTCGAGGTGGACAAGCAGGGGCGCATCCGCCTGAGCATGAAGGCCGTGCAGGACGGCGAGGGCTGAACCCCCCGCCGCGCCGCAAGAAGGGGCCTGGCGGCCCCTTTTTGCGTTTTCCACAGTCGCTGTTGGACCAGGTAGCCATGCAAGAGAACGATTCGCTTTCGGTGGTGATCCCGCTTTACCACGAAGAGGACAACGTCCTGCCGCTGGTGGCGCGGGTGCACGAGGGACTGGCCGATTATCCCGGTCCCTGGGAACTGATCTGTGTGGACGATGGCAGTGCCGATCGCACCGTCGAACGCCTGCGCGAGGCGCAGCAGCAATACGGCGATCATGTGCGCATCATCCGCATGCGGCGCAACTTCGGCCAGACCGCCGCCATGCAGGCCGGTATCAATGCCGCGCGGGGGCGCTACATCGCCACCCTCGATGGCGATCTGCAGAACGACCCGGCGGATATCCCGCGCATGCTCGAGGAGCTGCACGAGCGTGATCTCGACCTGTTGCAGGGCTGGCGCCGCGAACGCCATGACGACGAGGTGCGCAAGTTCTTCTCGCGGGTGGCCAACCGCTTGATCGCACGCGTGACCGGAGTCGATCTGCACGACTATGGTTGCAGCCTCAAGGTGTATCGCGCCGAGGTGATCAAGCGGGTCAAGCTGTTCGGCGAGATGCATCGTTTCATCCCGGTGTGGGTGGCGGGCGTGACCTCGCCACGGCGCATCGGCGAGACGGTGGTCACCCACCATGCGCGGCAGTTCGGCAGTTCCAAGTACGGCCTGTCGCGTACTTTTCGGGTGATCGTGGACCTGCTCACGGTGTTCTTCTTCCTGCGCTTCCGCGCGCGCCCGGGGCACTTCTTCGGTTCTATCGGCCTGGCCTTCGCTGCCCTGGGCGGTGCCGGCATGACCTGGCTGGGCTTCGTCAAGTTCGTGCTCGGCGAGTCCATCGCCGGGCGGCCGTTACTGATCGTCTCGGTGCTGCTGCTGATGATGTCCATCCAGATGCTCACCACCGGGGTGATGGCCGAGATGCTCTCGCGCACCTTCTTCGAGAGCGGTGGCGGGCGCGCCTACCACATCCTCGAGATGGACGGTGACGAGGCGGGCTGGCACGCGCCAGGCGAGGGCGCGACGGTGGCCGGGGACTGATGTCGCAGTACCTGTCGCGGTTCTCGACCCGTCCAGCGGCACTGGCCCTGGCGCTGGTGCTGATGGTCTGGGGGTTCTGGTCGGCGCCGCTGTACGACCTGGACGAGGGCGCCTTCACCGAGGCCACGCGCGAGATGCTGGCCTCGGGCAATTACACCTCCATTTACCTCAACGGTGCGCCACGGCACGACAAGCCCATCCTCATCTACTGGTTGCAGGCGGCCTCGGCGAAGCTGTTCGGCCTGAACGAGTTCGCCCTGCGCCTGCCTTCGGTGCTGGCTGCCCTGGCCTGGGTGTGGGCGCTGTTCGCCTTCGTGCGCCGGCAGGTCGACCGCGAGACGGCCTTCGTCGCAGCCCTGTTGCTGTCGCTGTCGCTGTACGTGGGGTTGATTGCACGCGCGGCGGTGGCCGATGCGCTGCTCAACCTGTTCCTCGCGCTGACGATGTTCGACATCTACCGCTACTGGAAACAGCCCGCGCGCGGCCTGCACCTGCGCATCTTCCTGTGGCTGGGGCTGGGTTTTCTCACCAAGGGACCGGTGGCGGTGTTCTTTCCGCTGCTGGTCAGCGGGCTGTTCTATGTCAGCCTGGGTGCCTGGCGCGACTGGCTGCGCGCAGTGTTCCACTGGCCGGGCATCGCGCTGTTCCTGGCGATCGTGCTGCCCTGGCACATCGCCGTCTACCTGGACACGGGCTGGGCCTTCTTCGAGGGCTTCTACCTGCATCACAACCTCGATCGCTACAACGGGGCGATGGAGGGGCACGGCGGCAGCCTGCTGTACTTCGCGGCGGTGGCCCCGCTGCTGGTGATGCCCTTTGCCGGCTGGCTGGTCGCCACGCTGCGACGGCTGCCCGAGGCCCGGCGGGATCCGCTGGACCGTTTCGCCTGGCTGTGGTTCTTCTGTGTGCTGCTGTTCTTTTCCTTCTCGGCGACCAAGCTGCCGCACTACCTGCTGTACGGCATCACCGGGGCCCTGATCCCCATGGCACGGTACCGGGGCAATCTGCGTCGGACCTGGCCGCACTTCCTGCCGGTCTTCATCCTGATGGCGCTGTTCGCCCTGCTGCCGCAGGCCCTGGACTGGGCGGCAGGGCAGACCGACCGGCTCTACGAACTGACCCTGTTCCGCGAGGGCACGGCGCGGTTTTCGGGCACGCCACAATGGCTGCTGACCGCTGCGCTGGTGCTGCTGGCAGGGGTAGCCCTGCTGCGCCTGCCGGTCTGGCAGCGCCTGTTGCTGGCCGGTTTCGTGCAGGGGGCGGCCGTGGCCTTCATCGTGCTGCCGGGGGTGATGGGGGTGTTGCAGGACGGTCCCCGCGCCGCCGGGCTGCTCGCCCGTGCGCAAGGCAAGTCCGTGGTCTTCTACCGCGTCCATCAACCCAGCGTGAGCGTCTACGCGCAGCAGGTGAGTCCGAGGTTGCGCGATCCGGCCGCGTTGCGCCCGGGGCAGTGGGTCTACCTGCGGATCGACAAGCTGGACGATTTCCTCGCCCTGCCGTTGCCGTGGGAGCGGCGCGTGGTGTTCCGCCAGGGGCCGGCGGTACTGGTCGCCATCGAGGCGCGGGAGTCCGGTGATGGATGAGTCGGGCGTGCGACTGGCATCGGTGATGCAATGGGCGCGCGAGCGCCAGCGGCGCTGTTTGCCGGCGGGGATCGATACCCTGTTGCTGTTGACCATTGCCGTGGCCTGGCTGGGCATTCTGCTGGCCTGGTCGGGGGGGTATCACGCCGGTTTCTCTGTCCTGCATCCCCTGCTGGGTGCCTTGTTGCCCGACCTGGCCTGGGAGGCCATCACCCGTTTCGGTGACGAACGGTTGCTGCTGGCGCTCACCTTGCTGTTCGCCCGCCGGCACCCCGAACTGCTCTGGGCCATGGTGCTGGCCGCCGTGCTGGGCGCGCTCTACAGCCGTGGCCTCAAGCACCTGGTCGATGCCCTGCGGCCCCCCGCCGTGCTGTCGCCGGAAGCGCTGAGGGTGATCGGTCCGGTGCTGCATTCGCACAGCTTTCCCTCGGGTCATACCACTTCGGCCTTCGTGTTCTTTGGCGTGCTCGCGGCCTGCACGCGCAGCGGACACGTACGGGCAGCGGCGTTGCTGGCCGCCACTCTGGTGGGCCTGAGTCGGGTGGCACTGGGCGTGCACTGGCCACAGGATGTGCTGGCTGGCGCCTTTGGTGGCATGCTGGCCGCAGCAATGGGCACCTGGCTCAGCCTGCACTGGCGGGCCGGCCTGCGTCCGCGCGTGCATCTTGCGCTGCTGCTGTTGCCGTTGGGGGCCTTGCCGGTGCTGCTGTTGTCCGATGCAGGCAACCCGTCTGCCGACTGGCTGGTCTGGCCGCTGGTGTTTGCCATGGCGGCCCAGTTCGCACTGGATTACCTGTCCGATCGCCGATGAGCAGGGCAGGGGACAGGGTGTTCTGGCTGCGCCTGGCCTGGTGGGGGGTCTGGGGGTTGGCCCTGTATCGCCTGGCGGTGCTGCTCTGGGGCGACATCCCGCTGGACGTGGAAGAGGCCTACTATCTGGACTGGGCGCGTCACCTGGAGGCGGGGTATTTTTCCAAGCCGCCCCTGCTGACCTGGGTGCTGGCCGGGGTGACGGCGCTGCTGGGCGATGGGCTGGCGGTGATCAAGTCGGTCGCCGTGTTCTTCCACGCTGTTGCGGCCCTGTTCGTGTATGGCATCGGTGCGCGCCTGTTCGATGCACGCACCGGCGCCTGGGCTGCGATCGCCTTCCAGTCGCTGCCGCTGGTCGGGGTGCTGTCGGTGTTCGCCAGTACCGATGCGCCGTTGATGTGCTTCTGGGCCGCTACCCTCTATGGCTTCGTGCGTGCCGTCGAGCGCGACGCGCTGCGCTGGTGGCTGTTCACCGGGGCGATGGCCGGGCTGGGCCTGCTCTCCAAGTACACTATCGGGGCCCTGGCGGTGGGACTGGCGTTGGCCCTGCTGGCCGATGCGCGCTGGCGGTCGAGGATGGCCTCGCCCCGGCTGTGGGCGGGTCTCGGGGTCGCCGTGCTGGCCTGGTCGCCCAACCTGTGGTGGCTGGCGACCCACGACTGGGTTACGGTGGATCACACCCGCCATATCACCGTGGCGATTCCCCGGGCAGGCGACTGGGGAAACCTGGGCGAATACCTGCTGGGGCAGGTCGGGGCCTTCGGTCCCTTGCTGGCACTGTCCCTGCCATTGTGGATCGGGCGGCCCGCCCTGTGGCGTGATCCGGCGGCCCGGCTGCTCCTGCTCGCCTCGCTGCCGTTGCTCGGGCTGGTGAGCTACCAGGCCTGGCGGCACGAGGCCAATCTCAACTGGGCGGCGCCGGCCTATATCGGCCTCACCCTGGTGGCGGTGCACTGGTTGCTGACCCACGCACGGCGCTGGCTGTTCGCCGCCATTGGCCTGAACCTGCTGCTGGTGGCCGGTCTCTATCACTATCACGCCCTGGCGGATGTGCTTGGCGTTCAGCTCACGCGCAAGACCGACCCCTGGTTCAAGCGCCTGTGCTGGCGTGAGCTGGGGACGCAACTGGTGGATGTCCGCCGACGTTACCCGCGCGCGGTGCTGTTGTCCGATTCGCGCAAGCTGCTGGCCCTGCTGGGGTATCATGCGCGCCTGGATGGGCGTCCGCCGGTGTTGCGTTCGTGGAATCCGTCACGCCGCTGGCGCCATCAGTACGACCTGCATGACGACATCGCCGATCATGCGGATGGCGAATTCCTGTTCGTGAGCCGCCGGGCGCTGGACGACAGTGTGCTGACGCGTTTCGCGCAGGGCGAGCTGGTCGCCATCCTGCGGGTCGGGGTCTATCCGGACCTGATCCGGCGTCTGTATGTCTATCGTCTCACCGGTTTTCGGGGGTATGCCTCGCCATGAAGTGGCTGTTGCGGTTCTGGCCGATCCCAACCCTGCTGGCCCTGCAACTGCTGTTCTGGCAGGTGCCGGCCATCGACCTGACGGTCAGCGGCTGGTTCTGGGATGCACAGGAGGGGTTCTTTCTGCGGGAACTGCTGCCCGTGCAGTGGAGTTACGCGCTGTTTCGTGACTTGCCCTATGTGGCAGTGCCGATGCTGGTGTGGCTGTTTTTCGCGAGCTGGTGGTGGCGGGGCAGGGCCGAGGCCGGCCTGCGGCGGCGCCTGTTGTTCCTGTTCCTGGTGATGGGTATCGGCCCCGGCCTGCTGGTCAACGAGGTGTTCAAGGCCGAGTCGGGTCGCGCACGCCCGGCTACCGTGGAGCAATTCGGTGGTGAGCGCCGGTTCACCCCGGCCTTCGAACCGGCGGATCAGTGCGCCTCGAACTGTTCCTTCGTCAGCGGACATGCCGCCATGGGGTTCTGGTTCCTGGCCTTTGCCTGGGTGCTGGGTGATCGCCGCTGGCTATGGTGGGGCGGGGCGATCGGCCTGCTGGTCGGTGGCGGGCGCGTGATCCAGGGCGCGCACTTCCTCAGCGACGTCCTGTTCGGCTACCCGATCGTACTGGTGACCGCCCTGGTGGTGGCGCGGCTGCTGCTGGGGGGGGGTGGCCGCCGGCGGGCAGCACGACCGCTCAGCCGCGTCGCTGACTGGCGCGATCGCTGTGGATGGCCTCGTCCACGGCTTCGCGGATCATCAGCGACAGTTCGTTCTCCAGCCGGTGCCGCAGGTCTCGGGCCAGACGGCGGGCGCTGTCCTTGACGGCATCCCGGATGGCTTCCTTGATGATGGGCTGGAGCTGTTGCTCCAACGATTGGGCCAGTTCCTCGGCGCGAGCCGGGTCGAGCAGCACATCCGCTCCGGCCTCCTCGTTCTCCATCACTTCCCTGCTGTCCCCCAAAACACTCCTGATTACCGGAATATGCTTTTTATTCAACATAATGGCCCCCTCTATTCTCAGGCAATCTCGTGCATCTCCAGGGGATAGCCCCTGTCACGATAGAAACGATACCGCTGGCGGCTCGCTTCACGCACGGCCTGTTCATTGTCTACGCATTCTGCCAGCCGCTGGAAACGGCTGAAGAATGTCGGCACCTCCATGGCCAGATTGATGAGGACATCGTGTTCCTCGATGGCTTGCGATGCATCCCCGATGAGGATCGGGTTACAGGCAGGGTCGGCTTCCCCCAGCAAGCCGTGTGGGACGAAGCTCTGGTCCTGGAAGGTCCAGAGCAGGCGGTCCATGTGTCGCGCCTCCTCGGGTGACGGCGTGTGGATCACCACGCGATGTCCGGTCCTGCGGGCCTTGTCGGCAACCCGGCAGGCCAGCACATGGCGATTGCCGCGGCCATGTGCGGCGACCACGTAGAAGTCGACTCTGGTCACCTTTCCGTCCGGTGACGCGGTCGCTTGTTTTTACTGAGCATCCAAAGCATAGACCATCAATCAGTGACTTTACAGCGTTTCATGAGAAATTGGGTCAACAAGGGGACGGGACGCCCGGTGGCCCCCTTGTCGTTGCCCGAGACCCAGGCGGTGCCGGCGATGTCCAGGTGCGCCCACTTGAAGGACTTGGTGAAGCGCGAGAGGAAGCAGGCGGCGGTGATGGTGCCCGCGGCGCGACCGCCGATATTGGCCATGTCGGCGAAGTTGGAGTCGAGCTGCTTCTGGTAGTCGTCCCAGAGCGGCAGGCGCCAGACCCGGTCGTTGGCGGCTTCGCCGGCGCGGGTGATCTCCTCGGCCAGGCGGTCGTCGTTGGCCATCAGCCCGCTGGCATGGTGGCCCAGGGCGATGATGCAGGCCCCGGTCAGCGTGGCGATGTCGATCACTGCCGCCGGTTCGAAGCGCTCGGTGTAGGTCAGCGCATCGCACAGGATCAGGCGGCCCTCGGCGTCGGTATTGAGCACCTCCACGGTCTGGCCGGACATCGTGGTCACGATGTCGCCAGGCTTGTTGGCGTTGCCGTCGGGCAGGTTCTCCGACGCGGGCACCACGCCGACCACGTTGATCGGCAGATCCAGTTCCAGGCAGGCGGCGAGGGTGCCGAACACGCTGGCGCCACCGCACATGTCGTATTTCATCTCGTCCATGGCTTGCGCCGGCTTGATGGAGATGCCGCCGGCGTCGAAGGTCAGGCCCTTGCCGACCAGGGCGACGGGCTTGCTGCCGCGCTTGCCACCCCGGTATTCCATCACGATGAGCTTGGCCGGCTGACGGCTGCCGCGTGACACCGAGAGCAGGGCGCCCATGCCCAGCTTTTCCATGTCCTTCTCTTCGAGCACGGTGACCTTCAGCTTGCGCTGGCCTCGTGCCAGCTTGTGCGCCTGCTCGGCCAGGTAGGTGGGGGTGCAGATATTGCCCGGCAGGTTGCCCAGGTCGCGCGCCAGCCGGGCGCCGTTGGCGATGGCCTGTCCGTGGGCGCAGGCCTTCTGCAGGCGCTTCAGATGACGCCGATCGTCGGTGACGAAGGTTGCCTGGCGCAGTGGCTTGCGCGGTTTCTCGACTTCGCTCTTGCACTCGTCGAAGCGGTACACCGCGGCCTCGATGCCGGCGATGGCCTCGCGCACCAGTGCATAACCGTCCTCATCGTCGGGCAGGCAGATGGCGAGGGAGCCAATGTTCGCCTGCTTCAGCGCGGGGGTGGCCTTGCGCAGCGCCTCACCGAAGGTCAGTGCCGAAAAGTCCTTCTGCCGCCCCAGGCCGAGCAGCACGATCCGCGCCGCGGCGATGCCCTCGACCTGGTAGAGCATCAGGGTTTCGCCCGTCCTGCCGTGGAAATCGCCCTTGCGCAGGATACGGCGCAGCAGGCCGCCGCTGGCCTGATCCAGCGTGTCGAAGGCCGTGCTGGCGCGGTGGCGTTCATGCACACCGACGATCAGGCAGGGCGTCTTGAGATCGGTAACCGGGACGTGCTTGCTGTTGTACTTCATCGGTATCCTCTTGGTGACGGTGGTCCGGCGCGCCCGCCGAGGCGTGACCGGCGCCGATTTGCTAGCATGCCGCGCAGCGCCGCCCGCTGTGGTGGCGACAGAGGACTGAGTGTAGCAAAGGCCGGCCCGGAGCGGTCCCGGCGCGATACCCGCCAGGAGGTCCGGTGACCCTCATCGACAGATTGCTGATGCGCGAGGTGTTCAAGGCACTGCTGGTCACCTTGCTGATCCTGATGCTGGTGTTGCTGGCGAGCCACTTCGTCAAGCTGCTGGGCAAGGCCGCGGCGGGCAATATCAGCCCGCACGTGGTGTTGAGTCTGCTCGGGCTGCAGGCGATCAAGGTGCTGGGTGTGCTGTTGCCGCCGGCTTTCTTCTTTTCCCTGCTGTGGGTGCTGGGCGGCATGTACCGTGATGGCGAGATGGTGGCCTTGCAGGCAGCAGGCGTGGGCCCGGCGCGGTTCTATCGGTCGGTCATGTTGCTGGCCGTGCCGCTGGCGCTGCTGACGGCCATCCTGTCGTTCGAGGGCCTGCCCTGGGCCAATGCCGCCATCGAACGGATCAAGCTCGCACAACGCGACGTGCTGGATATCGGCGGTATCCGCCCCGGCCGCTTCAACGATTTCGACAAGGGGCGGCTGGTGATCTATACCCGGGGCATGTCGGACGATGGTCGCCGCCTGCAAGGTGTGTTCGTGCGGGACCGTCAGCACGGGCGTTCCGGCATCGTGGTCGCCCGGGAGGCCTACCAGGCATTCGACCAGGCCAGCGGCGATCGCTTCGTGATACTGGCCGACGGTCGTCGTTACGAAGGGCGGCCGGGTCAGGCGGACTATGCGGTAGCCACCTTTGGCGAGTATGCCCTGCGCCTGCCGCGGCTCGACCTGGGGCAGCGGCGCCTGCGGGTGGGCGCGCGTGCGACCGACGATCTCTGGCGTGACGGCAGCCTGCCGGCCCGCGCCGAGATCCAGTATCGCCTGTCGGTGCCGACAGGCGTGCTGGTATTCGCCTTGCTGGCGGTACCGCTGGCACGCACCCGGCCACGCGGCGATGTCTATGGTCGGGTGGGCCTGGCGGTGCTGGTGTATTTCGTTTTCATGAACCTGCAACGCGTGGCCGAGCGCTGGATGGAGCTGGGCGTGCTGCCGGCCTGGCTGGGCATGTGGTGGGTGGCGCTGGTGATGATCGGCATCGGTGGCCTGGTGATGCTAGCCGACTCCTTCTGGCTGGCCGGTTGGTTGCGACGCTGGCGTGAGCGACGGGCGGCATGATGTTCGGTATTCTCGATCGCTATATTGGCTGGACCATCGCGCGCGCTACCGCCATGACCATCCTGGTGCTGGTGATCCTGCTCTCCTTCGTCAATCTGGTCGAGGAGCTGGACCAGGTCAGCCGCGGTGGCTACACCATGGGGGATGCCCTGCTGGTGTCCCTGCTCACCGCTCCGCGCTACCTGTTCGAGGTCTTTCCCGTGGCCGCACTGCTTGGCAGCCTGCTCGGCCTGGGCGGGCTGGCGGCGCGCAGTGAACTGGTGGCGATGCGTACGGCGGGGTTCTCGCTGGGACACATCATGCTGGCCGTACTCAAGGTGGGCGTGCTGATGATGCTGGTGGTGGTCGCCTTCAGTGAACTGCTGGCGCCGCCGGCCGAGCAGTATGCCCAGGAATTGCGTACCGGCAAGCTGCTGGGCCAACAGGCCCTGACCAGCCGTTATGGTTTCTGGGCACGGGACGAGCAGGCCTTCATCAACATCCGTTCCCTGGGCGATGGCCGGCACCTGCGCGACATCACCATCTACGAGTTCGACGGTGACGACCGGCTGCGCCTGGCCACGCATGCCGCACGTGCGGATTACGAGGGCGACCACTGGGTACTGCGGGACATCGCGCAGAGTGAACTGGACGAAGGCGGCGTGCAGGTCCGTTCCCTGGCATCGGCGCGTTGGGACTCGCCCCTGGACCCGGCCTTGCTGAGTGCCGTGGTGGTCCGTCCCACCATGCTGCCTCTGTGGGAGCTGGCCGACTACATTGCCTTCATGCGCGAGAATGCCCAGTCGGCCATCGACTACGAGGTGGCCTTCTGGCTGAAGATCGTCAACCCCTTCGCCACCCTGGCGATGCTGTTTCTCGCCGTGCCCTTCGTGCTGCGGGCGGGGCGCAATGTGGGGGTGGGGCAGCGCATCTTTCTGGGCGCAGTGGTGGGTGCGGTGTTCTTCCTGCTCACCCGGGCCCTGTCGTACGTGGCGGTGGTGTACCAGATAGACCCGGCAGTCACGGCGGTGGTGCCGGCCGGTGTCTTTCTGGTGCTGGCCCTGTTGCTGTTGCGGCGGGTGCGGTGAGGAATCCCTGTATCAAGTCGGAGCGATGAGATCAGGTTTCACGACTTGTTCAGCGGTTCCTCGAGTTCAGGCGTCCTTGCGGGTCATGACCAGCCAGGTGTTCGACAGGCGGTCGTGCCAGGCGGCGCGGTCCCGGTCGAACAACACCCAGAGATAGCCCAACCCCAGCGCCAGCCAGGAGAGCAGGGCGGCCAGGCAGCGCAGCAGGGCCTGGCGCAGCCCGATGGGACCGCCGTCAGGGCCGACCACGCGCAACCGCCAGGCGCGCATGCCCAGGGTCTGGCCGCCGTGAGTCCAGAAACCGCAATAGAAGGCGATCGGCGCGGCCAGCAGGTAGAGCTGGAGCAGCCAGTGCGTTCCCTCGCCCGGATGGCCGCCCAGCGCCGAGCGGATGGCCGCGTCGACCGCCGCGCCGACCAGCCACAGCGCCAGGATCAGCCAGGCATCGTAGAAAATGGCCGCGAGACGCCGGAGCAGTCCGGGGCGACTGGCCTGTTCGAGTGACACGGGCATGGAGGGGCTTCTCAGGGTTTTTACCGAAGGGATGCGGGGGTCATCCGGATTCCAATTCTTGAGCATTTTCCCATAATCAGTGCTCATCAGCGACTGCCCCGAATGTTTCCCGGTCGTCAGCGATCGATCGGGGCCGTGGCTTTTTCATTCTGGCCGAAATCCCGTCGTGCCGGTGAGCCGGACAAGCCTCCACAGGAAGCGGCGCATCCCAGCGATTTCAGGAGGAACTCATGGAGAGAAGGAAACAATCCCGTCATCCGGTCTGCCTGTATGCGGTGGTGACCTGTCCGCGCTTTGGCCTGTTTCGGGGCGCGGTGGAGAATCTGAGTGCCGATGGCGTCTATGTGCGTACCCGCAATGTCAACATGTGCATCGATGTGCCGGTCACGCTTACCCTGCAGGGCGGGGAGGGGGCGCAACAGACCTGTTGCGAGGTCAGTGGCGTGGTGGTGCACCAGGATGCCGAGGGGTTCGGTGTGCGTTTCGCCGACGTGGAGGAATCCTGCATCCGGCGGCTGCGTGAACTGCTTGCGGAGGACGCGACGCCGGTTGATGGCAGAGAGGCACTGCTGGCCGCTTCCTGATACCAACGGTACCTTCTGCGACCCCGAAGGGGGCATGCGATAATGCGCCGCATGCCCGCCAAGGATAAATCTCGCTGGCGCGGTTTCTGGCGCCGTATCCCGCTGCCGGCTGCCGCGCTGGTGCTGGGTCTGGCCGTGGGTGTCCTGGCCTGGGTGGTGATCGATCGCCAGCAGAGCGCGGCGCTCAGCGAGATCTTCGAAGGGGTGCTCGACAACCAGTTGCACCAGCTGGCGCGTGAATCCCTGATCCGTTTCGAGGAACACCGCCGCAGTTACGTGTTCCTGGCCCGCCTGCTGGCCAATCACCGGCGCATGGCTGCCTACCTGGATTCCCTGGTCAGCCCCGATCAACAGGGCGTGCGGCGTGTGTATCACGGGCACCGCCCGCCCTGGCTGCCGCGAGAACGCATCATCTCTGACGTGGCCCAGCCGAGTCACATGTTGCTGATGGACACCAAAGGACGGGTGCGCGAGGCCTATTTCGCCACCGAGCAGCCGCTGCCGCAGGCGTTCAGCTACGAGTCGGCGAACTACCTGGCGACCAGCGAACAGCGCGCCCTGCTCACCCTGGTCGATGGCGAACCCTACCTGGTGGTGTCCGAACCCATCCAGGACGCCGAGCACGTCGTCAACGGATCGCTGGTGCTGCTGGTGCCGCTGGACAGCGCCTTCCTGGCGGCCTCGCAGCAGTCCGCGGTCTCGGAACGTGCCATTACCGCGGTGATGGATGCCGATGCCCAGGTCATCCTCTCGAGCAGCAACCCGCTGGAGGTCGAGGCCGGCACCCCGGTGGACGCCCTGCGCCCGGACTATGTGCTGACCACCCAGTCCTTCTTCGATTACGACGATTCCGATCTCAACATGCTGTTTGGCACCCTGGTGCCGCGCGCCCTGTACCGCGAGACCGGGCAGGCCATTCTCGACCTGGAACGGCGCCAGCGTGCCATCGGGGCGGCGGTCATCGTCGGCCTGTTCGTGTTGCTGTTCGTCTTCCTGTCGAGCCGGATCAATCACTCCTTGCGGAGGCTCCAGGACTTCGCGCAACGTGCGCTGGGCGGACGACTGGCACCGCTGAACCGTTCGGGCAACCGCTTGATCCAGCTCGAGGACCGCATTCACGACGTGATCGAACTGGTACTCAAGGCGCGCGAGGAGACCCGCTCGCGGCACGAGCACGAACTGCGCCAGCTCGAGGCCCTGCGTATCGGCGTCATGGAGGCTTCGGTGGACGCCATCGTCACGGTGGATGCCGATGGCAAGATCATCGATTTCAACCCCACCGCCCAGCAGGTGTTCGGGCGCACCCTGGAGCAGGCCAGCGGGCGTCAGCTGGCCAGCCTGGTGTTCGACGAGCCCTCGGGGCAGTATTTCCAGTGCCTCATCATGCGCCTGCGCGAGTCGCCCGAGCAGATCAGCTCTTCCATCCAGGTCGAGCTGACCACGGTCGATGGCGAGGAAGAACGGCGCGCCACGGAGGTGGTCATCAAGCCGATCGAGCTGGACCAGCGCCTGCTGTTCACCGTGTATCTGCGCGACATCTCCGAGCGCAAGCAGCGCGAGGCCGAGATCCGCGCCCTGGCGGCCTTTCCAGAAGAGAGCCCCATCCCCATCCTGCGGGTCAACAGTCGCGGGGTCATCACCTATGCCAATGCCCCCAGCGAGGCCCTGCTCGACTACTGGCAGTGCCGACCCCTGCAGACCCTGCCCGTGTACTGGCGCGAGCAGGTCGAACGGGTGCTGGCGACCGGGCGCACCCAGGAGACCGAGATCGTCACCGAGCAGGGCATCTATTCCTTGCTGCTCACGCCTGTCACCGGCCTGGGTTATGTCAACATCTACGCCCGCGACATCACCGCCCAGCGCCGCGCCGAAGACGCCCTGCAGCAGCGCCAGGACGAGCTGGTGCACGTGGCGCGCTTGAGCACCATGGGTGAGATGTCCACCGGCATTGCCCACGAACTGAACCAGCCCCTGTCGGCGATCGCCAATTTTGCCAACGGCTGCGCGCGGCGGTTGCGCCTGGACGTGGGAGGCAAGGAGGAGCTGCTCTCGGCGCTGTCGCAGATCGCCAGCCAGGCCAATCGCGCGGCCGAGATCATCAAGCGCTTGCGCAGCCTGGTCACCCGCCAGTACCGGGTACGCCGCGAGGTCGATCTCAATCACCTGGTGACCGAGGTCTGCGCCTTGCTGGTGCACGATCTGCGCAAGCAGCAGCTCACCGTGGAGACGCGCCTGCACCCGGGGCCCTTGATGGTGTACGTGGACTCGGTACAGATCGAGCAGGCGCTGATCAACCTGGTGCGCAATGCGCTGGATGCCATGAAGTCGGTGGCCCCGCTGGAGCGCAGGCTGGTGATCCGCACCACCCTCGGATCTTCAGGCACTGCCCGGGTCGCGGTGCGCGACAGGGGCACCGGCATTGCACCGGAGGACATGGAGCACCTGTTCGATGCCTTCTTCACCACCAAGGAGACCGGAATGGGCATGGGGCTGGCCATCACCCAGACGATCATCGAGGATCACCATGGTAAGATCCTTGCCGAATCCTGCCCGGGCGAGGGCAGCACCTTCACCATCGAATTACCCCTGTTCGTGGACACGCCGGAGAGTCTCGCATCATGAACAGCACAGTGCGCGCCGAACCCGTGGTATGGGTCGTGGACGACGACGAGGCCATGCGTTCCTCGCTCAAATGGCTCATCGAATCGGTGGGCATGCGGGTCGAGAGCTTCGACTCGGCCGACGCCTTTCTGCGCGACCACTACCCCGGGCGCTTCGGCTGCCTGCTGCTGGATGTGCGCATGCCAGGCATGAGCGGGCTAGACCTGCTCGAGTACCTGGAAAGGGAACAGATGATGCCGCCGACCATCATCATCACCGGGCATGGCGATGTCCCCATGGCAGTGCGCGCCATGAAGGCCGGCGCAGTGGACTTCATCGAGAAGCCCTTCAATGACGAGACCCTGCTGGACGCCATCCGTCACGCCCTGGCCAAGGAAGAGGAACGCCGGGTCACCAGCGCCCAGGTGGCGGAATACGCCGAGCGGGTGGAGCATCTCACCCCGCGCGAGCTGGAGGTGATGAAGATGGTCACCGACGGGCGCTCCAACAAGGAGATCGCCAACGCCCTGGGGGTGTCGGCCAAGACCATCGAGGCGCATCGTGCGCGGGTGATGGAAAAGATGCACGCCCGCTCGCTGGCCGAGCTGGTGCGCATGGTGATCGCGGTGGAGCAGCGCTGGCCGTTGTGAGCCGAATGTTCGCGGCGGGGACGCCGCTCCCACGGATGATGTAGGAGGCCCGTCCCCGGGGCGAACATTCCCCCCTCGGGATTACAGGGGTTGCAGCTCGGGGACCGGGGTGTCGTTCTTCGCTTCCACCTTGTGATACAGGTCGTACAGCGCGGCCTGCAGGGCCTCTTCCATCACCGGGTGATAGAAGGGCATCTGCAGCATCTCACCCACGGTCATCTCTTTCTGGATGCACCAGGCCAGCAGGTGGCCCAGGTGTTCGCCGCGTACGCAGATCATCTCCGCGCCCAGCATGCGCCCGCTGGACTTGTCGGCGTAGACGCGGATCAGGCCGCGGTTGTTGGCCAGGATGAGCGCGCGCCCCACCGGCGGGACGGCCATCTGGCCGATTGCGGTGGTCTCGGGATCGAGTTCGCTGAAACGCGCACCCACCTGCACGATGTTGGGGTCGGAGAATACGATGTTCAGCGGCGTCTTGCGGCGGAAGGCGGTGATGCCCTCGTGGGCCGCGTTGTGGCCCGCGATGCGGCCCTCGTCGCCGGCCTCGTGCAGCAGTGGCCGCTCGGCATCGGCGTCGCCGGCGATGAAGATCGGCAGGTCGCCGACCTGCATGGTATGCCGGTCGAACACCGGCACCCCGCGCTCGTCCACCGGGATGCCGGCCGCCGCCAGGTTCAGGCGATCCACGTTGGGCTGGCGACCGAGGCAGGCGAACACCTTGTCCACCACCACGCTGCGTTCGCCCGCGGTGACGCGGATGCGTCCGTCTTCGGCGCGCGACAGCTCGGCCGGCGTGCCCAGCCACAGGGGCATCTGCTTGCCGACGATCTCGATGGCCTGTTTCGCCACCTCGGGGTCGCTGAGGCCGCCGACGGTCTGCGCCATGTCGATGCCGGTCACCTCCACGCCCAGTCGCTGCATGGCCTGGCCCAGCTCCAGGCCGATCACGCCCAGGCCGATCACCGCGCAGGACGACGGCAGGGTCTCCTGCTCGAAGAAGTTGTCGGTGGTGATGATGTCGTCGGCGAACTCCGCCCAGGCCTCGGGCACGATGGGACGCGAGCCGGTGGCGATCACGATGGCACCGGCGCGGATACGCTGGCCGTCGTCGGTCTCCAGCAGGTCGGGTTCGACGAAATGCGCGTACTGCTCGATCAGCAGTCCTTCCGGGAAGTTGTCGGAGCTGTTCGACAGCACCCGGTCCACGAAGGTGTCACGCAGGTCGCGCACGTATTCCATGACCTCGGGCAGATCGACCCGCAGGTGCTCGCCCCCCTCGATGCCGAGGCGCGAATACAGTTCGCGGCGGTGGAAGTCCTCGGCGACCTGGATGATGGCCTTCGAGGGCATGCAGCCGACGCGGGCGCAGGTAGTGCCCAGCTCGCCGCCGTCGATGACCACCACCGACTTGCCGGTGGGACGGACCTTGCCCAGGGTGTAGAGGCCGGCGCTGCCCAGCCCGATGATGGCGACATCTACCTGACGTTCTTCTGCTGACACGGTGGACTCCTGGTATTCTGGTGAGTTGTCGAGACGGCGGGATTCTAGCAGCCTGTCGGACTTGACGCTGTCCGGCTGCAAATCCGCGGATAGCGATCAACTGAGCTTGTCGAATTCGTCAAATAGGCCGGCTATTTTCCTCACTCGAACAAGCTCATTTGATCCGCTCCCGCGAATTTTCGTTTCGAACGGTCAAGTCCGACAGGCCGCTAGCAGACGCTACCCAGCCGCCCGGGGTTGAGGATGCCGGCCGGGTCGAAACGTTCCTTGATCCGCCGGTGCAGCATGACCAGGCTCGGCGAGAGCACCTGGAAGGGGGCGGTCTCGCCCTCGCCGCGGCGGAAGATCTCGGCATGGCCGTCGTACGCCGCGACCTGTTCACGAATCGCCTCGGCCGGGTGGTCGGTGAACACCTAGCGCTGGGCGCCCGCCCAGTCGAGCAGGCTGTCGCGCTCGCAGGCCAGGCGTGGCGTGGCGGGTGCCAGCGACAGGCGCCAGAGGGTCTGTCCCTGGCGCTCGAAGAAGTCGAGCCGCTGGTCGCGCAGGCGTTCCCAGAAGGTGTTGCCCGGTGCCAGTACCTCGCCACCGATGCGCCGCGCCCAGGCGTCCACGCTGGCGAGGGCGCCGGACAGGCGCAGGTACAGGCGCAGGTACAGGCGGCCGTCGAGATGACAGGCGCCGCTCAGCGGGCAGGGTTGGCGGGCAAGTTCACGCAGGCGTGCCAGCGCGGCTTCGCGCGGCAGCTCCAGCAGCAGGGTACGGGTTTCGACCGGTGCGGGCAGCACCTTGAGCGAGATCTCGAGCAGCACCCCCAGGGTGCCCAGGCTGCCGGCCATCAGGCGCGAGACATCGTAGCCCGCGACATTCTTCATCACCTGCCCGCCGAAGCGGAGCACCTGGCCGCGGCCGTCGAGCAGGCGCACGCCCAGTACCAGGTCGCGTGGCGCGCCGCCCCAGGGTCGACGCGGGCCAGCCAGGCCGCTGGCGACCGCACCGCCGAGGGTGCCACGGCCATCGAAGCGCGGCGCCTCGAAGGCCAGCACCTGGCCCTTTTCGGCGAGCAGGGCCTCGATCTCGGCCAGCGGGGTGCCGGCACGCGCGGTGAGCACCAGCTCGGTCGGCTCGTAGTCCACGATGCCGCGGTGTGCCGACAGGTCCAGGGGCTCGCCGTCCACGGGTTCGCCGTAGAAGGCCTTGCTGTCGTGGCCGCGGATGCGCAGGGCGGTGCCGGCGTGCCCGGCCTCGCGCACCTGCTCGCGCAGCGCGTCGGTCAGGTCGTCTGTCATCAGAAGCGCTCCAGGTGCGGAAAGCGCAGGTCGCCGGCCTTGACGTGCATGGCGCCGAACTCCGCGCAGCGATTGAGGGTGGGGATGGCCTTGCCCGGGTTGAGCAGGCTGTGCGGATCGAAGGCGGCCTTGATGGCATGGAACAGCTGCAGCTCCTCGGGCGGGAACTGGGCGCACATCTGGTTGATCTTCTCCATCCCCACGCCGTGTTCGCCGGTGATGGTGCCGCCGACCTCCACGCACAGTTCGAGGATCTTGCCGCCGAATTCCTCGGCGCGTTCGAGTTCACCCGGCGCGTTGCCATCGTAGAGGATCAGCGGGTGCAGATTGCCGTCCCCGGCGTGGAAGACGTTGGCCGCGCGCAGGCCATATTCCTCGGACAGGGCGGCGATCTCGCGCAGCACCCGCGCCAGGTGCTTGCGCGGGATGGTGCCGTCCATGCAGTAATAGTCGGGCGAGATGCGGCCGGCCGCGGGGAAGGCGGCCGCATCGGTCGGGTAGCCGGCGTGCACGAAGTCCTCGGCGGCGCGCAGCGAGGCCTGGCCCATCATCTCCAGCCCGGCCGGCAGGATGCCCTCGGCGATCAGGTCAGCCACCGCCTGGCCGGCCTGTTCCACGTCGTCGAAGGCGGCCAGCGCCACCTGGGCGCGCTGGGGAATGGGCAGCAACTTTACGGTCACTTCGACCACGATGCCGAGCATGCCCTCCGAGCCGGTGAGCAGGGCGAGCAGGTCGTAGCCGGGGCTGTCCAGTCCGCTGCCGCCGATACGCAGGCGTTCGCCCTCGACGGTGACGATCTCCAGCGCCAGCAGGTTGTTCACCGTGAGCCCGTATTTCAGGCAGTGCACGCCGCCGGCGTTCTCGGCCACATTGCCGCCGATGGTGCAGGCGATCTGCGAGGAAGGATCGGGCGCGTAGTAGAGGCCGTACGGACGCACCGCTTCGCTGATGGCGAGATTGCGCACACCGGGCTGCACGCGGGCACAGAGATTGTCCGGATCGACCTCGAGGATACGATTGAGTCGCGACAGGCCGAGCAGCACGGCATCCTCGCGCGGCAGGGCGCCGCCGGACAGTCCGGTACCGGCGCCGCGCGCGATGACGGGCACCTTCTCCTCGTGGCAGATGCGCATCACCGCCTGCACCTGTTCGATATCGCCCGGCAGCGCCACGAGCAGCGGCAGATGCCGGTAGGCGGACAGGCCGTCGCACTCGTAGGGACGACGTTCTTCCTCGCGAACCAGCACGAAGGCCGGGTCCAGATGTTGGCGCAGCCGCGCGGCCAGGCGCTGGCGCAGGGTGTCGAGATCAGTGTCTTGCATGGCGTGATTGTCGCAGAATACGAAAAAGGTAAAACCCCTGGAGATCTCACCATGCCCGAGCACAGCACCCTGTTCCTGGTCTCCGACCGTACCGGGATCACCGTCGAGAGCCTGGTTCGCACCCTGCTGACGCAGTTCGACCAGGCGCCGGTGCAACGCGTGGTGCGGCCCTTCTGCGACGATGCGGACAAGATCGCACGGGTAGAGGCCGAGATCGACGCGGCCGCCGAGGCCGACGGTCGGCCGCCGTTGGTGTATTCCAGTCTGGTGGACCTGGACCTGCGAGCGCGCCTCAAGCGCTCGCGTGGCCGGGTGTTCGACATCTTCGACCTGTTCCTGCCCGCGCTCAGCGAGGCTTTGCACCAGCCGAGCATCGAGCACGTGGGACTGGCGCACGGCATCGCCGACTACAAGGACTACGACCAGCGCGTGGAGGCGGTGAACTTTGCGCTGGCCTACGACGACGGGGCGCGCCTGCGCGGGCTGGAGGAGGCCGACCTGATCCTGGTCGGGGTCTCGCGCTGCGGCAAGACGCCGACCTGCCTGTACCTGGCCATGCAGTACAAGGTGAGGGCCGCCAACTTTCCGCTCACCGAAGACGATTTTCTCGAGGGGCGCCTGCCCGAGCCCTTGCGGCCGCACCGCGAGCGTCTGTATGGCCTGATCATTTCGCCGGAACGCCTGCACCAGATCCGCGAGGAGCGCCGGCCCGGCTCGACCTACGCCAGCCTGGCCCAATGCCGGCGCGAGCTGAGTGCCGCCGAGGCGCTCTACCGGGCCGAGCGCATCCCCTTCATCGACAGCACCAATCTCTCGATCGAGGAACTGGCGATCGAGATCATGCAGCAGGTGGGGATGGAGCGCCCCTGGTGACTCAGCTGGCGAAGCGGTTGCGCAGGGTGCCGATGTCGTCGATGGCGACCTCGATGGTCTGGCCGGGCTGCATCACCGCTGCGCCGAGCGAGGTGCCGCAGGCGATCAGGTCGCCCGGGTAGAGAGGGATCTCGCGCGCGATGCGATAGACGATCTCGCGGGGCGAGAAGATCATGTCGGTCACCGGGTAGTCCTGCAGGGTCTCGCCATCCAGCACGGCGCGCACGCGCAGCGTGTCGGGTTCGATGCCGGTGGCGACGAAGGGTCCGATCGGGCCGAAGCCGGGAAAGCTCTTGGCACGGCACCACTGGCCGAAGGCCGGGTCCTCGAACAGGGGCTCGGGAGCGGTCACGTCGTTGACGCAGGTGTAGCCGAAGATGACCTGGTCGATCTCTTCGCGCGCCGGCCGGAAGCAGCGCTTGCCGATGACGATGCCCAGCTCGGCCTCGAACTTGACCTTGCCGGTGGACCCCGGCGGGGGTGTGATCGGTTCCTCATGCGCCGAGAGGCTGCCGGGCAGCTTGACGAAATACAGGGGAAAGGACGGCATCCGCGTGCCCTCGGCGGCCATGCGTTCGTGGAAGTTGTTCCACAGGTCGAGGAACTGGCGGGGCTGGACCGGCGGCAGGCAGGCGACCTCGGAGCGGTCGACCGTGCGGCCGAGGTCCTTGGTCGGGCCGAACAGCTCACCGCGAAACAGGCGCAGGCGGTCGCCTTCGGGTTGCGCGAGCCAGTCGCGGTGATCAAAACGGACGCGGCACCAGTAGTGGGTCAGTAGTGGGTCAGTAGTGGGTCAGTAGTGGGTCAGTAGTGGGTCAGTAGTGGGTCAGTAGTGGGTCATGGAATCCCCCTGTTTTTCTTGTGTTGGGAATAAAAATTCTAACCCAGTTGCCGGGTGAATGACAGTTTGCCCCAGGGACGGGCTGCTTACAGGCAGGAGCGACGTCCTCGCCGCGAACCCTCGGCCCGGGGACGGGCCTCCCACAGGTAGGAGCGACGTCCTCGTCGCGAACATCCGGCCCGGGAACAGGCCTCCAGCAAGCCACCACGAAAGCACGGTCTGTGCTGAAATAGCGCCATCCTCATCAATCCACGGAAGACCCATGAACATCCAGGAGATCCGCACCAACCCCTTCGACGACCAGAAGCCCGGCACCTCGGGCCTGCGCAAGCGTGTGACCGCCTTCCAGCAGCCGCGCTACCTGGAGAACTTCGTGCAATCGGTGTTCGACACCCAGGAAACGCTGGCCGGTGGCACCCTGGTGCTCGGCGGTGACGGGCGCTACTACAACCGCCAGGCGATCCAGGTCATCCTGCGCATGGCCGCGGCCAACGGGGTGGCGCGCTGCCTGGTTGGCCAGGGCGGTCTGCTCTCGACCCCGGCGGCCTCCTGCGTCATCCGCAAGCACGGTGCCGCCGGCGGGCTGATCCTCTCGGCCAGCCACAACCCCGGCGGGCCGGATGGCGACTTCGGCATCAAGTTCAACATCGCCAACGGGGGGGCCGCCCCCGAAGCCGTCACCGAGGCCATCTACCGTCGCAGCCGCGAGATCGAGCGCTATCGCATCCTGGCCGCCGACGACATCGACCTCGAACGGATCGGCGAAACCCGGCTGGGCGAGATGCAGGTGACCATCATCGACCCGGTGGCCGACTATGCCGAGTTGATCGAGACCCAGTTCGACTTCGATGCCATCGCCGAACTGCTGGGCGGCGGCTTCCGCATGGCCTTCGACGCCATGCACGCGGTCACCGGCCCCTATGCCCGGCGTATCCTGGAGGAGCGCCTGGGCGCGCCCGAAGGCACGGTACGCAACGGCGAACCGCTGGAAGACTTCGGCGGCGGCCATCCCGATCCGAACCTGGCGCATGCCGCCGAGCTGGTGGCCCTGACCCGTGGCCCGAACGGACTGGATTTCGCCGCCGCCTCCGATGGCGACGGCGACCGCAACATGATCCTGGGCCGCGACTGCTTCGTCACTCCCAGCGACAGCCTGGCCATCCTCACCGCCAACCATATGGTGTTCCCGGCCTGGCGGGATGGCATTCCCGGCGTGGCGCGTTCCATGCCCACCAGCCGCGCCACCGACGTGGTGGCCGAACGGCTTGGCATCCCCTGCTACGAGACGCCCACCGGCTGGAAGTTCTTCGGCAACCTGCTCGATGCCGGGCGCATCGCCTTCTGTGGCGAGGAGAGCTTCGGTACCGGCTCGGCCCACGTGCGCGAGAAGGACGGCCTGTGGGCGGTGCTGGCCTGGCTCAACCTGCTGGCGGTCGAGCGCCGCCCGGTGGCCGAGGTCCTGCGCGACCACTGGCGGCGCTTCGGCCGCCACTACTACACACGCCACGACTACGAGGGCATCGACAGCGCCGCTGCCCAGACCCTGATGGAACAACTGCGCCGCCTGATGCACGGTCTGGAGGGCGAATGCTACGGCACGCACCAGGTCGGCCACACTGATGACTTCCGCTATGTCGATCCGATAGACGGCTCGGTGAGCGAGCACCAGGGCATCCGCTTCCTGTTCGAGGACGGATCACGCATTGTCTACCGGCTCTCGGGCACCGGCACCGTGGGCGCCACCCTGCGTGTCTACATCGAGCGCCACGAGACCCGGCCCGAACGGCTCGAGGACGATACCCAGCAGGCGCTGGCCGACCTGATCCGCGCCTCGCAGGCGATTGCCGACATTGCGTACCACACCGGGCGCGAAGCGCCGGACGTGGTGACCTGAGTCAGGTTCCTTCCCGGCAAGGGATTCAAAAATAATTCGCGACGAGGACGTCGCTCCTACCGTAGGAGGCCCGTCTTCGGGCCGAAGGTTCGCGGCGGGGACGCCGCTCCCACATGGCCTGCAGGAGGCCCGTCCTCGGGCCGAATGTTTGCGGCAGGGTCCCCGGAAATGGCGAATTCAGCCCTCGTCCAGGGCGGCCTTCAGGCGGTACAGCAGGTCCAGTGCCTCGCGCGGGCTGAGCGCATCGGGGTCGGCCGCCTCGAGCAGGCGCAGCGCCTCCGGTGTCGTCGGCTCGGGGGGCGGCGGGGCAGCGTCGAACAGGCCGAGCTGGGCACTGCCGGCCTCGTTCTGGCGCGCGGCTTGGCGCTCGAGCTGTTCGAGCCGGGCGCGCGCCTCGCGGATCACGTGCCGCGGCACCCCGGCCAGTGCGGCAACCTGCAGGCCGTAGCTCTGGTTGGCGGGTCCGTCCTTGACCGCGTGCAGGAAGACGATGCGCTCGCCGTGTTCCACTGCATCGAGGTGCACATTGGCGATGCCGGGGTGCTCCTCGGGCAGGTTGGTCAACTCGAAGTAGTGGGTGGCGAACAGGGTGAAGGCACGGATGCGGGTGGCCAGCTCCACCGCGCAGGCCCAGGCCAGCGAGAGGCCGTCGAAGGTGCTGGTGCCACGCCCGATCTCGTCCATCAACACCAGCGAGTGCTCGGTGGCGTTGTTGAGGATGTTGGCGGTCTCTTCCATTTCGACCATGAAGGTCGAACGTCCCCCGGCGAGGTCGTCGGAGGCGCCGATGCGCGAGAACACGCGGTCGACAGGACCGATGCGCGCGCTGCGCGCGGGCACGAAGCCGCCGGCCCAGGCGAGGATCACGATCAGCGCGATCTGGCGCATGAAGGTGGACTTGCCGCCCATGTTGGGGCCGGTGATCACCAGCATGCGCCGATCGCCGTCGAGGTGCGCGTCGTTGGCCACGAAGGGCTGATCCGAGACCTGTTCGACCACCGGGTGGCGTCCGCCCTCGATGTGCAGTCCCGGCGTATCGTCGAACTGCGGGCGCACCAGGTCCAGCCGCCGGGCCTGCGCGGCCAGGCTGGCGAGCACGTCGAGCGCGGCCAGGCCGCCGGCGCAGGCCTGCAGGGGAGCGAGCAGGTCCTGCAGGGCCTGGATCAGCGCCTCGTAGAGCGCCTTCTCGCGGGCCAGGGCGCGTTCGCGTGCCGAGAGCACCCGGTCTTCGAACTGCTTGAGTTCGGGGGTGATGAAGCGCTCGGCGCCCTTCAGCGTCTGCCGCCGCACGTAGTCGTCGGGCGCCTCGGCGGCGCGCGCCTTGCTGATCTCGATGTAGTAGCCGTGTACCCGGTTGTAGCCGACCTTGAGGGTGTCGATGCCTGTGCGCTCGCGCTCGCGGGTCTCGAGATCGAGCAGGAACTGGTCGGCGTTGCTCGACAGCGCGCGCAGCTCGTCGAGTTCGGCGTCGTAGCCCTTGGCCAGCACGCCGCCGTCGCGCAGCACCACCGGCGGGTTCTCGACGATGGCGCTCACCAGCAGGGCATGGGTGTCGGGGTGTTCGCCGATCTCGCCGGCCAGCTCGCGCAACAGCGGATCATCCAGCCCGGCCAGCCGCTGTTGCAGGGCCGGCAGCTGGCCGAGCGAGTCGCGCAACACCGCCAGGTCGCGCGGCCGTGCCGTGCCCAGCGCCACCCGGGCGAGGATGCGCTCGATATCGCCCACGCCGGCGAGCAGACCGGCGATCTTGTCCATTGCGTCCTGGGCAAGCAGGCAGTCGATGGCCGCGTGCCGTGCCTCGACGGTGGCGCGGTCGCGCAGTGGGCGGTTGATCCAGCGTCGCAGCAGGCGGCTGCCCATGGCGGTGGCGCAGTCGTCGAGCAGGCCCGCCAGCGAGTGCCGCCTGTTGCCGGAGACGGCCTGGTCCAGTTCGAGGTTGCGACGGGTTGCCGCATCGATGATCAGCGCCTCGTCGTGGCGCTCCAGGCGGATGCTGGTGAGATGGGGCAGGGCGCTCTGCTGGGTCTCGTGCAGGTACTGCAGCAGAGCACCGGCGGCGCACACCGCCAGCGGGTGTTCATGCAGGCCGAAGCCGGCCAGGTCCTGTACCTGGAACTGGCGGCAGAGCAGGTGCTCGGCGGTCTCGTGATCGAAATGCCATTCCGGGCGGCGAGTGATGCCGCCAGCATCGCCCGACGGCGCATTGGCGTTCTCGGCGAGCAGCAGCTCGGCCGGGCGCAGGCGTTCCAGCTCGGCGCGCAGCGCGGCCTCGTCGTCCAGCTCGGTCACCGCGAAGCGCCCGCCGGTCAGGTCCAGCCAGGCCAGGGCACAGCGTTCGCCCTCGCAGTAAAGGGCGGCGAGCAGGTTGTCGCGGCGCTCGTCCATCAACGCCTCGTCGGACACCGTGCCGGGGGTGACGATGCGCACCACCCTGCGCTCCACCGGCCCCTTGCGGGTCGCCGGGTCGCCGATCTGCTCGCAGATCGCCACCGATTCGCCCAGTTTCACCAGCTTGGCCAGGTAGCTCTCGGCGGCGTGGTAGGGCACCCCGGCCATGGGGATCGGTTGCCCGCCCGACTTGCCGCGCTGGGTGAGGGTGATGTCCAGCAGGCGCGCGGCCTTCTCGGCGTCCTCGTAGAACAGTTCGTAGAAGTCGCCCATGCGGTAGAACACCAGGCGATGCGGGTGCTCGGCCTTGATGCGCAGGTATTGCTGCATCACGGGGGTGTGTTGCGCCTTGGTCTTGCTCATGCGGGAAGGGGATGCGCAAGTCGTGATCTGTGGTGGTCGGAAATGGCCTGCTCAGCCGAGGTCGTAGTGTTTCTCGACGTCCTCGAGGATCTCCCACACGCACTTCATGCCGGCGGGGAAGGTGATCAGGTCGCCGCGCCGGAACTCCTGCGGCTCGCCGCCTTCGGGCGTGACCCGGAAGCGGCCCTTGAGGATGTAGCAGGTCTCGCGGTCGGCATAGGTCCAGTCGAAGGTACTGACCTCCTTGCGCCAGATCGGCCAGTCGTACACCCCCAGTACCTCGAGCTTGGGGGGGGAGGGATTGCGCTCGAGCCGGATCTCGTTGTCGGACATGGTGGTGATTCCGTTGGTCGATGAAAGGGATGCCGGATTCTAACCCGTCCGGAGGGCTCCTGCGCCTTCGCCCCAACCCTCTTTCCGGCGGGGGAGGGTCGCCGAGGGGGCGGAAGGGGCATGCTGCGCGAAACCGCGAGCACTCCCGAAAGCCGGTCCGCCTGGCCTGGCGTCTGTGATAAAACAGGGCCATGAACACCATCGAAGCCGATTTTTCCGCACTGGTGGCCGAGGTGGCCGAAGGGCTGATCGCGCGCGAGGCCCTGCTGGTCACCGCCGAGTCCTGTACCGGGGGCTGGATCGCCAAGGTGTGTACCGACCGGTCCGGTTCCAGCGCCTGGTTCGATCGCGGTTTCGTCACCTACAGCAATGCCGCCAAGCAGGAGCTGCTGGGGGTGCCCGAGGCGTTGATCGCGCAGCACGGCGCGGTCAGCCGGCCGGTGGTCGAGGCCATGGCGGCCGGCGCCCTGACACGCAGCGCGGCGCGTTACAGCATCGCGGTGAGCGGGATCGCCGGACCGGGCGGGGGCACGCCGGACAAGCCTGTCGGCACGGTCTGGCTGGCCTGGGGAACGCCCGCGGGCGTGTCGACCGTGTGCGCGCATTTCCCCGGCGACCGCGAGCAGGTGCGCGCCGCCTCCGTGGCCGCGGCCCTGCGCGGGCTGCTCGAACGCCTGTGAGCCGCCGCCTGTTCTTCGCCCTGTGGCCGGACGAGGCGCTGCGTCGTCGGCTGGCCGACTGGCAGCAGACGCACCTGCCGCCGGGCGTGCAGCCGACCCACCCGGCCGATCTGCATCTCACCCTGCATTTCCTGGGGCAGGTCGAGGAGGGGCGACTGGGCGCGCTGCGCGAGTTGGGTGATCGCCTGGCGGGGGAGGCCTTTGCGTTGTGTCTGGATCATCTCGGGCATTGGCCCGGGCCGCGCTGGGCTTCGCGCTCGACCCGCGGCCCTGGCAGCCGCACGTGACGCTGGCGCGCAAGGTGGCGCGTCCTCCTGGCGATCTGCCCTTTGCAGCGCTCGACTGGTCGGTACGTGAATGGGCGTTGCTGGAGTCCCGCCCCGGTGCGCGGCCGCTGTATCATCCCCTGGCGCGCTGGCGCGCTGGCGCCTGCCGACGCCTGGCCGATAGGGGGGGCATCGGCAAAAAAGTCTGGAAAACAAAAAGAGAACAAACTACACTGCACACACATTTCGTGGACAACGACTCGGGGAGAGCCTGATGGACGAAAATCGCAAGAAGGCGCTGGCCGCCGCGCTGGCACAGATCGAAAAGCAGTTCGGCAAGGGTTCGGTGATGCGCATGGGCGACGGCAGTGCGGTGCGCAACATCGACGTGGTCTCCACCGGCTCGCTGAGCCTCGATGCCGCGCTCGGCATCGGAGGCCTGCCGCGCGGCCGCATCATCGAGATCTACGGCCCCGAGTCCTCGGGCAAGACCACGCTCACCCTGCACTGCATCGCCGAGGCCCAGAAGGCCGGCGGCACCTGCGCCTTCGTCGATGCCGAGCACGCGCTCGACCCCTCCTATGCCGAAAAGCTCGGCGTGGACACCGACGAGCTGCTGGTCTCCCAGCCCGACACCGGCGAGCAGGCCCTGGAGATCACCGACATGCTGGTGCGCTCCGGCGCGGTGGGCCTGATCGTGGTCGACTCGGTCGCTGCGCTCACCCCCAAGGCCGAGATCGAGGGCGAGATGGGCGACTCGCATGTCGGTCTGCAGGCGCGCCTCATGTCGCAGGCGTTGCGCAAGCTCACCGCCAACATCAAGAAGTCCAACGCCATCGTCATCTTCATCAACCAGATCCGCATGAAGATCGGCGTCATGTTCGGCAGCCCCGAGACCACCACCGGCGGCAACGCCCTCAAGTTCTACTCGTCGGTGCGCCTGGACATCCGCCGTATCGGTTCCATCAAGAAGGGCGACGAGGTGGTCGGCAACGAGACCCGCGTCAAGGTGGTCAAGAACAAGGTCGCGCCGCCCTTCAAGCAGGCCACCTTCGAGATCCTCTACGGCGAGGGTATCTCGCGCGAGGGCGAGATCATCGAGCTGGGTGTGGCCATGGGGCTCATCGAGAAATCCGGTGCCTGGTACAGCCATGGCGGCAACCGCATCGGCCAGGGGCGCGAGAACGTGCGCAACTTCCTCAAGGAAAACCCCGAGATCGCGCAGTCCATCGAGGCCCAGATCCGCGAGGCCCTGTTCCCCAAGGCCGAGGGCAGCGAAGAGAGCGCCGAGGCTCCGGCCGAGGACTGATCGGCCATGCGCGCGGAAGGCGAACTGCCCTTCGGTGAAGACGAGGAGGTGGCCGACCCCGCGTCGGAGATCGAGGCGGCGGCCGTCCGCCTGCTCGCCGGCCGCGAGCACAGCCGGCACGAACTGGCGAACAAGCTGGGCCGGCGCTTCGACCGCGAAACGGTCGAGGCGGTGCTCGACGAACTGGTCGAGCGCGGCCTGGTCTCCGACGATCGCTTCACCGAGCACTATGTCGCCAGCCGCATGCGCAAGGGCTTCGGCCCGCTGCGCATCCGCGCCGAACTGCGCGAGCGCGGCATCGACGGGGATCTGATCGAAGCCTGGCTGGACCTGGGAGACGATACCTGGCGCGAACACCTGCACGAGGTGGCCAGGGGACGTTTCGGGGATGAACGTCCCGCCGACCGGCGCGCCCAGGCGAAACAGGCGCGCTTTCTGCAATACCGGGGCTTTCCCGAATCCCTGATCCGCGACTACCTGTGGGGAAGCGCCTGACCCGGCGCCTTCCCTTCTGTTTCTCCTAGCGTTGCGGCGGAATAATTCGCGACGAGG
Organism: endosymbiont of unidentified scaly snail isolate Monju; assembly: GCF_000801295.1. Lineage (NCBI taxonomy): Bacteria > Pseudomonadati > Pseudomonadota > Gammaproteobacteria > endosymbiont of unidentified scaly snail isolate Monju. The sequence continues at coordinate 1,578,618 of NZ_AP012978.1, read as the reverse complement.
ACGTCGCTCCTACCGCAGGAGGCCCGTCCCCGGGCCGAACGACCACA